>DASRDJ010000152.1:0-25703 GCA_035652655.1 Terriglobales bacterium
ATGAAGGGCGGGGAAGTGGTTCGGAACGACTACGGAAAGTAGCTGCCTCTATCGCACGCGCACGTTGCTGGCGGGCACTGTCTTTTGCGCAGCTTCGATCAGCGGACGCAGCGCGTCGACCGAAATCCCGAGCGTGCCCCCCGAGAAGCCGTCGATGTAAGCGGAGTTGATCCCAATTACCTGGCCCTCAGAATTGAAGACCGGACCGCCGCTGCCACCATGCGCAGTGGGCGCGTCGTAAATCAGCTTGTCGCCAACCACATCGCCCAGATGGCCTACAGTGGCCGAGGGGCGAATGAGGGACAACGCTGCCAATTCGCTGGCCGCGCCAATGTCGTCGTGACGGTAAGCCAGGCGCTCGTAAACTTCGGTGGGCGACTTCGCCACCATGCCAGCCACGCCCATGGGATATCCGATGACGGTGACAAGCTCGCCCGGGGGCGTCTGCTGCTTCGCTAGGGGCAGAGGCTCAAGGCTTCGGCTGCTCTGAGAAAACTCCACATGAAGCACGGCCAGATCGCTATGTGCCGAAACGACTGTTGGCGTCAGTTCGAACGCGGTGGGCGTTCCTGGAAAGAACGCCACCAGTTTCTCAAGTGTGGGCACAGCGCCGCGGCGAATCAGTGCGTCAGCTTCCGGATCTCCATACCATGGCTCTGAAACGTGGCGATTCGTCGCCATGAGGCCGTTGGCCACGATGAATCCCGTCCCAGAAACTCGCGCTCGCAAGCGCGCTGGCTGGTTCGGAAAGCCAACCTGGTAGACGCCGAACACGTAGCAAATCGAATTTCGGTAGCGATTCAGCACCACAACCGGCATCGCCTGCTCTTGCTTCAGCAACTGCACCTGCTGGTTGAGCTGGGTTACCTGAGCCTGCAGATCGTTGGTTGGGGCGGGTGCGTAGAAGTGCAGGAGCATCCCGGTGGAGACCAGCAGAAACACTGCTGCCACCGTCGAGACGAGCCATGTCCAGCTCTCGCCTGCCTGATCCACCTCGAAATTCTGATCTTGCTCAGACATAGTGTTTTGCGTCGGCACTCTGTCGGGGGAAGGTGGTAAGGGCCCAGAGGCTGGTTGCTGACTACCTCGCTATCTTGCAGCCGCGGCAGAGTTTTCCCAAGGCACGGAAGACGATGTACCAAGGCGGGTCACGTTACTTACCGTGCGAGCGAAGCAGCTTGTAAGAGACTGAAAAGCAAGGAAATAAGTGTAGTTGGAGTGGGAGCTGTCTGCGCGAAAACGAGGTGGTGTGACGAAGGTGGGGTGGAGTGAGTCGCGTCGGCGGAGACTCTTAAGCGCCAAGAGCGCCTAGGAAGAACGCGCCCTAGGTTGTGTAGGAAAATCTCTCCGCTTTCCTCAGCGACCTTTGGGGCCGTTCTTGGCGACCTTAGCGGTTAAAAGCTTTCGACGAATCAACAATCTTCGCGATCAGGTCGGGATGGATGTTGCTGCCCGTCAGAATAGTGGCGATTTGATCTCCAGCAAAGTGATGCGCGCGAATCGCTGCGAGTCCCGCTGCCCCCGAGGGTTCCAGCAGAAGTCCGAGAGTCGAAGCAGCGATTTGCATGGCCTCGAGCATCTGCGCGTCGCTGACCAGAACAATGTCATCGACCAAGAAGTTGACGCGCGTGACCGAGTCGGCGACCGGCACGCGCACCGCGATCCCATCGGCGAAAGTATCGGCGCCATCGATCGAAACAGCGCGACCCGCTCGCCAGCTGACCTCCATGGCAGCGGCGCCTTCCGCGCAGACTCCGACAATTTTTGTGCGCGGCGACTGCACCTTCACCCACATTGCGATGCCACTGATCAACGCCCCATCCCCGAGAGGAACGACGACGGCGTCGATTGGGCCCGCTTTCAAAAGTTCGATGCCGATGGTTCCTGCGCCCTCGGCAATGGCGGGATCTTGTCCGTCCTCCACGAAGATGCAGTCGGATTGCTGCGCGACGTATTGTCTCGCATGCTGCTTGGCGTCGTCGAAATCTGATCCAATCGCGATGACCTTGGCGCCGAACGAACGCATGCGCGCGATCTTCAGCGGATTAGCGTCAGTGGGAACGTAGACTTCGACCGCGATTCCCCGGCTGCGCCCCGCGTAGGCGATGGCCTGTCCGAAATTGCCCGCGGAGGCGCAGACCGCTTTCTGTCTGACGTCGAAGTTGCGCAGCAGGAAGTCTGCGCCGCGGCCCTTGAAGCTACGAATGGGGTTCGCGGTCTCGACCTTTACGACTGTTCGCTTCCCGAGCGCAGCACTAAGTTGCTCGTCGACGAACTGCGGGCTGTTCAGGAAGACCGGGTCGATGACGGTCGCAGCCCTCTTGATGTTTGCAAGACTGAGATCAATGGCTGTCGTGCCTGCGCGTGTCATCTGGGAACTCCGCTCCTTGAGTTGAGAGTTTTGTTTTTCTGAAAATCTGTAGCGTGGGCATTTCTGCTTGCGTCCGTTGACTCAGGAGTCCTACGCGCGCTCCAGCTCAGGCAAAGTGAGTTCGTTCTGCACGTTACCGGTGTTGAGTGTTGACGCCGGCTCGAAGAGGAGTACCCAAGCCTCTTCCTCGGCGACAGGGCGGTGTTCTACGCCGCGAGGAACGATCAAGAATTCGCCCTCTTCAATCCAGATATTGCGGTCGCGCAATTCCATGCGAAAGCGACCCTTGACGACCAGAAACAGCTCATCCTCGTTCTCGTGATGGTGCCACACGAACGGTCCCTGGAACTTGCCCAGCTTGACCATCTGGCCGTTGAGTTCGCCGGCAATGCGCGGCTTCCAAGGTTCCGGAATCTGCGAGAACTTCTGCGCGATATTGACCTTCTCCATGGTGCTCCTTCCCAAGAAAAGTAGCGCCGGCATCCTGCCGGCAGTCGCGAGGGCGTCCCGCCCTCGGCCCAGAATGAGGCCCGGACGATTGCAGGTAACCATTGCCTAGATTCCAGTTTTCAGAGGAAGGTCGCAGAGAAAATAGGCCGGATTGGTGGCCCCAATCAAAGATCTTGAACCGCAAAGGTCGCGAAGAAAACCCGCGAAGGGCGCGCAAAGACAATCCACGGAGGAAGCAAAGAGCCCAAAAAATGGTTTTCTCTGCGTCCTTAGCGAAGCCTTTGCGACCTTTGCGGTTAAAAGCTTTTGGTGGACAAAAACAAAAGCCGCCAGCTTTCGCCGGCGGCCGATTTGTCTGATAGCTGACAGCTTCTAGCTAGTTCTCGTACAGCAACACGCCTTCTGCCTTCTCCGAGTCCACCGGGCGATAGTACAGCTTGTCGCCGTCGAGGAAGACTTCGATGAACGCGGGGCGCGTTGTGATCGTGCCCTGGATCAGTGCTTCGGAGAGTGGATCCTCGATGTACTTCTGCAGCGCGCGGCGCAATGGGCGCGCACCGTAGCTGCGGTCGGTTAAGGTTTGGTTCAGGATCCAGCGCTTGGCTTCGTCAGCTACCGTTACGGTGATCGAGCGCTGCGCCAGGTTCTGGTTCAGTTGGGTGACCATCAGCTCGAGAATCTGGATCAGGTCCTGCTCGCTCAAGGCGGTGAACAGGATGATCTCGTCCAGGCGGTTGAGGAATTCCGGATTGAAGGTGCGCTTGACTTCGTTTTTCACGAGGTCTTCGACCTTCTCCGAGATCATCTCTTCCTTCGACGACTGGAAGCCCAATCCTTCACGGCGCTGCAAGTGCCGGGCGCCGATGTTCGACGTCATGATGATGATCGTGTTTTTGAAGTCGACCGTGTTGCCCAAGCCGTCGCTCAATTGGCCGTCTTCAAACACCTGCAACAGGATGTTGAAGACATCCGGATGCGCCTTCTCGATTTCGTCGAGCAGAACCACCGAGTAGGGCGCCCGCTTTACGCGCTCGGTCAACTGGCCGCCCTCTTCGTAGCCCACGTATCCCGGAGGCGAGCCGATCAGCTTCGAGACCGAGTGCTTCTCCATGAACTCCGACATATCGAAGCGCACCAGCGATTTCTCGCTGCCGAACATAAACTGGGCCAGCGTCCGCGCGACTTCCGTCTTGCCGACGCCCGTCGGTCCCAGGAACAGGAATGATCCGATGGGCCGGTTCGGGCTCTTCAGCCCCGCGCGGCTGCGACGGATGGCGCGAGCCAGCGCCACAATCGATTTGTCCTGCGAAATGATGCGCTTGTGCAGTTCTTCTTCAATGCGCAGCAGCTTCGCCGACTCCTCTTCCTTGATCGACATGATCGGCACGCCGGTCCAACGGGACACGACGTCCTCGATGTCCTCACGGCCCACTACGCCAGTGGAAGATTCGTCGAGATGATATTTTTCGCGAAGAGCGCGCAGGTTCTCGCGCTCTTTGCGTTCCTCGTCCGAGTAGAAGCGCGCCTTCTCGAACTCGTGGTTCGCGATGGCGTTCTCCATGCGGTGAACGATGAACTTGATGCGCTTCTGGACTTCGGTAATCTCCTCAGGTAGCGAGGTCTGGCGCAGTTTCACGCGCGCGCCAGCTTCGTCAATGAGGTCGATCGCCTTGTCAGGCAGGAAGCGGTCCGGGATGTAACGGTTCGAATGCGATACCGAGAAAGCGATCGCGTCGTCGGTGTAGGTGACGGCGTGGAACTTCTCGTACCGGTCCTTGATCCCGAACAAAATCTTGGTGGCGTCGACTTCGTTCGGCGGCGGAACTTTCACGGCCTGGAAACGACGCTCGAGCGAACGGTCTTTTTCGATCGACTTGCGATATTCGCCCGGCGTGGTTGCGCCGATGCACTGGATCTCGCCGCGCGACAAAGCAGGCTTCAGGATGTTGGCGGCATCGAGCGATCCTTCCGCAGACCCCGCTCCCACCAGCGTGTGCAACTCATCGATGAAGATGATGGAATTCTGATTCTCCATCAACTCTTTCATGATGGTTTTCAGTCGCTCTTCAAATTGTCCGCGATACTTGGTGCCAGCGACGATCAGCGAAAGATCGAGGGCCAGGATGCGTTTGTCGGCCAGGAACGATGGAACTTCGCCGTCCGCGATGCGCTGCGCTAACCCTTCGACGATGGCAGTCTTGCCAACGCCCGGCTCGCCGATCAGCACCGGATTGTTCTTGGTGCGGCGGCACAGAATCTGGATGACCCGATCGACTTCTCCTTCGCGGCCGACCAGCGGATCCAGTTGGCTATCCATAGCGGCCTGGGTCAGGTCGCGTGAAAATTCCGCGAGCAGGGAAGACTCACGCTGCCGTTGCGGCTGGGCTTTTTCCTGGCTGGTGCGGGCGAGTTCTTCGCGGATGGTTGGCAGGCGCAGACCGCGCTCGTGCAAAATCTCCGCAGCAAAGCACTTTTCTTCGCGCAGCAGTCCCAACAGAAGATGTTCCGTGCCAATGTGTTTGTGCGACAGGCGCTCGGCTTCTTCAGCTGCGTAGGCCAGAACACGCTTGCATTCATTGCTCAGCGGGAGGTCGACCGACGTCGAAACCTTTTCCCGGATCGTAGTATGACCTTCAATCTGCTTGCGGATCGATTCAACCGAGGCATGAGAGCGCAGGAAGCGGTTGGTCAGGGCCTTGTCTTCACGCAGCAAGCCCAGCAACAAATGCTCGGTCTCTATGTAAGGAGAGCCGAACTGGCTGGCCTCATACCGCGCGAAAAAAATAACGCGCCTGGCTTTCTCCGTATAACGTTCGAACATATAGCCCCTTCCCCCTTGAGTTGGCACGGGAGTCAGAACTTGCGACTCCAACTCCCACGAAAACTCGTGGCCCTACCAAGCATTATGCAATCAAGAGGCCACGAAACCCAACCCCCTGAATCGTTTTTATTGCGGGCAAGTTTACTAATGGCACTGTTGTGCCATAGACGCTGGCCCAGTTTTCGTTCGCTCCACTCTTAATCGTGTTCCCACTCCGCCACTACGTTACGCCCTGTGCCGGCAAAATCTGTGTTCATGCGGGCAATGATTCCGGTACGACTTCTTCGATGTGCCCATGATGTAAGCGGACGACCCGGTGGCACCGGCGCGCGAAGGCGAGATTGTGAGTCGCAATGAGAGAGGTCAGTTGGTAGTCGCGATGTAGCCGGGCAATCAATTCAAAAATCGACTCAGCGGTACGGCCATCCAAGTCGCCGGTGGGTTCATCCGCCAGCAGGAGTTTCGGTTTGGTGATGAGAGCGCGAGCCAACGCCACGCGCTGTTGTTCTCCCCCCGAAAGCTCTCCCGACCGGTGATGCCCACGTGCTTCAAGACCAACCTCCCGCAGCCAGTGTTTCGCATCTTCCTGTACAGCCGCCCAAGACTCCCCGCGGAGCAACAGCGGCATGGCGGCATTTTCCAGAGCTGTGAACTCGGGAAGCAGGTAATGAAACTGCCATACGAACCCGATTTCACGATTGCGAAAATCCGCGGCGGCATCATCCGCCAGCGAACTCAGCTGCAAGTTGGCGCAGTATACGTTACCGTCAGAAGCACGTTCAAGAGCGCCCAGGATGTGCAATAAGGTACTCTTGCCCGCTCCTGACTCGCCCACGATCGCAAGCATTTCTCCCTTGCCAACTGCGAACGATAAATTCTCAAAGAGCACAAGGTCGGAATCGCCTGAGCGAAAGACCTTTTTCAGCTTCTCGACCCGCAACATCGGGTCCTGCGCATTTAGATGCAACTGGCTTCCCCTTCGATACAGAGAGCAGTTGCAACCCGCCTGCCGGCGCCAATTTTTCGGGGCCGGGTGTTAGATGCTTCCGGGTTGCCTGATGTCATTAGAACATGGGGCCCGGTGGCGAAGCAGATTCCCAAAAATGGAAAGCTGCATGCCGCAAATCTATACCTGTTCCCTCACAGCGCAATGTGACGATGGTCACAGGGTGCACCTTTGTGCAGCCAAAAGGGCAAAACAAGGGCGGTTTTACAGGATTTTCCCGTCGTCGGGACTGTAGGAGACCCTACTCGTAGCGAAGTGCCTCAGCCGGCAGGATGCGCGCCGCCGACCAGGATGGATACATGGTGGCGACAAACGAGATACCGATCGCCACCAGCGCGACCAGAACTCCGTCGAGCGCGCGTGGCGCAAACGGCACGTAGTCGATGGAATACACCTCGGGAGCCAACGAGATCAGGTGGTAGCGCGCGCCGGCCCAGGAAAGTGCAAATCCCAGAACGAGGCCGATCGACGTGCCGATCAGTCCAATCAGAAGTCCCTGCGCCACAAACAGCCGGCGGATTTGCGATTTGCGCGTGCCCATCGAACGGAGCACGGCAATGTCTTTCGTCTTTTCCATCACCATCATGGTGAGCGAGATCAGGATGTTTAACGCGGCAACAAACACGATGAGCCCAATCGTGATGAACGTGACCAGGCGCTCCAGCCGCAGCGCGCGGAACAAAGCGCGATTCTGCTCCATCCAGCTGGTCGCCATGAAGCCTTGGCCGGCTGCCTGCTCGAGTTCTTTTCCAATGCCATCGGCCTGGTAGATGTCGTCGACCTTGAACTGGATCACCGAGATGAGGTCGCCCAAACCGAACAGCCGCTGCGCATCCGACAGGCGCGTGAAGGCCCAGGAAGTGTCGTAGTCGTAGAAGCCTGAGTTGAAGATTCCAACGACGCGGAAGCGGTTGTACTTGGGCACCATCCCGAACGGCGTCAGTTCGCCTTGCGGGCTGGTAACGAGAACGACCGAGCCGACGCCGGCGCCAAGCTCATCGGCCATGTCTTTGCCGAGGATGATGGGGGGCATGGCGGCGACGCGGTCGTGCACATCAGCAAGTGAATCGGCCGTTGTGGGGCGGACACTCCTGTCGGCCGTTGAGGTGGAATTGTTGTCGCTGTTCGAATCCTGACTAGCAGTCGCACCGCCCGACGTCTCCTCAAGTGCGTCGGCCGAGCCAATCCGCACCGTACTCAGCAGATCGCTCACCCTGCGTTCGTACGAGGGGATCATCCCCTTGAGCACCGCGCCCCGTGCACGCGGCCCGCGCGAGATCAGCACCTGTTCATAAATCGCGGGCGCAGCCGCGACCACGTGCCGCTCGTGACGCAGACGTTCAAGCAGCGCAGGCCACTCCTTGATGCCGTCGCTCTGCACGCGCAGAAGACTTACATGCGAGGTTGAACCGAGCAATCGTTGCTGCAGATCCTGTCGGAAGCCATTATTGATCGCGAGAGCAACAATGAGTGAAGCAACCCCAGCAGCCACTCCAAGAATGGAGATGGCCGTGATCACGCCGATAAAGGCCTGGCGACGTTTGGCGCGCAAATAGCGGGTTGCGACAAAGAGTTCGAAACGCATGAGAGTAGCTATCGGCTCTTAGCCGTTAGCTCTTGGCCCAAGCGGATTATAGACGGGGCGGGGTTGCACGAGGGTCGGATCAATGACGTTGTGCCGGGCCCCGTGCGGGTCAGCCCTCGAATTCATCTCAAGATCGGGAAGGGCCCGACTTCAGTCGGGCCAAAGAAGGAGCCTCTCCGTGGCTTAAGCCGCTGAGGTCTGCTTTTTTTCAACGATCAGTTGTTCCCCAATTTCGGGAAGATTGCCGGGACCGATTTCCGATACGAGCGATACGGCTCGCCAAACCTCCGCTCCAGTTCTGCATCCTCGGCGCGGATCATAATGGCGCCCGTGACGACCGTGAGCGTAGTTAGAACGAAGCACACGGCTAGCCCCGTTCCAATGCTCCAGGCGAGCATCTCGCAGAAGTGCGCGAGATAGATGGGATGGCGCACCCGCGCGCGGATGCCGGTGATGATCAAAGGCTGATCGGAGTGCGCAGTGCTGAGTTCGGGCATGCCCTGCAGTTGTTGCAGGCTGAAGCGGGCGCCTCCCGTTTTATAGAGCCAGATGCCGACTGCGAAGAGGCAGCCCGCGGGGAGCCACGTCCAGTTGCTTTGATAGAGGGAAGCATTTCGGATCGGTTCAGTCGCCGCCAATACGATCACGAGCATGCCAGCCCAAAGCGGAAGCAGGACGCGATACGGAGAGCGCCGGGCGCGCCAGTAATCCGCGCGCGGATGGATGAGGAGCCAGTAGCCGGGAATCGTGGAGTAAACGGCGCAAATCAACCATCCGAGAGTGCGCAGGATCAGGAGCACCGCTACATTCTAGGGCCTGCGAGGTTCACGAAAACCTGCGCCCCCGGCACACATGAGCGCAATCTGATGTTTGCGCCTCGTCCTCCTCCCGCCTCCGCATATCCCCGCTGCGCAGATAGCGGCTGTGCCAGCCCAGCGATTCTGTCGGCAGATGTGGCGTGTGCTTGCCATACGCGAGTCGCTCAGCACGATTGAAATAATCCAGCAGGTGCGGCTTGTATTCGGGGTTGCAGCACTTCTCGATCACCAGGTGCGCGCGTTGCCGCGGAGACAGGCCCCGCAGATCAGCCAATCCTTGTTCGGTCACGATGACCTGCACATCATGTTCGGTGTGATCTACGTGCGAGACCATCGGAACGATGGTCGAGATCGTGCCCTTTTGTGCGATCGACGGCGCCATGAAGATCGAAAGATAGCCGTTGCGCGCAAAGTCTCCTGAGCCGCCAATGCCGTTTTGAATGCGCGATGCCATCACGTGTGTCGAGTTCACATTGCCATAGATGTCGGCTTCGATCATGCCGTTCATCGCGATCACCCCAAGGCGACGGATAATTTCCGGATGATTCGAGATTTCCTGCGGCCGCAGGACAATGCGGTCGCGATAGCTCGCCATGTTGGCGTTCACTTCGGTCAGCATCTCGGGACTTAGAGAAAAAGCCGTCGCCGATGCACACGTAAGCTTGCCTGACTTCAACAGTCGGATCATTCCGTCCTGAATCACCTCGGTGTACGAGGTCAGTCCTTCGAAATTGCCTTCCTCCAACCCAAACAACACTGCGTTTGCGATGTTGCCCACGCCTGATTGCAGGGGCAGCAGGTTCGCCGGCATGCGGCCCTTCTGCACTTCCCAACTGAGAAATTCCAGGATGTGTCCGGCGATGCGCTGCGAAGCTTGATCCGGCGCTTTGAAGGCACTGTTACGGTCGGGAGAGTCGGTCAGAACGATGGCAACGACTTTCTCGGCCGGCACGTTGATATACGGCGTGCCGATCCTCTGCCCCGTCGATACGAGAGGAATCGGCCCGCGATTGGGCGGCGGTTGCAGGCCGTAATAAATGTCGTGCATGCCTTCGAGCGCGGCGGGCTGCCAGGAATTGACTTCGAGAATCACCCGCTCCGCCTGATCGATCCACGTTTTGTTGTTGCCGATCGAAGAACTAGGAAGCAGTCGCCCATCCTCGAGCACCGCAGCGACCTCGATGAGCGCGACATCCATCTTGCCGAGGAAGCCATATTCCACGAACTGAGCGACGTGGCTCAGGTGGATATCCATGTAATCCATTTCGCCCGAGTTGATGCGCTTGCGCGTCTCGGGATCGGACTGGTAGGGAAGCCGCAAATGGATGCCGCCCGCCATGGCCAGGGCGCCGTCGAGTTCAGGCCCGGTCGATGCGCCCGTAAAAACACTCACCTGAAACTTCTGCCCGTGGATGTGCGCTTCGGCGATGCGACGCGCCAGTTCGATTGGAACCACCTTGGGGTACCCAGAGCCGGTGAATCCGCTCATGCCGACCTGATCGCCGGAGCGAATCAGCGACGCCGCTTCGGCGGCCGACATGATTTTTTGAGCGAGCTCGGAATTCAGCACGCGGGCTGTGGTGGGCGACGCCAAAGTGACCATGAAATGTGCCTTTCCTACGAACGGGCTAACTTTTTACGATAAATTCCGTCTGAACGCTCGTCTGTGATCGCGGTCACGCGATGCTCTCCGTGAAGCCAGGTCAACGCTTTACGCGGGGAAGATGGCGCAGGCATTTCGCCCGGCTCCCGCCACGCCTTTCTCTTTTGTGGCACAGTAGTCACAATGGGGGAATCTGAACTGCTCCGCGACTCGTCCCGGTTCTTTGCCTACCCCGATCTCGCGCTCTACCAGATCGCGCGCTTCTTCATCGTGGCCGCACTCGAAATGCAGTCGGTCGCGGTGGGATGGCAGGTCTACGAAATCACTCGCCGACCACTGGACCTGGGCTTGGTCGGCCTCGCCCAATTTTTGCCGGGACTCTTCCTGTTCCTGCTGGCGGGCCACACTGCCGACCGGCATGACCGCCGTCGTCTGCTCAATATCTGTTACGTCGGATTCGTGGTGTGCTCGGGACTTTTGCTGTTGCTCGCGATGCGGGGCTCGCGCTCCGTCAACCTGATCTACGCGATTCTGCTTTTGCTGGGCCTGGTGCGCTGCTTCAACTGGCCGGCCAGTCGGGCGCTACTGCCGCAACTGGTTCCCGGACATTACTTCTCGAAGGCAGTTGCGTGGAATGCCAGTACATTTCAGGCGGCAACTATCCTGGGCCCGGCCATTGGCGGCGTTCTCTATGCCGCAGCCAAGGGACCGGAGATTGTCTACGGAACAGCCACCGTCTCGGCCGCCGTGGCCCTGGTGGCGACCTTGCGAATCCACTCGCAGCCGCAAACGCGTCCGGCGCAGGAGATGAGCTTGCGCACTGTGATGGCGGGCTTCGCCTATGTCTGGCGCGAGAAAGTCGTACTAGGATCGATCTCACTCGATATGTTTGCCGTGCTATTGGGCGGAGCGGTCGCTTTGCTTCCGGTGTATGCCAGTGAGATTTTGAAGACCGGTCCGTGGGGACTGGGTTTGCTGCGCAGCGCTCCGGGCATTGGCGCCGCCATCATGGCGCTCTTTCTTGCTAAGCGACCGATTCAGCGTCGAGCTGGGGCGATCATGTTGTGGTGTGTGGCGGGCTTCGGAGTATTCACGATCCTGTTCGGGATCTCGCGCAGCCTCGTGCTCTCAATGATCGCGTTGCTGCTGGTGGGCGCGACCGACATGGTGAGCGTCATAATCCGCGCGACGCTGGTGCAGTTCATGACACCCGATGAAATGCGCGGCCGCGTGAATGCGGTCGACATGCTGTTCATCGGCGCGTCGAATGAGTTGGGAGAATTCGAGTCCGGCCTGACCGCCCACTGGTTCGGAACCGTGCCCGCTGTGGTGCTGGGCGGAGCGGGGACGCTGGTCGTGATCGGCCTGTGGGCGTGGCTGTTTCCCGAATTGCGGAAGGCGGACAGGATCTAGAGGACGCAGTCTACCCATCCGCGAGAACGCCGCGGGAAACGCAGAGAGAAGCTCTTAACCGCAAAGCGCGCAAAGAAAATCCGCAAAGACCGCAGAGACTAAGCTCTCTCTTTGCGACCTTCGCGGCGTTTCTTCGCGTCCTTTGCCGTTAAAAGCTTTGAAGTGGTTCAGCAACAAACCCGAAAACAAGACGACTAACGGGATGCGTGATACATGCCGGTGTAGTCTTTTCCGACACCCGACACCAGTGACCTAAGACCTGTCACCTGTGAGCTGCTCGCTACTTGCCCCGAATCACCATCTTCGCGGCGCTCATGTTCTCGAAGCGGTCGTACACGCGAACTACGACTACATGTTCAGCCGGTCCAAGTTCGCCCTTCTTCGTTTTAGCAGCGGGCGCAGCGGCCGCCACCTCCAGAACGACCGGAACTTTGAAGTCATAGTTCTCAGTTTTCGAGTCCGCGAGCTGGCCCACGGGCTCGACGTACTGCCAGTCGTTGGCGTCGATCGAGTATTCGGCGCGCTTGATTGGCGAGAAGCCGTCAGCGGCGCGAAAAGTGACGTGGACCTGATCGCCTTCGAGAGCCGCAGCGAGGTTCTCGATGTGCGGAGGTGTCGTGTCGATTTCCACGCGAGGACTTTCTTTCTCTGCTGTTAGCGCATCTCCCGGCGAATGCGAAGGCGAATCTGACGCCACCACTTTGAAAGTGTATCCGCCGTCTGGAAGCAAACTCGCATCGAACGAGTAGAACTTGTCGGTCAAGCCATCTTTCAAAAGCAGCCAGCGGCTCTCGCCGTCGCCGCGATAGTACAGCGAATAACTGAGCTGATCGTCATTGTCGTCGTGCGCCACCCACTTCACGCCAATCGAGTCCCGGTCGTGCGTGGTCGGCACAGGCGGCTCGAAGCGCGGTTGTCCCAAATTGGCGCCGCCGCTCATGTCGGTGGTTGCACCGAGCGGCTTGGGCAAGGGCTGGTAGCGGGTGCCAATCTGCACACCCACATCGTCAATGTCGGGCGCGATGTTCTTCGACAGATAATTGAGCAGGACACTTTCCACCCGGGGAGCCGGAGTTCCAGCGTGCAGCACGGCTTTCCACTGAATGAAGCGGGCCGGTGGTACACCGGTTTCGCCATCTTTCTGGGGATCGATTTTCATCCACGAACTCCAGTTGCGGTCTGGGTTGTCGACGTTGCCGCTGCGCGTGAACAACTCCACGTTGCCGGCGCCGCGCATTTCGGCGCGTCCCCAGCGCGAGAAGATCTTGGCGTCGAACACATCACTCTCGTACGTGCCCTCCGACTGGGGTCCTGGGCCCAGCACAAAGATTTTCCCCAGATTGCTCCCCGCCGCGTACAAGCCGCCGCCCGGAGCCTTGGCAAATGCGGTGACCTGCGAGGATCCTGCCTTCAGCAGATCGCTGAAGTCGTCTTCGCTGCGCATCGCGAAGATGTGACCGCGGTTGCCGGTGCCGGCCACCAGGCGTCCCTGCGTGTCGAAGGCCAAGGCATAAACGATGTCTTCCCGCGAAGTCCACAAGCGCGTGGGTGAGCCGTCCGGTGCAAGCTTGTAGATTTCCGAGCCGCCGCTGGCACCTGCGCCGGGCGCAGGAAAATTCACCATGGTCGAGGTCGAAGGCAATGTCGGCGTGAGCACGAGTCCCGGAGGAGCGCCCGACATCGAGGGCGATGGATTGCTGACAGGCATGATCGACGGCCCCATACCGGGATTCTGTCCCGGGCGTTTCTCGCCTACGCCGGCAGCGTAGATGTTGCCATTGGCGTCGATCGCGAGCGCCGTGATTTCCTTCTTGGGCGCGCTGTAAAGAACAAACGCCTCGCCCGTGGGCGCGATCCGGTACAGCAGGCCGCTGCCGTCCGAGCCGGCGATCAGGTTGCCCTTGGGATCGACCGCCAGCACGCGAATGTGCGCTTCGTCGCTCTTGAAGAACACGGAGTGGTCGCCCTTGGGCGTTACTTTGAAAATCTCGCCGTGATCGCCCGTCGCCACAAACAAGTCGCCCGCGTTGTCGAACGTCAGATCCCAGATGTACTTGGTGCCGGGATCAAAGTAGACCGAGGAATTCCAGTTAGGATCGACCTGGCCTTTCGACTTGTCGGGAGCTTTGCCGGCATCGCCGCTCGCGCCGCTCTTGCGCTCGATCTTGTAAACCTTGCCGTCGGGAGCAGTGCCCGCATACACAGCGCCGTTCTTATCGACGACCAGCGCCTGCACCTGCAGTTCGGTGGGCTCGAAGATGGTAGTGGCCTGCCCGTCGGGAGTGATGCGATACACGCGCGCAGGAGCGCCCGACGCTGCGTAGATGTTTCCCGCGCTATCGGAGGCAATGGACCAGATGTAGGTAGAGGGCGCGGTGTACAAAGATTTGAAGGCCGGCGCCAGTTCCAGGCTGCCGTTACTGCGAATGGCTATGCCGGTGGCCGTGCCTTTCGCGAGTTCTTCAAATTTCGATTGTTCCCAGGTGCGGGTCCCTTCTCCGAAGGCCATCAGTGTGATGAGCAGCGCAAAGAGAATGGCAAACTTCCGCGGATGGATCTGCAAGTCTTACACCTCGTTGTGTGATTGTGGCGCGGAAAAACTCAGGGTAACACGGTTCCTTGGACGGGGTCGAAGGTGAGCACGGGCCTCGCGGAGGAGGCCCGTGACCCGTTATTTACTTAATCGTAATCGTCAGAATCTGCGCTCCAGCGACCGCAAAGTCGAGCGGCGGCGTGGCGACCTCGGTCACCGAGGATTCGCCCAACACCACCATCTCCTGCGTGCCACGCATTCCATCCATCACGTTCATGACGGAGAGAGGCAGGGCAGGCATGACTTTGTCGGCAACCATCGCTTCCGGATCCGCCTCGAGCAGCGAGACGTATACGCGATTATTCGAGTGCTCCTTGTTGAGGAGCGCGATGGTCGACGCCAGATCAAGTTTCCGCGCCATCATCGGCATGCCGCGGCGCATACGGTCGAGCGTGTCTCCATCGCTGACCAGAATGCGCAGTGGCCCCTTTGAGGCGGAGGTCGGAATCTTGATCGGAATCTGCCGCACGATGCGCTCGCCGCGATAGGGCGCGAGCACAGTTTCCACGGTGATCTCATCGCCAGGTCGCGCTTCGCTCAAGTCGGTGCGGGCGCTTTCCAGGCGAGCCTGGCGGCGTTCTTTCACCAGGTCGAAATCAAGCTTCACGGCCTTCACCGCAGGCACGTCGAAGGGGTTGTCATAGATGCGGCCGAAACGGTCACCTAGCGACAGAGCCGCTAGAAACGCAGCCGGCTGGCCCGCGTCGGTCGGGGCGAACATGTTCTGCAGCGTCACGTCCGGATAGCCCTTGACGCTGATCACGCCCTTCAAACGATAGGTCGTTTCCTCGCCGTAGTCGTTGATGCCGTGCAGCGCGTTGAACACCGTCGCCATCATCGCGACCGGGCTCAGCTTGGGATTGTTCAGCACTTCATAGTGGATCTCCTTAGTGGCAGAGCCGCTGCGTATGCTGAGCGTGACGGGGATCATGTCAGGTTCCTTGTTCAGCAAACCCATGATTCCCGTGTGGCGATCCTGCACGAAGGCCCCTACGGGCTCCGTCGTGTTTACGATTTTGAAAGCGTTCAGAGGCGACGGCAGGGTAGCCAGCACGTTCGCCTTGGTCATCGGCAAATCAACGCTGCCGAATTGAAGCAGCGGGTGTCCGCACGCCAGAAGACGCTCTGGATCGATATAAGTCACGGTGCAGGTCGCGGCAATGTCCATATCTCCGCGCACCAGAACCGCGCTGACGGCCGATCCGGCCTCAAGAGGCTCAGGCTGCTTCTGATCGCTCGAGGAGCCCGCGCCCATGACCGGCACGATTCCGCTCGAAGCGAACTGCGGAGCAAACAACTTGACCGCTTCCTCACTGAAGCCGTTGAACACCAACGGCGTATCGATCGGCTTCAGATAATTCGCAACGCTCTGCACCTGAATGTCGGAGGATTGACCCGGCCCCGAAGTCTTCGTCAACGAATTCGGCAAGGCCACGCGACTCGTGGTGGAAGTCGTGCCGCCCGGGGTCTTGTCAAACGCATTGATCTCAAGCATGTCGGCGATGGGAGTCACCCCTGCTATCGGTTCCTTCGAGAATTCGCCGATCCGGAACGCCAGCGCTCCCGCCAATTTGCCGTCAAAGTAAACCGGGCTGCCGCTCATGCCGGCGACCACGCCCGTGTACTCCGCCTTTTCGCCGTGCAGGCGAACCAGAATGATGTCCCCTTTGGGACCGTTCATGTTCTTCAGGACGCCCAATACCTCAACGTCCATGGACTCGGGCTTCACGCCCTGAAATACTGTGAGCGCGTATCCGCGCATGCCGGTATGAATCTGGCTTACTGGGATTGTTTCTGGGACCGCAGCCTGACCGGTGGGTTTTTCAGCGGCCAGCGCACAAAGAGTGAAGAGGAGGGTAATAGCTGCGAGAGGGCTAACAACTTTTCTCATTACTTTTTGCCCCGAAGAGCCCTGCCAACAAACGGACTCTCAGTAACATTAGACTCCGAACGATCACGAGTAGTTGCCGGGAGCAGGTGAACCTCAGGACCTAGCAAAACATCCCAATCGCGAAGCTGTGCGTCTATACTAGCATCAGAGTTTTGACGGTCAAATGTTACTTTCGTGCCACGGTTGATCGGCTGGTTGAGGTTTCTATGGGCAAGCGTTCCCCTCGTAAGTTGCTGCTGACAATAAGCTTATTTGTTTTCGCCTGCGGAGCGCTGCGCCTGTCCGCACAAGACACTCCGCAGCAACCTGCCTCTTCGAGTCCCCAGAATCCGAACAAGCAGGACGCTCCCGCCGAGGCCGGCGGACCCGGTGGAGACGTGGGTCCGTATGCCATCCCGAAGAAGAAGGAAGAAGAGGCGAGTCCGCCTCCAGCGCCCGAGAAGCCGAAGAAGATCGAAGGCATGCCCGACTACTCCATCAAGGTCGACGTGCCGCTGGTCAACCTGGATGTGCTGGTCACGACCAAAGACGGGCAATTCATCCCGAACCTGAAGAAGGACAACTTCAAAATCTTCGAAGACGGCGCCCCGCAGACCATCTCCAATTTCAACCAGTCTGCTGCGCCGATCACCGCCGTGCTGCTGGTGGAGTACGCCTCGACCAACTACAACTACATGTACGAGGCACTGAACGCGTCGTACAACTTCGCGGCCACGTTGAAGCCCGAGGACTGGATCGCAGTCGTCTCCTACGACATGCGGCCCCAAATCCTCACCGACTTCACGCAAGACAAGCGTGCGGTGCTGGGCGCTCTGAACACGCTGCGCATTCCAGGTTTTTCGGAGCGCAACCTGTTCGACGCACTCTACGACACGATCGACCGCATCGAGAACCTCGAAGGCCGCAAGTACATCATCCTGGTTTCGACCGGGCGCGACACCTTCAGCAAGCTGAACCTGGATCAGATTCTGAAAAAACTGAAGACTACCCAGAACATCACGATCTACGCAGTCAGCATCGGACGCGCGTTGCGCGAGATGATGGAAGCGAGAATGGGTACGGGCGGCGGCCTGATCACGACCGATTGGCTGCAGGCCGACAACCAGATGAACACGTTCGCGCACATGACTGGCGGGCGCGCGTACTTCCCGCGTTTTGATGGCGAGCTCCCAGAAATCTTTCACGACATCGGCACCGACATTCGCAACCAGTACACGATCGCGTATCACCCCACAAATCCGAAACTCGACGGCAGCTATCGCAAGCTGAAAGTCGAACTGGTCGCGCCGGATGGCGGCCCGTTGAAAGTGAAAGATCAGAAGGGCAAGGACGTGAAGGTCCAGATCTATGCCCGCGACGGGTATACCGCGAAGCACCAGGTGGAGTAATACAGTTCTCAGTTCCCGGTTCCCAGTTCTCAGTCTGTTTTAGGGTCAGCTCGATCCTGCGCTGCGACTTTGAAATGTGCTCATGGCTGGAGAGCGCCATTGTAGTTTTTGCATTGTCATCCGGAGCGCAGCGAAGGACCTGCTGTTCGGCACTGGCCGTGAATGCCTGCGAACTGCGAATTGCGCACTGAGAACTGAGAACTGAGAACTGAGAACTGAGAACTGAGAACTGAGAACTGAGAACTGTCTCCTCATCCCCCATGAAAAAAATAGTCCAGCACAAACAAGCAAGCCACTCCCAGGAAAACCACTAGCGCCATCCGCACGCCTGGTTCTTTGTTGACTTCTGGAATCAAATCCGACGCAGCCACATAAATTGTCACTCCGGCCGCCAACGGCAAGCCTTCGTTCACTTGGTGCCGCAACACCGCCATGGTTAACACTCCCGCGAGCGTGGCTGCCCCCAGCAGAACGGACGCGCCCCACGCAAAGTTCCGGCTTCGCCCGCCCGCTAGCATCACTGACGCTACCGTGAAGCCCTCGGGAATCTTATGCAGGAACACCGCCAGGAAGATGACCCAGCCTAACCAGGGAGAGACCAGGAATCCCGCTGCGATCGCGATGCCGTCGAAGAAGGTGTGAATGAGCAGACCCACCAGCACCGAGAAACTCTTGTGTGGACGCAAAAATTCGTCCTCGTGCGTCTCTTCTCCAAAATGAAAATGCGGGGTGACGGTGTGCTCGAAGAAATGAATGATCAAGTAACCCAGCAGAATCAGGAACGCTGCGTACCGGCCGCCAAGTTGCAGGCTGGTGGGCACTACTTCCACAATGGCCGTCGACAACATGAATCCGGCGCCCAATGCGACAAAGTATTTGAGATAGCGCCGCTCCCAGTTGCGCTGGACGATGATGGCGCCGCCGAAAACGTTGGCGGCAGCGGCGGTGAGACCGAGCAGGATGGCCGTATAAATCGGACTCATGGGCTGGGCGATGATAGCAGAGCAGCTACGAGCTATCAGCTATCAGCTAATCGAGCAACGGTCGCGCCGATCCGCCCAGCAGCGACGTGTTCATGTTGAAGACGTTGTGGTGGCCCTCACTGCCTCCCCAGGCAAACATCAGCCACACCATGGGAAAGCCGCCCGCGCGCAGCGTGAATCCGCTGGCGAAGCTGTGCTTCAAGTGATCGAATCCAACGTCGCTGCGCGTCAGGGCCACTCGGCCCTGGTCGGCTATGAACTTCACGCCGAATGGCCCCCACAACGAGTGCTCGAACGACTCTTGTAGCAGCAGCACATTGGGGGCTCGATAGCGGTAGTCGCGATAGCTGCCCAGCGACATGGCCCCGTTGATATCCGATCCGCCCAACGTCTGCTGGAAATAAAAGGGCACCGCGGAGGTCGAAGAGTTCATCGACTCCGACAGCAGCAATCGCATTCCGATCGAGCCGTTAAGATTGCGGGTATGCGAAACCTCGGGGCAGCCCTGTCCGGGAGGTGCGCACCGGTCGGGGCCACTCAAGTCAGCATTTCTCGGAGCCGACTTCGTGTAGCCGTACAGATAGAAAATGTGGGTTAGGTCAAGAGTCCAACGTTGGAAGGAATTTCGCGAATTCGATGGAGCGAAAAACTGCTGGTAGTTTGCCAGGTAGTTCAGCTGAAATCGATCCCCGAACACCGGCTTGACGCGAACGCCTTCTCCGAACTGCATAAACGCGGGTTGGCTGTTCAGGCCGGGCGCGCTCGCATTCGTGTAGACACTTTCGATGGAAGGATACGACTGCCCATTTTCGCCGCGTATGTCCACGAAGCGGCCATTGACTTCGCCGAGCAGCGCGAGATTCAGCTTCTTGATCGCCGACCACTCGTAAACCGGCTTGATCACGCTACCGCCGACGATGGCTTCCCGCATGCCAAAGACCGAGGCCCCGGCCAGCGCGGAATCGTTTCCCAGACCAAAGAAGTTCAGCTTGTTCAGAGAAATCGTCTGTGCATAGAGATTGAAGACGGTGTAGGGATGCACCAGCTTAATCTGCGGCTTAGCAACAGGGATCTTTTGCGTCTCGCCAGGCTGCAACACCACTGGGTTGACGACGCGCACCGGCTCTCGTGGCGTGTGCACTAGCTTCATGTATCCTCCCGCTCGCCATGATCCGCTGAAAGAACCGACCGCATCCACATCCCAACTGAGCCGCCAATTCTCGGTGTTCTTTGCGGTGACGAATGCGGCGCCCAGGCTGAAGCCGTTTTGCGGCGGCATGCTGCCCGCGGCGATGTGCAGGGGATGGTCGGTGAAGAGTGCAATGCCGCATCCAGGAACGGCCTTGACGCTGAACCTTCCACAGGCGTCTGAAACGCGCTCGCTCTCGCGGCGAAAATCCGCTTGCAGCGTGCCTTCCTGGGCCAACGCGCACGTACTTGCAAGGCATAGCAGCATCACAGACCAACGCATTCCCCTTCCGACCTCCCACCAAAAATTTGGCGCTAGCCCTTGCGGTCGCGCGTGCTCTTCTTGTTTGCCGCCTTTATCGACTTCTTTTTCGCCCTCTTCTTGGCTTTGCCTCGCCCCGCACTTCTTGACGGCCTGTCCTCGGCGGCAGCCGCGATATCTATCACGCCTGTGCGTTTGCGCGCATGCCTCGCTCGCTTCTCGGCGGCACTGTCATGGGCGTGGTGGATCGCCTCCGTAACGCGGCGGATGTACTCCCCCGCCTCGCCTTCAGTCTTGATCGCGTTGATGTAGATGTTCGACTGCAGGCGCGCAGGCAGCTTCAGCTCGGCGTCCTGCAAGTGTTGCATCTGCGCCTGCAGCAGGGCGTTGACCGGCCGATGAGGATCCATCGCGCCCTTCGGTGGCCGGGGTACATGGATGAGAACCATCGGATCACTCCTTTCGGGAACCACGATTGCCGTTTGCTCAAGATCGGGCTATGCGTCGAAGTCCGGACAATCCTTCCGCATCGTGTCGAGCGAGAGCAGATTCCTTGCTGGATCCACAGGCCCCGTCTGCGGCTCGATGAAAATATCGGCAGTGGTCTCGCGCGGCGAGCGCGGGGAATAGTCACCGAGAAAGAATTTCGTAATGGTCGCGGGAATCGAGGCGTGATCGAACACGCGATCCACCACGGTTCCCTTGGGAATCCACGGCGAAATCAGGATCGCCGGGACGCGCACTCCGAGCCGATCAAACGCAAAGGGCATGCCTGTGCCAGTGGCGTTGGCCGAGGCTGTGAATTTGTCAGGCGTGCAGGGCGGCGGGACGACGTGATCGTAGATTCCACCGTGCTCGTCGTAGACCACCAGCAGCGCGCTGTTCGGCCACAAGGGCGACTTCTTGATCGCGTTGTAGACCGACGCGATGTACAACTCACCTGCCTGCACGTCGTGATCGGGATGCTGGTCGTTCGCGATCTCCTCGCCGCCGTCGGTATCGTGATCGTTATAGTTCGGCTCGACGAAGGAATATTCCGGCAGGGCGCCCTTGCGGCAATCTTCCAGAAACTGCGGATAGGTCCCGAACAACTCCGGCTGGTGCTGCAGCAGGTTTGTGATTTCCATCGTCGAGCTGGTCGTGTCGTAGTAATAGAGCTTGGCCGTGTGCTTCGGTTGCGCGCTGATCAATCGGTTGTAAATGCTCTTGAAGGGCCCGTTCACGTACAGCAGATTCATATCGACCCGGCCGAACGACGTGCCGTAGTGCGCGAACGCGCGATTGCAGATGGTCGGCCCAGGAATCGATGCGAACCACCGGTTGAACACCGCAAACTCAGTTGCGAGCGTGGTGAGCACCGGCAGCTTCTCGGGAGGGAAGTAATACATGATCTTCTGCGAATGCTTCCGATCGCGGCGCTGGTTGAAATAGCTCTTCACGAAACCCTGCATGTTGGCCTTGCGGTTGGGGGTGGTGTCGCCACCGAAAATCTGCAAATCGACGGCCGGAAAGTGGTGATCTGGATCTGGATCGAGCTGGCCCTGAAAATCCGCGAGCGGTTGCGGCGGAACAGGCCTCGCGGCAGGGCTCGTGTCAGGATTGCTCAAGCCAGGCTGGATCCCGTCGATCCTTGGGTTCGTCGCGCTCAACCCACCCAGCATGTGATCGAAGGAACGGTTCTCCATCATCAGGACGACAATGTGCTTAAGACTCTGCAGTCCAGGTGCCATGGGTCGCAGTCACTCCAAAACAGTGATAGTGGAACCGGGGCGAAAACTCTTCGCAGGTAGAAGGACAGTTGCGAATCGTTCTTCGTCCCGCTTGCAAAGCTGAAATGTTTTGTTGTCCGGTAGCCGGATCTTTATTGTGGGAAATTGCAGTGACACTAGATCGCGAGGCGGGGCCGCCAGCGCGCGTCCTTCTACATCGAAAGCCTAGCAGGGAAGGAAGGCGATTTTTGTCACGGGTTTGTCATTATGGATCGTAATGACTCGGATTCCGCTCCGCAGTTGCTAAGGCTGGGGGCCTAGAGCTTGAAGCGCTTGTTCCATATCCGTTACGATCACGCCGTTGGTTTCACAGATATAAGCCAAGTACACACCGTCAGGCGACATGGTCAGTTCCCCGCAATTCTCCAAGTCTGACCTCCAGACAACCCAGCTACCAGTGCCCTTCGACAAGACAAGGGAAGTGGACAGTTCCGCACTCTTCCTTGCAGCTTTTATGCCCGATTTTCCTGTCGCGGTCGCCCGTTCTGCGCTGCTCTTGTTTGGCCCACGCCAGAGCGTTGCTTTTGGCTAGCGGCTCTAGCGTCGGCTCGGCAATAGCCCCAATCTTCTGTCTGTGCCAGGTTGCTTCCTGCAATCGCACTTTCGACGTATCGAGTTTGAACCATTGCCCTTGAATGTTTGCGCCGAGATAGCGGGAATCAGGAGACCACACGGGAGACTCATCAACTGCCTGCGACGGGATGAGGAGCGCGGTGTGAATACGTAGCCTTGCCATTTCGCTTGCGAGACCATTCACTAGTTGCGCCAATGCTGCGATGGCCAGCAACGGGATGACGAAGAGCCGGATGGTTTTCATGCACTGTCCTTTTGCCGCAAGCGCCCCGAGCCCGAAGAACCTAGAGTGCCATTCTCAGCCGCTGTGCCGGATATGCATCACGTCGCCATCCTGCACGATGTAGTCTTTGCCTTCGAGACGCAGCGTTCCCTTGGCGCGGGCGTTGGCTTCGGAGCCCGCGGCCAGCAACTGGTCCCAGCGAATCGTCTCGGCGCGGATGAAATGTTTCTCGAGGTCGGAGTGAATCGCCCCAGCCGCCTCGACGGCGCGCGTGTTGACCGGGATGGTCCACGCGCGGCATTCGTCTTCACCGGCAGTGAGAAATGAAATCAGCCCAAGCAGGTGATAGGTCTGGCGGATCAGACGAACCAGTCCGCTTTCCTTGAGTCCATAACTCGACAGAAATTCCGCCGCGTCTTCATCGCTCATCTCGGCGAGTTCGGCTTCGACCTTCGCGCAAACAGCGGTCGCCCCCGCGTTCGGACGGGACGCAACTTCCGCCAGCTTGCACTTTGCGACCGCGGCTTCCAGAGCCTTGCCAAGTTCTTGCGTTTCGCTGATATTCAACACGTACAGCATCGGCTTTTCGCTGAGGAACATGAAACCGCGGATGCGCTTCTTGTCCTCGGGCGTCATCTCCATTTCGCGCAGAGGCTTTTCGGTCTCGAGATGTGCCTTCGCTTTGATGAGCAGCTCGTTTTCTTTCTCGAGTTCGGGCGAGCGCATCTTCTTAAGATCCTTCACCAGCCTTTCGAGACGTTTCTCGATCTGACCGAGGTCGCTGACCATCAGGTCGAATTCCACGTTCTTGATGTCGCGCAGCGGGTCAATCGACCCGACGTGTGGGATCGAGTCGTCTTCAAAAGCGCGAAGGACGTGAACCAGCGCGTCGACCTGGCGCAGATGCCCGATGTAGGCGGTTTCTTTGAGGGCATCCTCGCCGACAGCGCCCACGTCCACATACTCGATGGACGCGTGGGTGAGCTTCTTCGGCTTGTAGAGCTCGGCCAGCCGGTCCAGACGGTCGTCAGGAACCCTGGCGACGCCGATGTGCGCTTCGCGCGGGTTGGCCAGAGCGTGCGCAGACAGCACTGTCTTGGTGAGCATGCGGAACAGGGATGTCTTGCCTACCTGCGGCAGGCCGATGATTCCAGATTTCATGAGTCAGCTTTCAGCCGTCAGCTGGCAATTCTCAGCGGGTCGGCGGAGGGATCACAAACATTACAGAATAAATGACTCGGGCGGGAGTCCCAAGTTGCAACGCACACCGGAGTTGGAAAAAAAAAGCCTTAACCGCTAAGGTCGCAAAGAACCGCCGCGAAGCTCGCAAAGAAGGGCGGATGGGGAAACGAGCTAAACACGTTTTCTTTGCGTCCTTAGCGGTCTTTCTTTGCGCACTTCGCGGTTAAGAGCGTTGTCAGAAACGGAGGTGCGGAGGTCAGGGGATATGGCGCGCCGTGCAGAACAAAGTAGCGATCCCCATCGCGAGAATTGCGACTTCGAGACGTACTGACCAAACATGGAGTGAGTCGAACTGCATGCGCCCGGGATCGGTGGCGGGGACGGTATCGATATCGCCAAACTGAGCGCGCAGCGTCGCCATTTTTGGCGAGATGCCGAACTGCGAGACGGCAGTAAGCAGCAGCATCAGAACAATCAGGATGTGCCGAACGGCCAGTGGCTTGGCCGTTCCAGTCGTCAGGCTCGCGAGCAGCATCGAGCTTCCCAGAAACACCACGCCTGAGAAGAGCCCCATCCAATGCAGTATCCCGAGCGAATGCCCCACAACCGTTCCCGCCAGGTGGCGCGAGGGCAGCACGTGGAAGGCGGTCGGCGCCTCGACGAAAGACAAGAAGATGATGCCGCCGATCCAGACCGTGAGGGAGAGAAACATCAGAAAACGGAGAAAAGTCATAGGCAGTTTTCAGTACCTCGGTTGTCGGCTGCAAGGGTATTGATTGGCGGCGAGCTTTGCAAGAAGCGGGGATGTTTGGGTTGCTGGCGACTGATGACTGACGACTGACAACTGACAACTAGCGACTACACCGGTACAGCGACGCTCTCGGCGATCTCGCGCATCACTTGCTCAGCCTGATCCGACTTCTTCAGCGTCGAGGAGTACGACCCGCTGACGACGACGCGGTGTGAAAACACCGGAACCACCAGAGGCTTAAAGTCTTCCGGAGTGCAGTAGGTGCGGCCTTCGAGGAACGCCATAGCCTGCGCGGCGCGGTAGAGCATTTGTGACCCGCGCGGTGAAACTCCCAGCGACAGAAATTCCGACTCGCGCGTCTTGCGCACGATCGCCAGCGCATACGTCACCAGCGAGTCATCCACGCGGACTTTCGTGACGGCTTCCTGCATTTCCAGAACATCCGCCCCGGTCAGGACAGGCTTCAGTGTGTCGAGCTGGGCTGCGCCCGCGGCCGATCGCAGGATTTCCCGTTCGGCATCGGCGTCGGGATATCCCATGTGCACGCGCATTAAAAAACGATCGAGTTGCGACTCGGGGAGCGGGTACGTGCCATGATGTTCCACCGGGTTCTGTGTCGCGAGCACCAGGAACGGCTGCGGCAACGGGTACGAGTGGACGTCGATCGTCACCTGTCCGTCGTTCATCGCCTCGAGCAGCGCAGACTGAGTCTTGGGCGTGGTGCGGTTGATCTCGTCGGCGAGCAGAATGTTGGTGAACACAGGTCCGCGCTTGAATTCGAACTGCTGCTCAATGGCCGAGTACATCGAGATACCCAGCACGTCGGAGGGCAG
>DASRDJ010000153.1:0-46428 GCA_035652655.1 Terriglobales bacterium
GACGTCTGGTTGGCCGTGCAGTTCGCAGCCCATCCGTTCGCTCCCAAAGTCTTGGCGGGACCCGCCACGGGGGTTGTGTCGGAGAACGCGTAGGGCATGGTTCCCGTGGTGGTCACGTGAGTCACCTTATTTGTGACACGGATGACGAACTGGTGGTTCGGCTGGTCCCAGCTCAATGTAATCGTGATCGGAGTTCCGATGGGCACGGTACCGAGAATGAAGAAGTCGGAATACACACCGGCATGAAAGGTCTGCCCTCGAATTGTGAGCTGCCCAGCGGGATCGGGAGTGAAGCGCGTGACTCCAAATTGGGCTCCTACGTCGTTGTTCGGGTCTCCCGAGCCATCATTAAAGAACGTTCCCCAGATTCCCGCGCTTGTCCCGAAACTAGGATTTCCGGCGCACGGAATTTCCAGCACACTCCGAACCACCAGGTCGGTCTTTATCGTCTTGATCGTCTCTGAATTGGCAAAACCAACCCCTGCTGCCCCGTTCTGTTGACCCGCGTTGCTGTTCGTGAGGCCGAAGCCCCGGTGTGCGAAGTGAAGTCTTTCATCCTGAATCTCGCGAGCGCACTCGAGTTCCAGGCCCTCTGATGAGAAGCAGAACGCATATGCCCAGCGCGAGGGATTAATCAGCTTGCGCTCAAAATTGTCGTACAGGGTCAGTGTTTGTGCTGCCAAAGGCAGCGTCGCGAACAGCAAGACTACGAGCCACAGTTTCCTCATATTGGACTCTCCTGAGTAAAAGTGCCCTTGCCTTTTGGTCCCGGTAACGTGCGCAACCGAAGTTGTACGGACTGAACGATATGTGTTCTGTTAGCCCGAAGTGTTACAGAAAAAAAAAGAAAAACCGGCCGGCATCGCGTTCCTTGCGATTAGGTGATCTATTTACTGCAATTCCTCACGGTCGACAACCATCAAACAAGAGGTGAGCTAAGTCCAATCCGTCGCCTCAATTCTGTCGACCTAAGCCGCTGATTCCACAAGACCAGGGGCCCACTTGCACAAGGTCGAAATGTTGGGACTCAATGGCAACCAATCACCGGGCCGCTCGAGTGAAGCGAATGTTTCAGTCGATAAGAAGTAAAGAAGCATTGAGCTTCTCGCGTGCAAGAATCGGAGGATTCTTCAATACGGTCCTCACCTTTTCCTGGTTCACTTATCACAGAGCCTGTGGATTTCACGACCGATATACTCGTGCAGTGACCGCTCCCGGCGATCTTCTTCAGGCGCTGCACCGCTACTGGGGATACAGTTCGTTTCGGCCTCTGCAGGAGGCGATTGTCAGCAGTGTTGTGGCTGGGCGCGATGTCTGCGTCGTGATGCCCACGGGCGGCGGCAAGTCTCTTTGCTACCAATTGCCGGCGCTGGCTACCGGCAAGACCGCGATCGTTGTGTCTCCCTTGATTGCGCTCATGCAGGACCAGGCGGCGCAACTGGCGCAGATGGGCATCCCGGCCGCTGTGCTGAACAGCATGATGGCGGGGAACGAGCAATCACTGATCATGCGGCGAGCTCGTGCCGGGGAGTTTCGGCTGCTTTACCTCTCTCCTGAGCGTCTGGCGCGGCCTGACACTCTCGACTGGCTCCGTACCGTCCCGGTCGCCTTCTTTGCGATCGACGAAGCTCACTGCATTTCTGAATGGGGACACGAGTTTCGCCCGGAATATCGGCAACTGAGCCGCCTGCGGCAGGAATTTCCGGATCGCCCCATCGCAGCTTTTACAGCTAGCGCTACACGGCGCGTGCGGCACGACATTCTGCAGCAGCTGCAGCTTCGCGATCCGCACAAGTACATCGCCAGCTTCCATCGGCCGAATTTGCGCTATGTGGTCAAACAATGCGACGCGAACTCACAGACACAGCTTTTGGTGCGCGCCCTCAAAGACACGACGGAAGGCAATGTAATCGTCTACTCGCCCACCATCGCGCGGGTGGAAGAGACGGTCGACATGCTCGAGGAGCAAGGCATCTCGGCCATCGGGTATCACGGCAAAATGGAGGGCGACGAACGGCGGCGAAATCAGGAACGATGGATGTCAGACGAAGTGCGCGTGCTGGTGGGCACGATTGCCTTCGGACTCGGTATCAACAAGGCTTCCGTGCGGGCGGTGATTCATCTTTCGTTGCCGAAGTCGATCGAACAGTACTACCAGGAGGCTGGCCGTGCCGGGCGCGATGGGCGTCCGGCGGATTGCATTTTGCTGTGGCAGAAGCGCGATGCCGCGCTGCTCGCTCATTTCATCAGCCAGATTTCCGATCCCGCGGAGACCGAGCGGGCGTGGGAGCGTTACCGTAAAATCCGCGATTTCGCCGAGAGCCCGCGATGCCGTCATCGACAAATCTGTCTCCATTTCGGGGAGACGCCGAAGTGGGAGTCGTGCGGCGCCTGCGATGTGTGCGGCTCGCGACCGGAGTGGATGGCGGTCCCGGTGCAGGAAGCCTATCGCAGCGGGCGACGCAAGATGCGCATTACGCGCACCGAGGAACCGACGCTCGTTCCGCGAAGTACCCCAACGCCGGACGATGGCTTGGCCGACTACCTGCGAGAGTGGCGACGGAGCACGGCCAAACGGCTCAATATTCCGGCCTTCATCGTGATGCACGACACGTCGCTCGACGAGTTGTGCCGTGTGCGTCCGAAATCGCTCGGTGAGTTGAATTCGGTCACCGGATTCGGCGAACGCAAGATTGAGTCGTACGGTGAGCAGATTATTGAGGCGCTCCGCGAATTTGAACGGGGAGCACGCGCTGTGATTCCGCAAGAGCGAAAGACGTCGCCCGCCGAAGAAACGTTACGACTATTGAACGAGGGCAAAGGTCTGGGCGAGATTGCGGTCTTGCGGCAACGGCAGCTGGGAACCGTGGTGAACACCGTGGCCGCGCTGGTCGAGCAGGGAGAGATTTCGTTTGATGAGAAGTGGGTGGATCCTACCCGGCGATCAGTGATTGAAGCCGCTTGTATGACAGTCGGGATTCAGTGGCTCAAGCCCATCAAGGAATCGCTGCCAGCGGACATCTCGTTCGAAGACATCCGGCTTGTAGTCGCGAAGTTGCGACGGCTTGAGACAACAAAGAAGCAGCCAGCTTAGCGATTCAGCGCTTACCGCATTTACCGCGTTATCCCCTTTTCGGCGTTTCCGTTTTCAGACCTCGGAAAGCCAAACTCCCGAAAACCGCCACGGCCAATAACATCGCCGCCCACAAGACTGCTTTATGCTTTTCGGACCACGGGCGGTCGTCCGGCCGCGTCACGTAGGTGGCACTCGCGCTCTCGTTGCCCAGCTGTGCTGGCGTAGCGTTCGCCTCCTCGTGAAAAAGCTTGGCATAGTCGTAGACCGGTGCTGCCAGCTTTTCGTCTCCGTAGTACAGCTTCAGACTGCTCTTCCCTTGCGGTTCGAAATACAGGCGCCGCTCGACGCTTTGTGGGCGAATCTGGCGGATGGGCAACGGCGGATCGTCTCCATTGTCGACGTTCACAGTGAGCCGTCCCGTGTACTCCCCAAAGACATTTGCAGTGAGATCTTCAGAGATCGCGGTGGCGCCCCCTCGGTTGATTCGCACGCGGCTGATGTTCCCGGCAGCGATTTGCATTCCCTTTTCGTTAACGATCGTGATCTGCCTGCGGAAATTTACTCGGTCGGCCGGAATATCAAATTGAATGCGGTCCACCGGGACAGTTGCCGGGACTTCACAGGTGAAGACCGAGATGTGTTTCAGCTCTCCGTTCGCTCGGCACGTGCCAGCGTCCGTCCAGGCAGCTTTCTTTTCCTGGATATTCGACAGGGTGGCTTGCTTCACATCCTTGGCGAGGATTCCCGGGGACAAACGCACATGCACGTAACGAAAACTCCAGAGCGGCAGCGCAATGGTCGAGTTCGAGCCGAGATTCTCGCGTGAGAAGTCAAACAGGGTCGAGGGCGACGGCCACTGCGTGGAGACGCCGCCCAGCGTGTCGCCGCCCGCGATGGAGGCCGTGACCACAAAATCCTTGGAGTCGATCGCGAGGTGGATGCGGTTGTATTCGGTGACCGGGGATGCGTCGAGGTCAAATTCCGCGTGGTCTCCATGCTGCGAAAGATTCAGCATCTTGGCTTCGACTTCCTGCGCGGTCGTGGAGGCATTCTCAGATACTAGTTGATATGGAATCTGCACATTGCCGTCATAGAGCCGCAGGTCGGAAAGATCGGGCCTCGCGTGAGTCCAGATTGCAGTATCGATGACTGCGTAAGCCTGATGATCGGGCTTTGGGATGGAGACATCCCGCACTTGCTTGAAATACTGGATCTCCGGTTCGGGATTGGCCGCCAGCGTCCACATGACGAGAATCATCATGCATGGCAGCAATAGTAGAGGGCGCTTCACGCGTGCGCCTGCGACTTTTTGTTAGCGCCAGACAGTTGCAACCAATCTCTCTGATAGACAAACGAAATGGTCAGCAACAGGACTCCAAGCACGATGAAGCTGAGAATGCGGTATCCCTTCTCGAGTTGGGAGACGTCATAGACGAACACCTTGATGATTGTAATGGCGATCAGCAGCAGTGCTTGCCAGCGCACGAAGGCCGACCGACGCCAAAAGCCGACAATCATCAGCATTGCGCCATAGGCCATCCACAGGGCGGAGTACGTGAAATCTTCGGCCAGACGGATGCCCCGCGCGTTCGACGAGTAGGCCGGATCATAGTGCGGATACGCGCCCGGGCGATAGGCAGGTTGAATCGCCGCCTGCTGCCGTCCATAGAAGTCGGCTACCTCATGGCTTAGAGCGGTCAATGCCAGAACGTTCAGAGCAACTATGGCAATCTGGGCAGAGCGCTGGCTGAAATCGTCCGAGCGCCGGCTCGCGTACCAGGCCAATGCGCCTAGAACTGCAATCGCAACCGCGAACGTTGCCATGCGCGCGTTGAAGAGGAGGGTGGTGACTTCGAAGTTATCGACCGCAAGCAGCCGCACCACACCGAGTGCGATTGCGCCGATCGCAAACCTATTGAGGAACGTTGAGCGAATGCGATCGCCTAGCCACAGCAGAACCGCGGCTTCCACCAGCCAGCCGATGGTAATCCAGTGGCCATCCAAGCGTATCGGAATGGCGACAGTGATGAATCCGATGGCTAACGCAAGGTGCAGATAGTGAAGGCGCTGGATATTTGCAGGATCGGGATAGTAGCGCTGGGTCTGCTTGCTGAGAACGATGTAGACCGCCGCCAGCGCGAGAGCGAACCAGGCCATCGCATGCTTGTCGACTTCCTCAAACATCGCGTAGACCTGGACGAAGTAAACCGCGGCATTGATAAACGCAAGGAACAGAGGGATCGCGGCAAAGGGTGCGGTCTCGCTCTCTGGCTGGCGCGCGAGCAGCGGGGCCACGGCAAAGATAATAAAGAACAACGTCGCGAATGCCAGCGTGAGATTCAGCTGACTGCGGTTGTAGAACTCAGAATCCCAGCCAACGTAGAGCACCAGGGTGCCGACAAAGGCTAGTGCCAGCAACCGGCGCCAGGGCTTGCGCGCCACCATGACGACGGCGGCGAGATCGAGGAGCGCGGCGTAGGAAAAAAGCTGGAGTTCCTTGTTTTCTCCCGTAGCAAGAAGCAGAGGGGTGATGAAAGCTCCTATGAGAGCAAAGGCCGCGAGGAGTTCGGCATCCTGCGAAATTGCGAGCGCCGCGGTCGACGCGGTCACGGCCAACATCGCTATGAAAGCGACGCCACTGGGGATCAGGCTGTAGACGTGGAACGCCGTCCAAAGCGAAAGATACATCACGCCGATGCCTAGCGCTTTCAGCGAGTACGAAAAGACATGGTAGCCGCGCGAGCGGAAGCCCTCACTCCAGATCACGATCCCAATTCCGGCGAGCAATCCGATCGTCACGCGACCCGCAGGTCCTATCCAGTTGTTGTCGAAGGCGTACTTCAGAAAATAGGAGACGCCAATCAAGACGGCCGCAATGCCAATGCGATTCAGCCAGTGCGAACCGATTCTCGATTCCAGATCCGCTTCATCCGCACCGGGATGCGATCGCAACTCTGATACTCGCTCGAAAAGTTGGGGAGGAGGCGCAGAAGGTGGAGAAGCTTGCGGAAGAGGCGGTGGTGGTACCTCCACTGCGGGAGGCTCGGGCACGGCAACACTCAGCTTGCGTTCCAGTCGCTCCACGCGTTGCGCGAGGTCGCCTACAAATGCTTTGAGTGCCTGGAGATCGCTTTGCGAACTATCCACTGGAGTCCTTGCAAGATTTCTAGGGCATTATCTGCGAAACTGAGAGGAGTTACACGCCATTTTAACGGGGAAGAATCATGAAAGTTCTTACGGAATACCTGACGTTCCATACGCGCACCCATCGCGCCTACGTGCACATCACGCCGCAGGTGGAAGATGCGGTGAAAAAGAGCGCGGTCAAGGAAGGCATGGTGCTGGTATCCGCCATGCACATCACGGCGGGAGTTTACGTGAATGACAACGAGAGCGGGTTGATCGAAGACATCGATCATTGGCTGGAAGGATTGGCGCCCTTTCGGAAAGACTACACACACCATGACACGGGTGAGGACAACGGCGACTCGCATCTGAAGGCGTTGCTCATCCACCACGAAGTCATCGTGCCGATCACGGCGGGCAAGCTTGATTTGGGCCGCTGGCAGCGCATCTTCTACGCCGAGTTCGACGGGCAGCGCGACAAGCGAGTAATTGTGAAGGTGATGGGGGAATAGTCACTAGAAGTCAGTCGCTAGTCGCTGGCGACTGCTGGTGGTTGGTGGCTGGTAGCTGATGACGCGTGCGCCCGTTGCCCGAAGCTTCGTAGCCAACTTTTTCCTGCCAACCCGATGTCTATTATCATCCTTGCTTCAGTAATCCTCTGAGGAGTAGGCATGAGTTCTGAAGAACTGCACGAATTGCACGAGCATGCTGAGCATGCCAAACATAACCCCAGCCTGGCGCCCGTTTCCTTGACCATGGCGATCCTGGCGGTGCTGGTGGCGATCGTGTCGCTGTTGGGGCACCGGGCGGCGACCGAGGCGGTTCTCAACCAGTCCAAGGCATCGGATCAGTGGGCTTATTTCCAGGCCAAGAATATCCGAGGACATGAAGACAAACTGTTTGCGAATCTAACGGCAATCATTCCGGCCAGCAGCACCGAGGCGCTGGCCAAGTTGCGCGAAGAATATTCGGCCGAGGCCGAGAAGTATAAAGACGATCAAAAAGAGATCGAGAGCGAGGCCCGCAAGCTGGAGCAGGAAGTCGCCCTCGAGCAGAAACGCGCCGACCGATTCGACCTGGGCGAGGTGTTCCTTGAGATCGCGCTGGTAATCACATCCATCACCTTGCTTTCAGGGCGGCGCACGTTCTGGTTTTTCGGGCTTGGGCTGGGAGCGATTGGACTGGTGGTCGCGGCATCGGGATTTCTTGTTCACTAAGACGATTCAGTCTGTCGGTTTTGAGGTAGCAGGAAAAGCCAGCGTCTGGCTGACGTGAAGTTTCTGGGCTGGCAGCAGGAGATCGAGCAACAGATCGTCTGGATGAGCAGCCGTGAACTCAACGTCGTAGGTTTCGCCCACCGTTATCGTCAGCTGAGCCTTGCCGGAGCGAACTTGGCTGGGCGATAAGTCGGCGCCATCCTTGGCGATGATGCGCCAATCGACTGGGCCCTTTGCATCACGCAGGGACACCTGCATCCCCTGATTGTTCGTAGAGATATTGATCAATCGAAAGCGATACTTCTTCCCTGCATGCAGTTGCAGCGTCTTGCTCTGTGGACTGCCGTTGATCAACGCAATCTCGCGCAGAGCACCAAAATCGCCAAGGCTGAAGACGAAAGTGCGATCGGAGTCGGCGTCTATTGTCTGTCCCGGCGGGAGGACAATCAGGGGACCATAGAGCCCGTTGAGCAGCTGGTCTCCGTCGTGCCAATGGGTGTGATAAATGAAGGTTCCGGCTCTGGGTGGGGTCATCCGCGCGACGAAGGTTTCGCCCGGTGCGATGGGAGGCGTAGTCTGGGATCCCCCCGTCCATCCTGGAACACCATCGTAGTAGCTTTCCAGTTCGATTCCGTGCCAGTGAATTGCGGTTGGCTCTTTCGCCTGGTTGATGACTTCGATCTCGACAGGCTCTTTCTGCGTCAGAATGACGGGAGGGCCGATCAGTCCGATTGGGTCCGTGCGTTTCGCGGCATCCTTGCCGTCTCGCACCTGCAATACAAAGCGTGGTGCGGAATCACGATCACGAATCTCCAGCTGAATCTTACGATCAGCATGCCATGTGGGGGCTGGCGCGGATTTGCCTGCATCGGGCACGGTAATGCCCAGTACCATCTGGCCCATTCCCATGGCTTCGTTCATTGCGCCATGATGGTCGCTACTGGCGGCCGCCGGGCGCACATCCAATCCTGGTAATGGCGGCACGCTCGGAGGATTCATGTGCACGAGCATATGGCAGTGGAACAGCCAGCGTCCGGGACGATCCGGAGACCAGCTCATGTCAAAGGTCTCGCCCTGGGCGATGCGTTGCGTCACGACCAGCGGCCGCGAGTCGCCTTCGTACCTTTCGATTTTTCCTGCTCGATTGAAGGCATCAACGTGATAGTAGAACCCGTGCAGATGGAGTGCGTGTGGCTCGTTGGTAGCGTTGATCCACCGCCAGCGGGCTTGATGGCCAATTTCATACTTGAACCGCTGCGTATAGGGCCACGACTTGCCATTGATGGTCGCGAGCGTCTGCCGCGATCGAAAACCGGGATGCTCCGAGATCATCTCGATCACAAAGATCTCGTCGTTGGAATCAGCTTCCGGTGGATCGACCACCAGCGCTCCGGTCAGCTCTGAGTCGATTCCGTACCGCATTTTCAAGTCTTCGCCATCCGTAGCGCCCCAGTACAAGAACAAGCCTGGCGTCGATGCCATGAAGCGTGTCGGCTCCGTTGCATCGGGAGCAACATGAAGTACTGCATCTGCGGAGCTTCCCAACCCATGAATGTCCACTGGAACGCTCAGCGCATTGTGGAGCGTAGCCTGGATCTCTGTACCCTGTGGAACGCGGATCAGCGGTCCGGGATTTTGTAGGGGATGCCCAGCCTCACCAAATGCGTAGACCGAGACAGACATCCCATCCTCGGTCTCCGGATGCCATTCGCCCTTGGCAATCTCCAAATGAATCGTCAGGACTCCGTTGCGGATAACTCCGGCTGGGGAGTGATTCCGATTAACGACGACTACGGTTCGCTGCGCCTGAGTCAGCGGGGCAAGGAGAGCGCCACCCATCAGGACGACCAGCAGGCGACAAGCGAGGTTAGATTCTAGTCTGGTCATGCCAAAAGCGAGTTCCCCACGGTACAACTTCTCAGCTCGCGCCGTAAAGATGGCTGCCAAACTTCTGTCGGCTTATGTCGAGGTCCGCGTTGACCGCCATGCTAAGACTTTGCTGGCCAACACATTGCGGCTTGTCCCGGGTCACGTGCGAGGGTGATTCGAATCACAGCAGTTCCCCTCCAAGAAGCCGACACTAATGCACGTACGCGGAAGGTGCTGAGTTCTGTTACAGCGTTCTTCCGCAAGAGGCTTCATCAGTGGCCATTTTTCGCTACAACCCGGCTCGGCCCACGAGTACAGCCACTGCTCATATTTTCATTGATATCACCAAGGAGAGGAAAGCACTCATGAAGACAACGAAGCTGGTCATGCTTGTGATGACTATCGCAGTGGCTCTGTTCATCCTGATCCCGAACCTGTCGTGGGCCGCCGAAGACGGTGGAGCCATCTACAAGACGAAGTGCGCGGCTTGCCATGGCGCAGACGCAGCCGGAAAACCGGCGGCCAAGATCCCCAGCCTGATCGGCGACGAAGCGAAGAAAGCGTCGGATGCCGACCTGGAAAAGGCCGTCACTGAAAAGCCGAAGCATGCGGGCGTGGCGAAGTCGTTGACACCGGACCAGGTGAAGGCGGTCGTTGCCTACATCCGTACCTTGCAGAAGTAAAAAGGACCGGCTGTTCCCTTTTGCGCACCAGCCTGGCCGTGAGCGATCCGATGGGGCTGGCAGGAGGCATGAGGTCGCCCCCAGTAGCACGTCGCACTAATCCAAGGCCTGATTCGGACGAAGTTTTCCGGCCGCAACCGGCTAAGGGGCGCCTCAAAGCCTCGCGTCCAGGATAGGAGCAGCCACCCCGGGTCCCGGTGTCAGTTTCCGTGGACCCGGGACAGTCTTGCGTGAAGGGCCTCGCCTCTGTGCGTTTGGCCTCTTCTCCAGGCGTAGAGTTACTCCCCCATCTACCTCTTATCTCTCTGGAGCGGAGGCGCCACGCAGGCGCGGGCCGGAGAGATATCCATGAGCAAAGCACTGCTGTACGACGCGACCGTTTGCATCGGCTGCAAGCAATGCGAAGGCGCGTGTGCCGAACAGAACAAGCTTCCATACACGGACGCGGTCGCGGCCGAAGAGATTCAATCAGAACATAAGTTCACTGTCGTGCTGACCAAGGGTGACAAGTTCATGCGACGGTTGTGCATGAACTGCGCGGAGCCGGCCTGCGCCTCAGTATGCCCGGTAGGAGCGTTGCGCAAGACCGCCGCCGGGCCCGTGATCTACGAAGAGGACCGGTGCATGGGCTGCCGGTATTGCATGGTGGCTTGTCCCTTCAGCGTGCCCAAATACGAGTGGAACAAACTCCTGCCTCGGGTAAAGAAATGCACCATGTGTCCCGATCGCGTGCAGGCGGGCAAAGCCACGGCTTGTGCGGAAATCTGCCCTACCGGAGCAACCAAGTTCGGTGACCGGGACGATCTTCTCGCCGAGGCTCAGAAACGCATTCGCGACAATCCGGGCAAGTATGTCGAGCACATTTACGGCGTGAACGAAGTTGGCGGCACGTCGGTGCTGCTGCTGTCGAGCGTTCCCTTCGAGGAATTCGGTTATCGTGCCGATCTCACACGCGATCCCCTGCCGATGTACACCTACCGCGTGTTGTCGCGCATACCCGACTTCGTGCCCCTGGGTGGGATGGTGCTGGGAGGCGTCTGGTGGATCACGCATCGTCGCGAGGAAGTCGACGCAGCGGAAGGTGGTCACGGACCGGAGAACGCGGTCCGGAAAGAGAGCGAGAAATGAAGATCAAGTTCACTTTCTGGAAGGCGGTCTTTCTGTTCCTGATGGTGGCCGGATTCTACGGAACGTTGGTGCGCTTCACTCGCGGGCTGGGACCATCGACCAACCTGAATGATCAGTTTCCGTGGGGCATCTGGATTGGGTTCGACGTTCTGTGCGGCGTGATGCTGGCGGCGGGTGGATTCACGCTGACGGCGGCGGTGCACATCTTCAACATCAAGCGACTGCACCCGATCGTGCGGCCGACGATCCTGACCGCGTTTCTCGGTTACGTGCTGGTGTGCGTGGCGCTCATGTACGACCTGGGGCGACCATATCGCATCTGGCATCCGCTGGTCATGCGGAACCCGCACTCCGTAATGTTTGAGGTTGCCTATTGCGTGATGCTATACACCACCGTGCTCTCGCTCGAGTTCTCGCCCATCGTGCTGGAGCGTTTCCATCTGCAGAAGCCGCTGAAGATCGTGCGGGCAGTGCTGATTCCGCTGGTGATCTTGGGAGTGATCCTCTCTACCCTGCACCAGTCATCGTTGGGCACGGTGTACCTGATCATGCCGGAAAAGCTTCATCCGCTCTGGTACACGCCGCTGCTGCCCGTCTTCTTCTTCGTTTCGGCCATCGCCGTTGGACTGGCGATGACCATCTTCGAATCGTCTTTGAGTTCGAAGTATTTCGGGCAGCAGCTTGAGTTGCCGATTCTCCAGGAGTTGGGACGAGTCCTGGTCGTGGTGCTCTCCGTGTACGGGATTCTTCGCTTTGAAGACCTGCTGCACCGGGGCGTACTGAAGATGCTCCTCCAACCAGGATATGAGGTGTACCTGTTCTGGCTGGAAATCAGCTTGAGCCTGCTATTGCCGCTCATTTTGCTTTCGCAGAAGAAGATCCGAACGACGGCCCAGGGTCTCTACCTGGCGGCCGTGCTGGTGGTGCTGGGATTCATCACAAACAGGCTGAACGTCAGTATCACGGGACAGGAGTCGGTGGTGGGCAGGCACTACATACCGAAGTGGACGGAAATCGCGGTGACGGGTGCGATCATCGCAGCAGGCTTTGCGTTGTTCGGCCTCGCTGTGAAATATCTACCGATTTTCCCTGCCGAGGGGCACCACGAGAAGACGGAGCCTCGCCCGCTCCCGGCAACCCCTGTGCTAGGCCATGCCGGAGACTGAGCCAGGTCGAGGACGCTGGAAGAGATTTACCCACAGCCTCAGCGCCAAACTGATCAGCCTGCTGCTGCTGGTGATGACAGGGACTTTCGCGCTCCTGGGCTATCTGAACGTCCGCCTTCATCGACAACACCTGGAAGCCGCGACCCTGACCAGCGCGGAGCGGGTCAGTGACGTGATCAAGCGCAGTACGAGTTACTACATGCTGCGCAATGATCGCGAAGGGATGTACCACGCCATGGCGACCATGGCCGACGAACCCGGCATGGTGCGGGTTCGCATCTTCGACAAAGAGGGCCAGATCAGCTACTCGTCGGACACGGCTGAGGTCGGTCACATCGTCGACAAAGGGGCGGAGGCCTGTTACGGGTGTCACGTGCAATCGCAGCCCCTGGCGAGGCTGGACCGTCCCGATCGTTTTCGCATCTACCGCGATAGCAAGGGCCAGCGGATTCTGGGCATCATCACGCCAATCGAGAATCAGCCAGGGTGCTCGAATGCCGACTGCCATGCGCACCCAGCCGAGCAAAAGGTGCTGGGCGTTCTTGATACCAATCTTTCCCTTGCCAAGGCCGACGACCGACTCGCGCAGACCTCGCGCAGGATGCTGATCTATACGCTGATCGCGCTGATCGATATTTCGCTGCTGAGCTGGCTGTTTGTGTGGCGGTTGGTGGGGCAGCCTATCAAGCGTCTTAAAAGCGGCACCAAGGAACTGGCTGACGGGAACCTCGGTTATCAGCTTGAAGTGGACTCGACGGACGAGGCCGGAGAACTGGCAACGTCGTTCAACCGGATGAGCCTGCAGTTACGGTCCGCCAATGAGGAGATAGTCGCCTGGGCGCGCACTTTGGAAGAGCGAGTCGACCAGAAAACTCGCGAGTTGAAAAGGGCGCACGAACAGGTGCTGCATATCGAAAAGATGGCCACGATTGGAAAGATGGCCGCCGTCGTTGCCCATGAGATCAACAACCCTCTTTCGGGGATTCTTACCTACGCCAAGCTTGTCCGAAAGTGGATCGAGCGAGGAGAGGCGCAAGGAGAAAAGCGGGCAGACGCGGAGCAGTGCCTGGGCTTGATCGCTGACGAAAGCCGGCGTTGCGGCGACCTGGTCAAGAACCTTCTGACTTTCTCGCGCACATCGCCGATGAACCGTCAAAGCACGGATGTAAACACTGTGGTGAACCGAAGCGTCAAGCTCATCGCTCCGCAGATGGAGATGAAGAACGTTGAGATGCACACCGACCTGACTCCCGACCTGCCACGAGTGCAGTGTGATCCTGGGCAGATCGAACAGGTCGTGCTCGCGTTGTCGATGAATGCACTCGACGCGATGCCCCACGGAGGGAATCTCTGGGTTACTTCCCGGCTGCGGGGGGATTCGCAAGGAATCGAAATCGAAGTTCGGGACGACGGATCTGGAATACCGGACGACATACTGCCACAAATTTTCGAGCCATTCCTCACCACCAAAGACAACGCCAAAAGCGTCGGACTCGGCCTGGCGGTCAGCCAGAACATCATTGAGCGACACAGCGGAAGGATCGAAGTGCAGTCGAAGCTGGGCAAGGGCACGACATTCACGGTCACACTGCCACTGGATGGCAGCGGAGTACCTGCCGCATCTCCCTTGGTGGGAGCCGCGCAATTGAAATCGAGGTGAAGAACTTGAGCACTCAGGGAAAGCTACTTATTGTTGACGACGAATTAAGCGTTCGAGATTCATTGGCGAAGTGGTTTCACGAAGAGGGTTACGAGGTGGGCATCGCCGAAGACGCGAATGACGCCCTCACGCGCCTGGCAGAATCGGACTGGGATGCCGCATTGATCGACATCAAGATGCACGGAATCGACGGCATCGAGTTGCAACGGCGCATCCACGAAATGAAGCCCGAGCTCATTGTGATCATGATGACGGGGTATGCGTCGGTGGAAACGGCGGTGGCGGCGCTCAAGAATGGCGCATACGACTATGTGACCAAGCCACTCGATCCGGATGAGATCGCGCATCTGGTCAAGAAAGCTTTGGCGCACAAACGCACGGAGGAAGAAAACGTCCTGCTGCGGGAAACGGTTGCCGAAGTGGCGAGGCCCGACGACATTGTGGGTCAAAGCTCGATCATGCAAAAGCTGTTTGATGCAGTTGAGACAGTGGGCCCCACGGACGCGACGGTGCTGATCACGGGCGAAAGCGGTACCGGGAAAGAACTGGTGGCGAGGGCCATCCACCATGCGAGCCCCCGCAAGTTTCATCCGCTGGTCGTGATTCACTGCGGAGCGCTGACCGAAACCTTGCTGGAGAGTGAACTATTCGGCCATGAGAAAGGCGCGTTCACGGGCGCGCAATATCGCAAGAAGGGGAAGTTTGAAATTGCCGAGGGTGGAACTGTCTTTCTCGATGAGATCGGCGATATCAGCCTGAAAACACAGACCGACTTACTGCGCGTGCTGCAGGAGCGGGAGATCGTACGAGTAGGCGGAAACCAACCTATCAAGGTCGACTTTCGCTGCATCGCCGCGACCAACAGGGATCTGGAGCAGGCGATCGAGGAGGGGAAATTCCGTCCTGATCTCTTCTACCGCTTGAATGTATTCCGCATCGAGTTGCCCGCCCTACGCGAACGGCGCGACGACATCCCCATCCTGGTGAATCATTTTGTGCGGAAGTTCTCCCTCCAAATGAACAAGAAGATCACCCGGGTATCGCCAGCTGCGATGAACTTGCTGCAACAACAGCCTTGGAGCGGCAACGTTCGCGAGCTGGAAAACGCAGTCGAGCGGGCGATGGTGGTCGCCCAGGAGCCGGAAATTCGCGAAGCGGATTTTGTGTTTAAGGCGGCTACCGTGCCGAACGGTGCTCCAAAAAGTCTGGATGAAGTCGAAAAAGCGCACATTCTCAGGACTCTCGAAAACGTAGGCTGGAACCAGACCCGAGCCGCAGAGATTCTAAACATCGACCGCGTCACCCTACACCACAAGCTGAAACGATACGGCTGGACTAAGCCCACTGCTCAAGTGCGATGAAGTTGCTGCAATTGCTGCCGATCGGAAATTGCGATGGCCGGCTCCTGACGGAACTGGGTCCAGCCATGGCAAACCTCTTCCGCGTACCCACGCAGGTGCTGCAGGTGCGGCTGGATCCGGAGTTTGCCTATCACGGCGAACGGCAGCAGTATCACTCCTCGGAAATTCTGCAGGAGATGCAGCGCTACCTAAGGACGGATTCGTGGCGTCTGCTGGGAGTGACGGCGGTTGACCTGTACATTCCAATTTTGACCTTCGTATTTGGAGAGGCACAGATCGGTGGACCGTGTGGTCTGGTTTCGCTACATCGTTTGCAACAGGAGTTTTACGGACTGCCGCCGGACCGCGATCTGCTCAAGCAGCGCCTTCTGAAGGAAGCCGTCCACGAAGTCGGCCACACGCTCGACCTTACACATTGCGATGACTACCAGTGCGCCATGGCTCCCTCCCACGCGGTGGAGTGGATCGATTTAAAGGACGGGGTGCTGTGCGGTTCATGCCACAACCGCGTCCTGGTGCGTTGAAGTCCTTACCGGTGTCTAGACAAAGCTGCCCCGCGTCCTTGCCGATGCTTCGGCACAACTGCTGCCGATTCGTCTAAGTCGTGGCGGCAAGCAGAATGCCGCAGTTCCCAATAGCGAAGCCTTCCCCTCCCTTTTCAGCAGGTCCCAGCTGACAACCAACCGACGTAACTTAGGCCATCGGCGTGCATTGATCCCAGGCACGATGGCCTGAGGAGGCGTCAATTAGTGCCTTCTCATGAAGGATTTCTGAAATGCTTTACAAGTGCGCCAATGAAAGCTGCAACACTCCCTTTCGCCGCCTACGCGAGGGGAAATTGTTTCAGGTGGAGACCGAGTACTTCGCCGGGCGCAGCCCATCCACCCATAGCGGGAGGAAGGCAAGGCCAACAAGGAGGGTCGAGCATTACTGGCTGTGCGACGCCTGCTCGCCGTTTGTGACCTTAACCTTCGACCAGGGCCGGGGGCGTGATCACCGTCCCCCTGCCGGACGGTCTTGGCAAGAAGACGGTGAAAATGTTGAGCTTGGACCCGGCAGAATTGCAGGGAGCGGAAGACGCGCGCAAGACTTTAATTGAGGTGATGAAATGACGGCGGCGGCGGAGCGGTGTTGCGCAATTTGTCTTGAACCAAGGCTGGGCGGTGACGGCTGGTTCCTGCTTATCGAGAATCGGTGGACGGACCGGCTCAAGATCCTTGGCTGGAACGATCGCCTCGCGACCGAACCAGGTGTTTTCGCCGCATGCGGAGCCGAACACGTACAGCAACTCGTCATTCACTGGATGGCCATGGGAACGCTCGACTACCCATTTGCGCGGGCGCAGCGGCGGCGCAAAAAGACCTGCCCGCCAGGATCCGGTTGTCCCAGCGACGCAGGAACCCGATACGAAGGGCATCAAGGTGTTTGGGGAGTTGGCCGTCCATCGCGAGAGTCTGGAGCGAGTTTTGAGTGAGAATCCGCAGTCGCTCGCCAGCATTCTGTTGGCTTTGATCAGCGCACTCGGCGGTCAGCACAGCACTTTGCCGGCGGAGGAGAGAGAGGAAGAGGGTGCTTTTGTTTTGACCTAGCCGCAACGTAATTTGTTCGGCTTCATGAATTTATGGCTAGGCCATGGCCGCCCGCTTCCACGCTTGCCAGTCTTGCTTGACTGCAGACACCATCTGCCGAGCCGCGGAATAAAGCCAACCAGACTTTTGCGCTTTCAGATGCTTGCGGACCCCTCTCACCTTTTCGCGATTTCCAAGGTGTACATTCGCGGTTTCCCAGCCCATCGAAAACAACATCCGGCACTCATCGCGATTACGGGGCAGCACAGCCAGTTCGATGCGCGAGCAATGCGGTGAAAGACGACGGACAATCCACCGTCCACGCAAGTGCACGAATGGGTCCGGACAGCGGAGGGCCCGCGCGAGCAACCATTGATACCAGATTTCAGAAGGGCCCGCCCGATCTTGTGCCCATGAAGCGGCGGATGGCACCAGCATCTTGGCCTCGCGGGCGATCTTCGCTCCATGAAACTCAGCGATGGCGACAAAACGCTGATGTCCAAGACTTCCCAGACCTGCGATCCTGCGCGCGAGCCGATAGCGGAGGTCAGGGTACGGAAACGAATGTTCCAGAGCTTCGCGAACATTTGGAGAGATCTCAGTCCGCAGAGTGGGAAGCGCATCCATTTTTTTCCAAAAGCGATCGGGATCACGCAATTCGTTGAGGGCGATCGAACGCAGCCACTTGTTCCCTTCTTCCAGCACGAATGGCTCACCGCCTTCGGCCAAGCTCTTGGAATAGCCATCGAGAATCTCGGCACAAGCATCCTTCCCGGTGACGACCAGGCGATTTTCATCAATGGCGAGCAAAACGCTGGCCGCCAGACGCACAAGGTCGTTGGTGTAGGGCAGCCGCCAAGCCTCGTCGAAATCGTTCACACCCCAAATAAGGCGGCCCTCAATGTCGCGCCAGGTTCCGAAGTTCTCGACGTGAAGATCGCCGACCGCCAGTATCTCGGGGGCGTCCGCTAGGTCGGGGCAGACTTCCGGCCAGGTCTGCGCCCACCGATAGAAGGTCGCGCGAAAAAACGGAAACACAGATTCCGCCATTTTCTTATGCTTGAGGCGAAGATCGGCGTCGATGAGGTCGGTATGGGTTCGGAGCCACGCCTCGTAGCGAGCCGTTGCTTTCACAATGTTCATGAGGCTGAGGCCATGAACGATAGTGCTGGCCGTGGCCTGTGTCAACGGCAGTACAAAGAGGACGAAGCCGGATGCGAACTGTGACGTGATCGCCAGCGCATCCGGCGGGAGACGGGCGGACTAGTTGAAGAATTCGGCGTTCTTGGCGGCTAAAAACTTCTGCTCCTCAGTCAGATCGTCAATGGGGTGAATCGCGTCTGAGGTGCAGACCGGCACGCAGGCGCCGCAATCGATGCAGCCGTCCGGCTCAACATAGAGCTGAGTGACGGCCTCGAATTTTGCCTCGTCGGCCTTCGGATGAATGCAATCCGTGGGGCACACATCCACGCAAAGCGAGTCTTTGATGCAGGCATCGGTAATCACATAAGCCATGATGGAATTGTCCTGAACATGAATTGGAGTCTTCCGACTCCTCCTGAGGTTGAGGGTATCGAACAAGAGCGCTGGGGTGCGGTGATGGAGGAGCGAATGGGATGTCCGTGAATCACTCAGAACAGTGACCAAGATCACAGCATGGTTGTGGCTTCCAGCAGTAAAACGTTGGCAACGAGACGTAGTGTACTGACCCCAGAATTGCCCGGTCCCCCTCCAGACCCCAATGCCGCTACCTAAGCGGCGGACCGGGCATCTTCTTAGACCACCCTCCACAAATTTTCCTTCGTAAACCGGCTTCACTACGCGTGTCATGGCCGACACGCTGTCTCCGTCCACGCACGTTCTTCCACGCGCAAAACATAGATAACACCTTCTGAATCAGCCTTTTTGCTGTTTGGACGAACTCCTGCCAATGCATAGGTGTCGGTCGACAAACAGCGAGGTGACGACATGGCTTGGACGATGGGCGGCAAGGCGATACGGACTCTGGGGTGGATGATCCCGACCCTGGCGGCATTGATTACTCCCTCAGCGATGGCGCAGCAGACGGCAACGATCGTAACGGTGTGCGCGAAGCGCCAGGTAGTGGTCAGCGTTCCGGACCGCAAGCTCGTGGTCATGGAGAACGGCGCCGTACTGAAAGTGTTTCCGGTCGCTGTGGGCGCCGATGTGAGTCCGAGCCCGAACGGCGAGTTCGAAATCGTGAGCCGTCTGACCGATCCGACCTACTACCACTCTGGCGTAGTGATTCCGGCCGGTACGGACAACCCGCTTGGACCTCGCTGGGTGGGTCTGAACAAGAAGGGCTACGGCATTCATGGAACCAATATGCCGGGATCGATTGGGAAAGCGGCTTCGCACGGGTGCATTCGCATGCGTAACCGGGACATCGTGCAGTTTTTCGCTATGGTGAACGTCGGTGACACGGTCGAGATTCACGGACAGCGCGATGAAAAGATCGCCGAGATCTTCGGCGGTGAAGTCGATGAAACCGCGGTCGCTCTGGCGCACAACGCCAGCGTCGGATCAGCGGGTGGGCAGTAGTTGAGAAACACAAATTCATGGGGAGGACTTTATGCAGCTAGCAATCACAGCAATCGCGGTTGTAGCCGGAATGGTTTTCTCGGTTGCCATCGCACTGTTGGTCGAGGAATTCATCTTCGGAGAAGTGTTTCGTTTGTTCTTCGCAAGGCAGGCGGTTCGAGCAAAGGCTGGAACGCAGCGGTAAGGGAGAAGGAGGCTGGTTATGTTGTTCCTGAAATATGTGCTGATGGCCGGTGGTATCACGATGATCCTGGTTGCTGCCGGCATCTTGCTGTACGACCTCTCGCGCGAGCTACGCTACCGACGGGCGATGAGTGCTGATGCAGAGGTTCCCCTACCTGAGCCTCCCGAGATCAGGTGGCGCACTTCGGCCGCTCTGGCCATGCTGGCATGGGCGCCGATACTGATTGCGCTGAGCATCGTCGTCGTGCCTAGCGGCATGGCGGGAGTGCGCGTGAGTCAGACACAGGGCACGCTGGCAGGGACTCTCTATCCGGGTGTGCACTTTGTGACGCCCTTGCTCGAGAGAGTGGAACTGTTCGACACACGGGACCAGCTTTTCACAACCGGGTCCATTGAAGACGGAAAAAGTTCATCCAATAAAGCTCAGCCGCTCAATGTGCAGGCCAAAGAAGGACTCACGCTCGGTTTGGCGATTACAGTACGGTACCGGGTTGAGCCCAAGCACCTGGACTGCATCGAAGCCAATCTGCCGCAGCCCATCGAGAAGGAGATCGTTCCCCCAGTGGTGGCGAGCGTTTGGCGGGAGCTTGTGCCGAACTATACGGTACGCGACGTTTTTGCGACCAAGCGGGAAGAAGTGCGCGGACGCGCAGCGGCCATCATCACGCAGAAACTTGCCGCGGATGGAATCGTGGTCAAGGAAGTGATGCTGCGAGACATCCAGCTGCCTCCGGAATATGCCAAGGGTCTCGAAGCACTTCTGCTGAAGGAGCAGGAGAACGACCGCATGGGCGTGGACACCGAAATCCAGCAAAAACAGGTACGCATCGCAGAACTGCAGGCGGAAGCCACTAAGGTTCAGGAAGTAAAGCAGGCAGAAGGCGCGGCGCAGGTACATGTTCTGCAGGCCAAAGCCGAGGCGGACGCTATGCAGTACACCTTGCCGCTCAAGGAAAAGCAGATTCAACAGTCCAAATTGGAAGCCGAGGCTCGGAAGGAGTCCACGATCAAGAATGCGGAAGCTGCGGCCGAAGCAAAGGTCATCGATAGCAGGGCCGAGAACGAGCGCCGCAAACTCCTCGCAGACGCCGAGGCCGATCGCATTCGTGTCACCGCCTCAGCCGACGCAGAGCGGATGAAAGGTGAGGCCGCCATCCTGAAACAGAATCCCCTGCTCATTAACAAGATCGTTGCCGAAAGGCTCTCGGACAAGTTACAGATCATGATGGTCCCGTCTGATGGGAAGTTCTTCTTCGCCAATGACGTGTTGCGCAGCATGAACATGGCGAATCACGGCAGCCAGGCGGAGCAACCGGAGGATCCGCAAGACAAATAGGCTGCCTTAGGGCGGCCGCTCTCGCTGTGCGGCCGCCCTTCCCTTGTTGAGGCGATGACTCTGAAGAGTACCGACTCCCATGAACAGCCCTGGTCATCGCGCGGTTTATAATTCGCGCATCGCAGAAATGTCTTTCTCCCACCCAGGCTTAACGTCCTGCCGCCTTGCTGGCATCTTTATTCTTGTTATTTTGCTCGCACTTGTGCAGCCGGTCGTCGCTGCCGACTGGAGCAGTGCGGAGCAGGAACTGGCGCGGAAGATCACAGCCACGACGGGGCCAGGAGCCATTTCCCTCGAGGTCGTGAATCGGTCTTCGTTGAGCAAGCAAGATACGGACGAGATCAGCCGAGGGCTTCGCGCTCAACTCGAAGCTCTGGGCACACGCACTGTGAAGCCGGAACAGGCGGCCGCCACGGTTGCAGTGTCTCTTTCCGAAAACCCGCAAAGCTACGTTTGGGTGGCTGAAATTCATCAAGGAGCCGGCGAGCTCTCGGTCGTGATGGTCTCGACTCCGCGTCCTGATGAGCCTGCTTTTGTCCGAGAGTCGCCCGCACTGACGATTCGAAAGACGCCCCTTTGGGCACAGTCACGACCGATTCTTGATGTGGCCGTTATGGATGAAAGCGCTACGCCGACCCACATAGCAGTGCTGGATCCAGAGCAGATTGCACTCTACCGAATGGCCGAAGGACGCTGGCAACTCGAACAATCTCTGCCCATCACGCATTCGCGCCCCTGGCCTCGTGACATGCGCGGAAAGCTGGTTCTGCGCCCGGACCACTTGTTTGATATCTATCTGCCCGGCGTCTATTGCCAAAGCCCGAGCGTCGCGCCGGTGAGTTTGGTATGCCGTGGAAGTGACGATCCGTGGCCCTTGTCCTCACAGCTCGCTTTGGGTGGATTTTATGCCGCGACACGAAATTTCTTCACCGGTGTCCTGTCTCCGGGCGTCGGCAAGCAGAGTTCGACCGCGAAGTTTTATTCCGCCGCACCGCTTCCCCGCCCTTCTTATACGCTCTGGATATTCGCGGGCGTCGATGGCACAGTTCGACTGCTCGATGGCGTCACGGAGCAGACGGCGCGACTGAACTGGGGAAGCGATCTCGCCAGCGTAAAGAGTTCGTGCGGGTCGGGATGGCAGGTTCTGGCAACACGTCCCGGCGCTAACTCCAGCGATTCAGTGCGGGCATTCGAATTTCCTGATCGAGAGCCGATCGCTGTGAGTCCGGCGATCGAATTCGCGGGCGGCGTCACCGCGCTGTGGACAGAAGCAAAAGGTGGGAGTGCGATTGCCGTGTCACGCAATGCAGAAACGGGGACGTATGAGGCTTTTCGGTTGGCGATTGCTTGCAACCAGTAGCATGGTCGTAGCGGCTCTGGCGTCGGCTGAGACACGACCGCAGTACGGGTCAACGCTGAGAATGGCCACGCGTATCGCGCCGCGGAACCTCGACCCTGCAGACAAGTCGCTGCCGGACTCCATCGCCAGACGCAACTTAACCCGGTTGATGTTTGAAACTCTTGTCACACTCGACGATCGCGGGAGGGTTGCCCCAAGCCTTGCGACTTCGTGGCAGGCCTCGCCAGGAAACCAACGTTGGCAGTTTTCGGTGCGTCGCGGTGTCAACTTCCATGACGGCTCTCCGCTGACTTCAGAAGCGGTAGCGGCCGCGCTTAGAGCGGCAAATCCGGACTGGAGTGTGTCGGCGACAGGGGATTCTATTGTGGTCGAACGGGACAGCGGCGATCCGGATTTGCCGGCTAGGCTGGCGCTGGCGCGCAACTCGATCACGAAGCGCAGCGAAGGCGGCACCCTGATCGGAACCGGGCCGTTTCACATCACGAATTGGCAGCCGGGGAAAAAGCTATCGCTCACCGCGGACGAAGGCTATTGGGGCGGCCGGGCGTTCGTTGACGCGATTGAAATCGAGTTTGGCAAGGCGACCCGTGACCAACTGATCGCTCTCGATCTGGGAAAAGCCGACATCGCGGAAGTCGCCGTCGAGCAGTCTCGGCGTGCAGCGACTGAAGGTCGACGCGTGGTTTCGTCCGCTCCTGTTGAGTTGATGGCGCTGGTCTTCAGTCACGATAAGGCATCGCCGGAAGACGGCAAACTGCGCGAAGCACTCGCGCTCAGTATCGATCGAAAGTCGATTCGCGATGCTGTTTTGCAGGGTAGCGGCGAAGCTAGCGGTGGAATTCTTCCAAATTGGATAAGTGGCTACGGATTCGTTTTTCCGGCGGAACAGAATCTGACTCGGGCGCAACAACTGCGCGGCGAAGTGAGGTATGCGCCCACGTGGACGCTGGGCTACGACGCCGAAGACCCGCTGGCGCGTGTGACGGCGGAGCGCATCGAGTTGAACGCACGCGATGCCGGGATACGCTTGCAGGCAACGCCTAATGCGACAGCCGACGTTCGCCTGACGCGAATCACGCTCGCATCGGTGAACGGCCGCATCGGACTTGCGGCGGCCGCTTCCGCCGTGGGAACATCGCTTCCCAAAATCAGCGGGGGGCCTGCCGACGACCTGTATCAGGCAGAGAACGGCATTCTGCAAACGCAACGTGTGATTCCACTCTTTCAGCTGCCTACGAATACCGCACTCAGTGTTGCCGTAAAAGACTGGGACGAAGATCGCGACGGCACCTTGCACCTCGACAATGCTTGGCTGGGGAGCAAGCCGTGAGCTTTCGCCGAAAGCTGCTGCTGTTGTTCGCTTTAACCATCTTTGTGTCGGTGGCAACCGTTGCGTGGATAGTTTCGCTGGCCACCCGGCGGGCCTTTGAGCAAGCGAACGAAGAGCAGACGGCAGCGCTGGTCGGGCAGTTTCAGAAGGAGTTCAAACGGCGCGGGGAAGACGTTGCCAAGCGAGTCGAAGCCATCGCGGCCAGCGAGGCAACCACTCGCATGGCCCTCAGTCTGAACCGCGGGATCTCTGATGCCGGAAGCTACCTCAACGAAGCGGGACCCATTGCGGAGAGTCATCAGATGGATTTTTTGGAGTTCGTCGATGCCCAGGGAACGATCATTTCGTCGGCGCAATCTCCGGCACGGTTTGGATACCGGGATACATCGCTTCCGAACCTGACACAGCTTAGCTCTAAAGCAGCCTTCCTGAAGCAAGAGGACCTGTCGTCGGGAAGCAGGCTAGGTCTGTTTGCGGTGCGGGCGTCGTCCATTGCCGAAGCGCCGCTGTTCGTCATCGGCGGGCTGCGACTGGATCAAACATCGATAGCCTCGCTTGGATTGCCGGCCGGTATGAGGGCGATGCTCTATCAAACTGCGGGAACGGGGTTTTCGCCCCAAATGCTGACCGCAGGATCGCCGGCAAATGCGAGCGACTCAGAGAAGCTCGCTGCGCTGATCCAACAAGTACAGCGACAGGGTCGTGAGGCCAGCGCCATCATTCACTGGTCTTCTAATCCGGCCGACGATGAAACCATCCATGCCGTGCCCCTGAATGGAGCAGATGACAAGACTCTGGGAATTTTGCTCATCGGAAGCTCACGACGCTCATATGTGGAAGTGAAGCGGCATATTCAATCGGCCGCATTGCTGGTGGGAGGAGCTGGCATCTTGCTGGCGGTGCTGCTCAGCAGTTGGGCGGCGGCGCGGTTCACCCGTCCGGTCGAAGATTTGGCAGCTGCGGCGCGTGAAGTGGCAGCTGGAAATTTAGGTGTTCGCGTAGACGTAACCTCCAGAGACGAGATGGGTGATCTCGCCGAAGCTTTCAATCGTATGACGCAGGATCTGCAAGAGCAAAAAGAGAGACTGATCCAGAGCGAGCGGGTTGCAGCATGGCGCGAGCTCGCCAGGCGACTGGCGCATGAGTTGAAAAATCCCCTGTTTCCCCTGCAATTGACAGTTGAAAACCTGGTGAAGGCTCGGGAACAGAGTCCAGAAATCTTTGAAGAGATCTTTCGTGAAAGTTCCGCGACCCTGCTGGCGGAGATCGGGAACCTAAAACAGATCATCTCGCGCTTCAGTGAGTTTTCGAAGATGCCGCAGCCGCACTTGCAGCCGGTCATCATTAATGACGTGGTTCAGGGAGTGTCCAAGCTCTTTCAGGCACAACTGGAGTCACGCGACGGCGGAGCTATCGTCTGCAAAATGGATCTCGCAGCCAGTCGTGAGCCCGTGGCTGCCGACGCGGAGCTTCTTCACCGGGCGTTGTCGAATCTCGTCCTCAACGCGATGGACGCAATGCCGCACGGCGGCACGTTGACTTTGCGGACGCGGGATGCCTCGGATCGTGTTCGTATTGAGATTGCCGATACGGGCGTGGGCCTCACTCGCGAAGAATGCGATCGCCTGTTCACGCCGTACTATACGAGCAAGCAACATGGAACCGGGCTTGGGCTCGCCATCGTGCAATCGGTGATCAGCGATCATGGCGGCACGATCAGCGTGCAGAGTCAGCCGGAACGCGGTACGACATTTGTTGTGGAATTGCCAAGAAATCTCGATAAACTGCACGCCCCGGTCCTGGACGGTTCTGCAGTCGTCACCGGGGAACGGTAGGAGGACGACGTTTGCCGCGGAAGGCACATCTCCTGGTGGTGGACGACGAGGCGAATACCCTGGCGTCGCTGTCGCGCGCTTTCCGACTTGCCGGACACGATGCGGTTGTTTGCGACAACGCCACGAAGGCTCTGGACCTGGCAAAGTCCGAGACCTTCGACCTGATTCTTTCCGACGTGGTCATGCCCGGGAAAGATGGCCTTTGGCTACTTGAGAGTCTGAAAAATGAAGGAGTCGCAACGCCCGTGGTCATGATGTCGGGGCAGGCGCACATCGAGATGGCGGTGCGCGCGACGCGGCTGGGCGCGCTCGACTTCCTGGAAAAACCGATCGCCACAGAGAAGTTGCTGCTTACACTTGACAATGCGCTTCGGCTGCAGCGTCTCGAAAACGAGAACCGCCAGCTCAAGCAGCAACTCGGAAAACACGAGATCGTCTGGCAGGGAGAGGCGATGCGTCGGGTGATGGCGCAACTGGAACGGGTAGCCGCAAGCGAAACCAGAGTCTGCATTCTCGGCGAGACGGGAACGGGCAAGGAACTGGTCGCACGCACGCTGCACGAGCGAAGCCCTAGAGCAAGTGGCCCGTTCGTAGCTCTGAACTGCGCAGCCGTTCCCGCAGAACTCATCGAGTCCGAATTGTTTGGGCATGAAAAAGGATCCTTCACGGGGGCCGCGGGCCGACATGTCGGCAAATTCGAGCAAGCAGAGCACGGTACCCTGTTCCTCGATGAGATTGGTGACATGCCGCTGCATATGCAGGCCAAGCTTCTTCGCGTTCTGGAAGAAGGCGAGGTCGAACGTGTGGGCGGGGAGAAGCCGGTCCGCGTCGATGTTCGCGTGCTGGTGGCGACGCATCGCGATCTTGCAGCTCTAGCCAAAGACGGTAAATTTCGCGAGGATCTGTTTCATCGCATCTATGTTTTCCCCTTGGTGCTTCCGCCGCTGCGGGAGCGGCGGGAGGACATCCCGGCCCTGGTTGAGCATTTCGCTAAACAAGTCTGCTCACAGAACGGGTGGAAGCCGATTCCCTTCGCGTCGGAAGCGATGGAAGCATTACGCGAATACGCGTGGCCTGGCAATGTGCGGGAGTTGCGGAATGTTGTGGAGCGACTCATTCTCCTTTCGTCAACCGGTGAAGTGGATCTTGAAACAGTCAGATTGGCATTGCCGCAGGGAGCGGCTGTGTCTTCGACGCACACCGACTCGGGAGCGCTCGCGGATCGCGTCCAGACCTTCGAGCGCGAGGTCCTTCTCGCAGAACTGAAGCGAGCCAACTACAATGTGGCGGCTGCAGCGCGCGCTCTCCATTTGGAACGCAGCCATCTGTACAAGAAGGCAGAGCAACTCGGAGTCGACTTGCGCGCGGTGCGTAAGGATCAAGAGTCGTCGAGCTAAGCCACGCTCCTGCCAAACCGATTTCACGAGGCTAAACTTTGAGCTGGAAAATCCGTCTGCTGGCGGTCGTCCTATGGCTCACTCCCTTGTTCGCCGCGGAGCCACCTTCTCCCCCAACCTATGGCGTTCGCATGGTCAATGCATGGATTCCCATGAAGGATGGAGTCCGTTTAGCGGCCACCCTGTACATGCCTGACGGCGCCAAGCCCGGGGAGAAGTTCCCTGCACTACTGGACTACTTGCCTTATCGGAAGGACGATGGGACTGCGGCCGGCGACTATCCCAAGAATGCATACTTTGCCCGAAGAGGCTACGTCGGCGCGCGCGTGGACATCCGCGGCTTTGGTGCGAGTGAGGGGCGTCCCACGGATCGCGAGTACTCAGAACAAGAACAGGTAGATGGTGAGGAGGTCATTCACTGGCTGGCTACGCAGCCGTGGTCGAACGGCAGGGTGGGCATGTATGGCATCTCGTGGGGAGGCTTCAATGCGTTGCAGATGGCGATGCGCAATCCGCCGGAGTTGCAAGCAATCATCGCGATCGACGCGACGGAAGAATTGTTTCACGATGACATCCACTATATCGACGGCCTGATGCACGTGGATGAATTCGAACTGAACATGGACATGGCGCCAGGAATGACCGGGGCGCCCGACTACACGCTGGATGAGAAGGTGCTCGGTGCCCGGTTTGGGGCCGCGCCATGGTCGCTGGAGTATTTCCGGCACCAACGAGACGGACCATTCTGGAGAAGTCCGGTCAGGCCATTAAGTGACATTAAGGTTCCCTGTTTTGTGATCGGCGGGCTGGCTGACGGCTATCGCGACAGTATTCCTCGCATGCTGGAGCAGGTAAAGGCTCCGATGCGAGCGCTGATCGGCCCCTGGAACCATTCCTTCCCCAACGACGCTGACTTTGGTCCGCGCATTGAGTGGCGCGAAGACGCCGTCCGCTGGTGGGATTATTGGCTGAAGGGGCGCGATACTGGAGTGCTGCAGGATCCGAAGCTCGTCATCTACTTACGTCACTACTTTCCGCCAGACCCAAACCTTGAAAGCGTTCCGGGCGAGTGGCGTGTAGAGAAGGGGTGGCCGCCAGAGAACCAGACGAACTCCACGCTCTATCTGCAACCCAACCACACTCTGAGTAGCAACACTGGTCAGCCGGACACACACAAGCTAAAGTACGTTCCGTCGATTGGCGTGGAGGCGGGCTTCTGGTGGGGAGAACTGCTATCCGATCAGAGACCGGTGGACGCCTTCAGTCTCGTTTACGATTCGGCTCCGCTCGAGGAAGACCTCGCAATGATGGGGCGGCCTCATGCACTGCTCAAGGCCTCGGCGGATGCACCACTTGCCAACTGGTTTGCCCGGCTGTCGGACGTTGCGCCCGACGGGCAAGTCACGCAGGTCACTGGTGCTGGTCTCAGCGGAGCGCAACGCGATTCCGCGACTAAACCAAAAGCGCTCGAGCCCGGGAAAGTCTATTCCCTTGATGTCGAAATGCACCTCACAACCTGGGTCTTTCGTAAGGGCCATCGCATTCGCCTCTCAATTTCAAATGCGCTGTGGCCGATGGTGTTGTCGACTCCGTACAACATGACGACGTCGCTCCACCTGGGCGGCAGCGATGGTTCGCGAATCACGTTGCCGATGGTTCCCCTGCAGGGACCTGCGCCATCCAACATCGCGCCACCTCAGCCATCAGAAGAGCGAACGGATCTGAAGTCGTTTGGATTCCCCTGGCCGGGCGAATGGACGGTAACGAGGGATGAAGGACGTCAGAAGACTACGGTCTTGTGGAAGGGAAAGATGGGCGGGGAGTATCCGTGGGGAAAAGAAACGGATCTTGAGAAATTGACCTACGAGATCGAGGATGCACACCCGGAGGTCAATACGATCCAAGGCGATGCGCAGACGACTTATGAGCTAAAAGGTCGCGTGCTGGTCTGGAGTGGACATCTCTCTTTCAGCAGCGACGCCAAGAATTTCTTCTACAAATACACACGTGAATTGCGCAAAGACGGCGCCCTTCTCAAGACGAAGACCTGGAAAGAGACCATTCCTAGAGACTTTCAATAGCTGCCTTCCGCTTGAGCGGAGCAGGCATCGGACTTCGGGTGTTTGTAGACCACGCCGTCCTTCATCACGAACTCAACGTTCTCGAGAACGCTGATGTCCTGAAGCGGGTCGCGAGAAACGGCAACTAGGTCAGCAAATTTCCCCGGCTTGATCGATCCGACTTCCTTCGAATGACCTAGCAAATCGGCGGCGCTGGAGGTCGCGGCCTGGATCGCCTGCATCGGCGTCATTCCATACTTCACCATGTACGCAAATTGCTTGCCGCTGGTGCCGTAGGGGCAGACGCCGGCGTCGGTGCCGAACGCCATCTTCACCCCGGCCTTGAGCGACTTCCGGAAATTGTCGCGCTGCAATTGACCGAGCTCGGCATCGTGCTGCAGAAAGTCAGCGGGTGTCGTGCCGTTCTTGCCACCCTCTTGAATACATTCCTCGTCGTAAATATCCATGTCGAAGTACGTGCCATGTTTGAGGGCGAGGGCGATTCCCTCGTCGTCCACCATCTCGGCGTGCTCGATAGAGGCGGCGCCGGCAATAATCGCGTTTTTGATCCCTTGTGCGGCATGTGCGTGCACTGCAACCCGCAGACCAAAATGACTGGCCTCATCGACCGCGGCCTGGAGTTCTTCGGGAGTGAACTCAAGTGAACTGGGATTGCTCCCGTGCGTGAGAACGGCTCCCGTTGAAAGAACTTTGATTACATCGACACCGTCATGGGCGAGTTGGCGAATGCGCTGCCGAACTTCCCACGGACTATTGGCCTCGCCATAATGCAAGTCCCACGGCAACTGGATATCGGGCGCCTGCCCCGTCATCGCCCCCGCGCCTCCCGTGATCGTGATATACGCACCCACCACGTACATGCGAGGACCCGGAATATCTCCGCGTGCAATGGCGTCGCGCAACGCCACGTCGTTCAGGGCACGATAGGTGCCAACATCGCGCACCGTGGTGAATCCGGACTGCAGCATCTTTCGGGCGTTCGTGACAGACTCGAGCACAATCTGCGAGGCGGTTTTTCGCAGCACGTTGAAGGGCTCACCCCCAACCTGGCCGTCGGCGACGTGGGTATGGCAGTCGATCAGGCCTGGTAGCACGGTCATTGAGGAAAGGTCGATCATCTTCGCTCCCGGGGGGACGGCCAGACCTTTCCCAACTTCAGCGATCTTGTGGTCGCGGATCACGATAGTCTGATCGGTGAGAACCGTGCCTGAGTCAGGGTCCACAAGACGGCCCGCTTTTACTACGATGACCTGGGCGGAGGCTGACGCCGCGCAGAGGAGCATGAAAGAGACAAGGGTCGAATAACGTCTCACGTCGATCCTCCAGAAGAAACAGGAGGGCCTAGGCCCTCCTGAGAATTTCGCTGGTCCTGGCAACAATCAATCTGCTGCTGCGGAATACTGTCCGAGCCCACGTTTCAGGTCGGCTGCGAGTAGACGATGGAACAACTGCTCGCCCGCCTCCCGTCGAACCGACAAGCGCCCGGCGCCATAAGCCCTCGATTTGAGACCGCGCTGCACGTCTTCGCAGATGCCAAGGTCTTCCGACTGGACCTTGTCGCCTACGGCGATGCTCTGCGCGTTGTATCCGCGGCGCGCGTCGCTTACGTCACTGAAATAGAAATCGAATACGACCCGGCAATGATCTACATCGACGGGAATCACCAGATTCGTGTCCATGTAGCCTTCGTAACAATTGATCATGAAATTCGGATATTGCCAGAAATACCAGGCGCGATCGCCTTTGCGCGTCGCCCCTGTGGCGGCATCTTCTTCAGAGGAGACCATCGGGCTCGACTGCAGGCAATAGCGATCTTCGTTTTCGATGGTGTACTGCTTGTAGTCGAGAACGCTATTCAAGCCTTTGTGGAGATGCGGCACGTGATAACCACCATCGAGGTAGTTATCGACAAATACCTTCCAGTTGCAGGCGATATCGTACGATCTGCTGTCGAAATAATGGAGCTTGGCAAGTCCGAGGGGAGCACAGCGTTTCACTAATCCACCAAGAAAGCCGTGCAGCGAATCGGCCCGCGGATCCAGACTTACAAAGACGAATGCTTCCCAGATGTCGACCTTGACCGGAACCAATCCGTTATCTTGACGCTCGAAATTCTTGACGCCATCGAATTCAGGCATGCCCTTGAGCGAGCCGTCGAGACCATAGTTCCATCCGTGATAGGGGCAATGAAGAATCGACGCGCTGCCGCACGGCTCGGTGACCACCTTGGCCGCATGGTGGCGACAGACGTTGTAGAAAGCGCGCAACTGACCTTCCGCACCGCGCACAGCGACAATCGGCTCACCCGCGACGGTGGCAGTGACGAACTGTCCAGGCTTAGCCACCTGCTCGATTCGCCCAATAACTTGCCAGGAATTGCTGAACACGGTCAGAGCTTCGAGTTCGGCGATCCGGCGATCGACATACCAAGGGCCTGGGATCGTTGAAGCTTCCGACAGTGGCGCTTTGTCGTTGTAGCTGCCTAGGATCTCTTCTACAGAGATCTGTCTGATCATGAAAGGTTGCTCCCTGGAAATGTTCTGTGAGCGATCAGGCTCCGATGGCTCGGCTGAGAAGGTCAAGAAACTGGCTGATGCGTGCTTCCTTGCGTTCGCCAATTTCTCCCTGACGCCGGAAGAGGCCCGGATCCAGTTCTTCGGTCAACAGAGCGTCCTGAAAACGCTCCACCGTCCAATCGAGAATCGACACGATCATCTCCAGATCGAGATCTTGTCGAACTTCGCCGCGCTGCAATCCAAACTTGACGAAGGCGACGGTCCCATACGGATCTTCGGTCGTCAGAAAGCGATTGATCTCCCGCTTGAGGGCCAGATCCGTGCTGTAGTTTCCGAGTAAAGAGATGCGATATGGAATCCAGTCCTCGCGGACTAAATGCTCGGTCCGCCCCAGCCAATAGCGCAGGACGTAGAAGAACCCTTGATCCTGCACATCAAGGGGAGCGTCAAGGTAGGCCGGAAATGCGCGAACGGCCTTCTTATAGACCTCGAAGAACAGGCCATCCTTGCTGCCGAAGTGTTGAAACACTGATCCCTTGGCGATATCCAATTCCGCCGCAATGTCTCCGACGCGGGCAGCATGGTATCCCTGCTCGGCGAAGTGCCGCATCGCGGTATCGACGATTCGCGCACGCTTGGCTTCTGATCGGGGGCGCGGGGGAACCTGATTGCGATAGCGCGGGGGCGAGACGAGACTACTGGCAATTCCACTCATCAGTTTGACCTCAAGTCACGGAACGATACAGAAAAATACTTAGGAATTCAATTCCAATTTTTCAGCGTGATGCGCTAGTGTATTGGCCCACGGTCCCGTCGTGGTGATGACTTTGAGTCAGCACGCATGCCGAGTACAGCAAACCAGGTTTACGATGCGATCGTTGTCGGCGGCGGCCACAACGGTCTGACCGCTGCGGCGTACCTCGGGCGCGCCGGCCTCAAGACGCTGGTGCTTGAGCGGCGGGATATTGTCGGCGGATGCTGTGTGACCGAAGAGATTGCACCCGGATGTCGCGCGTCGACCACATCTTACATCGCCAGCATGTTGCGTCCAGAAGTGATCAGCGATCTTAAGCTCGCCGATCACGGGCTCCGCATGGTGCCATGCGATCCGGCAATTCAGGTCGCCTTCCCCAACGGATGCGTTGTGCCGTGGTGGGCCGAGCGGGATCGCGCTGTTGCCGAATTCCGTAAACATTCGGGTAAGGATGCCGAGACGTTCGTTCGTGTCGATGATCAACTGAAGAAGCTTGCACGATATCTTCAGCCATTCTTTCTGGAGCCTCCACCGGAGATTGATACCAAACGAATGTCAGGGTGGAGCGACCTGTTTCGCGTTGGCAAGCGCTTTCGAAAAATATCGAATGCCGAAATCGGCGAGTTGGTTTCATTCCTCACAGGCAGCCTGGGCGAGTTCCTCGATCGTAACTACGAATCGGAGACGATAAAGACGCTATTCCTCGCGAACAACGTGTACGGCAAACACGGCGGACCATACCAACCCGGCAGCGCGCTCGGACTGCTGTTCCACCTGTTGAGCGGCGGTGAACATCAACTGCAGGGATTTTATGGGCATGTCATGGGTGGGATGGGCGCGATTTCGGAAGCCTTAGGGGCCGCTGGCCGCCAGCTCGGAGTCGAGATTCGGACTTCAGCCTCCGTGGCGCAGATCGACACGCGCAATGGCCGCGCGCGCGGGGTCGTGCTCGAAGACGGAACCGAAATTCGAAGCCGCATTGTGCTTTCGAATGCCGATCCCAAGCGTACATTCCTGACCATGCTTGCGGAAGGCGAGTTGCCCTCGGAATTCGTGCGCGCGATTCGCGGGATTAAGATGGCCGGTCCGTGCGCGAAAGTAAATCTGGCGCTATCAGAAGAGCCTCGTTTTACCGGTACACCGGCAAAGTACACTCAGTTCGAGCGCACCTTCTACACGCTCGTTCCCTCGCTGGAATTCGCGGAACGATGCTATGACATCGCAAAGTTTGGTGAAATCCCCGAACAGCTCTGGATCGATTGCGTAATTGCCTCAAACGCAGACCGGTCGCTTGCGCCGCCGGGCACCCACATCATGACCTGCTTCGTGCAGTATGTGCCCTTCCACCTGCGCTCGGGAACGTGGGACGACCATCGCGAACTTCTGGGCGACCGGGTGATCCGCACGATTGGAGAATATGCTCCGAATGTGCCGGGCTCGATCATCGCGCGGCAAACGCTCACGCCTCTAGATCTGGAGCGCACCTACGGATTGACGGAAGGCAATATCTTTCACGGAGATCTTTCGCTCGAACAATTGTTTTTCATGCGGCCGGTGCCAGGATGGTCGCAATATCGCACACCGATTGAGGGGCTCTATCTGTGTGGCGCCGGGGCGCATCCAGGCGGAGGCGTTACCGGAGCGCCAGGACACAATGCAGCGCATCAAGCTCTGCGAGACTGGAAGACCGGTCGCTTTACGGCAAATGCCGCATGACGACCAACGCACATAGCACAGCCGAATCGCCATCCTAGGCGCGAGGTTCAAGGAGCAAGTATGAAGAAAAAAGGAATTCTGGAGAGACTGAAGGAAGGTCCGGTCCTGGGGGATGGAGGTTACTTACTTGAACTCGAGAAACGAGGCTGGGTCCGTTCCGGGCCGTTTACGCCTGAGGTCGCTATCGTGTATCCGGACGCGCTTCGGGAGCTCCACATCGAATTCAGGCAGGCTGGAGCCGAAGTCCTGCAAGCTCTGACGTTCTATGCAAGCCGCGACAAGCTCGCCACGGTAGGCTTGCAAGATAAGGTCGAAGACATCAATCGCTCTGCCGTGCGTATCGCAAAAGAGGTTGCGGGAGACGACTGCCTGGTGGCTGGGAACCTGAGCCTCACCTGGATGTATGAACCGAATAGTCCTGCCGCCTCAGACCGCGTGCGCGAGACTTTCGATGAGCAACTGCGCGTTCAGATGGAGGAAGGCGTCGACTTCATCATCGGGGAAACCTTCTCATGGCTGGGCGAGGCATTACTCGCGGTAGAGCGCGCGAAACGCACTGGCCTGCCCGTCATGGTGACGATCTGCTTTGAGAACAAAGACGAGACTGCAGAAGGAACCGGCGCTGCCGACGCAGCGAAGACCCTTCTCGATGCTGGTGCCGACATCGTCGGCATGAATTGCCTCCGCCCGCCAGAACACATGTTGGGCCCTATGGAGCAGATGCGGAAAGCAGTGGATGGCTATCTCGCCTGCCAGCCAGTCGGATTCAAAACTCCAAAGGACAAACCCGATTTCACAAGCCTCCCCGAGTTTCCATACTCCCTCGATCCTCTACAACTCACCCGCAAGGACATGGGGCAGTACGCGAAGCAAGCGCGTGAGATCGGGATCAACTACATCGGATCCTGCTGCGGATCGGTCGCTTCGCATGTGCGCGAGATGGCCAACGTCCTTGGAAAGCTGCCGCCCGACAATCGCGTTTGGAAGAAAGGCGGGGCCAAGCCGATGTCGGCGTACGAGTACTACGACCACGACAACGCAGAAGTGAAAGGCTAAAAGGGAGGACAACAGTCACTGCAAAAAAGGCCTGCTCTTCGCGGAGCAGGCCTTTTGTATGGCGTCATACAATACTTCAAGCTGCGGCTTCCGGATCCTGTGCTTCCACCAGCGGCACATTCACCAGATGCTCGTTCAAAAACCACTGCTGAAGCTCATTGGTTCGGAGAACGTCGCTGATCACCAGGTCGTTGGTGCCATCATCACCGATGGTCTGGGCGCGCTTGGCCAGTTTGCGGCACTGGCTGATGACGATTTGATGGGCGTCCAGCAGGCGTGAGATCTGGACGGGCACCTCTTCCCTCCCTCGTGGCGGACGTTCAATCCGCGTCGTCTCAGCGATGTCCGCCGCCATCGCGAGGCTGATGCCTCCCAACAACTGGATGCGCTCTGCGATTTCATCCACGATTTCATTCTGCTCTTCGTAATGTTTGTCGTAGAGAAGATGGAGTTGATAGAAAGTCGGTCCCGCAACTTGCCAGTGAGATTTCTTATACAAGTCGCGGAGAGTGATCGTATCCGCGAGCAACTGGTTAAGCTGTTCGGTCATTTCCAGTCGAACGGGCTCCTCAAGATCGAGAGGCAACAAATGTTCGACGGTGCCGTAAGCCTGAAATTCGCGTGCTTTCTGATGCAAACGAGGTTGTGCACTCACTCTGCCGCGACCGGCAGATGCTGATTCCTTCTTGGCCATGGAACGCTCCTTGCGATCGAAAAAGGTAGGGCTGGGGCAGCCGTCACAGAACCCTATGCGTTAGTAGCTATCCACCGCAATAGGGTTGGATGTCACCACGTGCGCGTTCGATTCCGGAGAAAAGCTATCTACTATCAGGTCTGCATTCCGGCTTCCGCCGGGTATCTTACCAGCGTTGTGGGTTGCAGGGACGCATGATGTAACTGGCTTGGGGCGAGTCAGGTACCGAGCAGGCTATACATCAGAACGGCCAGAACTGCACTAGCGATGCCGACGTACAGCCAATCCCTTTCGAGAGCGAAAGCCACACCAGAGAACGCTACGCGCGCGACGGGGGTTGCAATGAGGCAGAGTATACCGAACTGAATGATTCCCCGTCCGCGAAGCTTCAGAGCGGACCGCACGATACCTTTCCACTCGCGAAGATCGGACGGTTCCCCAGCGAAAGCGCGATACTTGGTAGGCGTAAAGCCGTGCCGCACAAGGAAAACAACGCCTCCTGCCAACACAACACCCGCGGCCAGGGTGACACCGGCGCGCAAGAGGTTGGCGATGACAACTTCGATCTTCTGATCCGTCCAGTCCGACTTTCGAAACATGCTCAGATCTTCCCGGCAAACGCGCCGTACAACATTTCTCCGCCTAGTGCCACGATGACAGCGGCGAAGACCCAACGCAGTTGCTGCGTCTTCGTGCGTGCCAGCATGCGAGCGCCAGCTAGAGAGCCCGCTAGCACTCCCAACACGACCGGCATCGTGAGACCTGGATCGACATATCCGCGATTGAGGTAGACTCCTGCGCTGGCTGCTGCCGTCACACCGATCATGAAATTGCTGGTGGTGGTGGAGACCTTGAATGGAATTCCCATACAGCGATCCATCGCCAACACCTTCACCGCGCCCGAGCCGATGCCCAACAACCCTGAGAGCGTACCGGCGCCAAACATCAGTCCGAAGCCAGCGGGAACGCGGTGAACGTAATAGGCCCTTGGTCCGGTAAGAGATGGATAGACGCCATTCATGCCGAGTCGCGTGGCGAGAGGGTCGGGAGGTTCGCTGGTTGGCACTTCGACTTGAGGTCGGCTTGCCGTGTAGCCCGAATAGAGGAGAACGAGACCGAATACCACGCCTATAGCCGCCGTCGACACGCGTGCAGCGAGAAACGCTCCGAATAGCGCGCCAATCGTGGTCGCAACTTCTAAGAACATGCCAATCCGGATGTTCGAGAAGCCATCCTTGAGATAGGCAACCGCGGCTCCTGAAGAGGTGGCAATGACTGACACGAGAGACGCGCCGACGGCGTAACGAATATCCACCTGAAACACGAGGGTAAGGAGCGGAACGAGAACGACACCCCCGCCGAGGCCGGTGAGCGCTCCTAAGAATCCCGCCATGAACGAGCCCAGACCAACCAGGACGGTGAACTCGAGGTTATTCAATCCCGCCTCCGAGTCCAGTGTGCCATAGTTGGCATCCACAGGTCGGTAAACGGCAGGAATCTATTGGCTCGCCTCTTTATTACTTTGAGGCGTGCTGGCGGGAATCATCTGCACAATCGCTACGGCGCGTCTCCTTCAAGAACCGCTCGACATGCCGATTTGGACGAGGGGATTGTTCGCGACTGGAGCATCCGGCAAATGCAATCCGCATTCTGTCTTCTGAAATCCGGCCCAGCGCCCGGCCCGGGCATCCTCTCCCGGACGCACAGCTCGCGTGCAATGCGTGCAGCCGATGCTGGTGAAATTCGAGTCATGCAGGGCGTTGTAGGGGACGTTATTCGCGCGAATATAGTCCCAAACGTCGTCATTCGTCCAATCGGCGATGGGGTTAATCTTCACGAGCTGAAACTTCTGGTCCCATTCGATTTTCTTGGCGCTTGCCCGGACCTTCGTCTGGTCGCGGCGGATCGCAGTGATCCACGCGCGCAAGGCGCTTAACTTCTCCTTGAGCGGCTCAACCTTTCGCAATCCGCAGCACTGGTCGGGGCTGGTAGCCCATAGTGCTTCCCCATAGATCTCGGCTTGATCTGAGGGCGTGAGGCGCGGCTGCACGCGATCTACCCGGATTCCATACCTCTTTTCAACCTCGTCAATCAGCTGGTAGGTTTCTGGAAACAAAAATCCCGTATCGATTGTGAAGACCCGCAGTGAGGGATTCAGGCCGGCGGCGATGTCAATCAGCGCCATGCCTTCCGCGCCAAATCCAGATGCCATCTCAATGCTGGATCCAAACGTGCGGAACGACCATGACAGCACCTCCCTGGCGCTCCATCCCTCTGCGACTTCCTGCGTCTCTTTCAGATGCTTGATCACTGTCTCCACTCCAAATCTCGGGGAATGACATCGTCTGCAAACAGAACTCGCGGCACTGCTGCCGTATCAATGAGCGACGCCACCAACGTATCGGGCGCTCCCGCGTGAGCATTTGGGATTACCGTTTCCTCCGCCAGCACCTCTCCAACCAGAAGCAACGTCGGCGCAGGCAACAGCGGCGCGGCGGGCAGGTCAGCTACGGTAGTCCTGTGAATCTGTTGTTGCGGCGAGCTTACGCGTGAAACGATCGCGCAAGGCGTTGTCGGCTTCAGTCCAGCGTCAATCAGACTCGCAGCGGTTTCGCCATAGTTGAACCCCGGCATATATACCGCGAGTGTCGCGCCCGATGCCACATACGCTGGCCAAGCCACGGCCTGTTCCGGACTTGCCGGATGACTCGAAAGCAGGATTAGGGCTGACGACTTATTTCTGTGGGTCAGGGACACCTGCGCGGCCGCAGCGGATGCGAGCGCTGAAGTCACTCCGGGCACAACCTCGAAGTCGACGCCCGCCTTGCGAAGGGCATCCATTTCCTCACCGCCACGTCCGAAGATCGAGGGATCGCCGCCCTTCAAACGGACCACGTTCACACCGAATGACGCGAACGCGATGAGGAGCGCGTTAATCTCCTGCTGCTGCACGCTCTTTCGTCCGCACCGTTTTCCTACGTTGCGAACGTGCGCCGTGAATGGAACGAATTCAAGAATTTCAGGACTGACCAGGTCATCGTGCAGCACTACTTCCGCTGACTGAATTAGCTTGACCGCTTTCACGGTCAACAAATCGGGATCGCCCGGACCGGCCCCCACTAGAAAGACCTTACCGTTCATGAACTGCCTCCGGAGTGAAAACATCTTTGGGGAGGGACTGCGTAAAAGGCGCCTGCGCGGCCCACCGGTGCAAAAGCCTTCGGCGGTGATCAGGGTTCAACGACTGTCCAAACAAGCGCGCTCGAATCTTGCCCAGTTGTTCAATCCAGCCTGCGTAAAATGGCGCGAGTTGCTGTTCGAACTCGCGGCGTAATCTCTGCGCGAGGGCGGGACTCTTACCTTCCGTCGAAATCGCGACCTGAAGGGCTCCGCGCCGGACGACTGCGGGATAGAAGAAGTCGCACCGCTCCGGATCGTCGACCACATTGCACAGAATCTGCCGTCTGGTGGCCTCGCGATAGACCAGATCGTTGACATCGATCGAAGACGTGGCGGCGATGACCAGAAATGTCTCGTCCAGATCTTTCTGGCTGAACTCACGAGATTCCCAAACAACAACTCCCGCGCGGGCCCATCCCAAAATCGCCGGCGTCGCCCAAGGCGCCACCACGCGGACTTTCGCGCGCGCGACCAGCAAACTGCGAATCTTCCCCTCACCGATCTTCCCCGCTCCAATCACCAGGCATGAGCGGCCTTCGAGTTTCAGAAACATCGGAAATAGACTCATAGCTTCCTACCCATCGATTCCGTGGGGTACGCGGCCGGGAGAAGGATCGCGCAGCACAGCTCCGATCCATTCGCCGGCCAAGCACTCGCGCAATTCCTCATCGCTGTGACGCGCAAAAAACTGACGCAGGTTTTCGTTCTCGTTTCGGTCGTCGAGGTATCGGCGGAGCAGCCTCTCGATTGCATCAGGAACTTCGCTGGCCAGGCATCGGTAGCCGACGGGCCGCGCGATCGATTGGTGCAATCCAAGGGCTCCGCCTACGCAGAAGTAGTAGGCGTCCTGCATGCGATCGCCAACCCTGATCTTCTTGCCTTCGATACCAATGTCGGCAATCCAGTGCTGCCCGCAACTATTCGGGCATCCCGTGACGTGCAACTTCAAATGTTGTTCGAAACCTGGCAGCCTCTCTTCGAGTTCTTCGACCAGCCAACGGGAGAAAGCTTTGGTTTCCGTGATCGCAAGTTTGCAGAACTCCGATCCGCTGCACGCGATCGCTCCCCGCCAGAAAGGTGATCCTTGTACCGGCAATCCGGCAGCCGTCAGTTCCGTCGCGAGTGTGTCGACGTTCGCGCGAGGTACGTTAACGATGATCAGGTTTTGCATGTTGGTGAGGCGAACTTCACCGCCCCCCAGGCGATCAGAAAGATCCGCGGCTTCTCGCATTTGCGATCCCGAGATCCTGCCGCGCAGAACCGACGCGCCTACGTAGAACTCTCCGGCTTGCTTCTGTGCATGGATACCAACATGATCGCGATAAACGTCGTTCGGAGGCTGCTCATCGGCAGCAGGTTCGAACTTGAAGCCAATGCGCTTCTCGAGTTCTCCCTGGAATATCTGCGGAGTCCAGCCGTGACGCAGGAACAGGAACTTCAGGCGCGCTCGCTCGCGGTTCTCTCGGAGAACATGGCTGTCGCGGAAAATCTCCGCGATCCCGCGCAGCACAGGCACAACTTCATTCTGCCGAACAAAGGCGTTGAGTCGAGTCGCAAGAAAGGGATCAGCTGAAAGTCCTCCAGCAACCCGGAGGGAGAATCCGATTTCTTCCCGCCCGTGAAGCCGGCGGGTGATCGCAGTAAGCCCCACATCATTGATCTCTGGATAGGAGCACCACGAACGGCATCCGGTGATGTTGATTTTGAATTTTCGGGGGAGGTTGTAGAAGTCAGCGTTTCCGACGAAAAACTGATTTGCTGCCAGCGCGATGGGAGACGCGTCGAGTATTTCATCGGCATCTACCCCAGCCAGAGGGCAACCGGTGATGTTGCGAGTATCGTCACCGCATGATCCCTTCGTGGTGAGACCTGCGCTCCAGAGTGCATCGAGGACCTCGGGGAGGGCTTCAATCGTGACCCAGTGCAACTGGATGTTTTGCCGGACCGTCAGGTCTGCATTGCCACGCGCGTACCGGTCAGTTACGTCAGCAATCGTTCGTAACTGGTGAGCCTGCAGTAGGCCGTTGGGGATGCGGATACGGACCATGAAGTACGGTAGAGCCTTGCCCTCCCCGTTCCTCCCCCCGACGACCCCGGCGCCATCTCCTTGGGTGTAAACCCCCCACCAGCGGAAGTAGGTCCCGATCCACTCGGGCGGAATCGCCGTAAACCCTTCGCGGCCGAATCGCCGAATCTCGTCGAGGCCATCCCAGGGATTGCGCTCCCTCTTGAGCCGTTCAACGCGCTGCGCTTTCGTTTCTTTGGCTGGAATTGTCATAAATGCAAAAAGCCCACCGCCAGTTTCTCTACTGGCGGTGGGCTGATAATTGCTGATTCTTAAAGACTTATTACGTCAGCAGCCTCCCTGTGCCAGCAGACACGTGTGCACAACAACAAGTACAACAACACACCGTGAACGTCTGGCTAGCTGCCAACATCATCCGCAGATAGTAGGGTGAAACCGCCACCCTGTCAACAATGGAAGTCGAAGTCATCATGCAAAATTCAAATCCGCTGGATCGAAATAATGCCCAGCGTACCTAGTAATTGACGTTTGACGAACCACAAAAGCTGCACTATTTTTTAGGACACCGATGCTGACTCATCGCCATCACCGCCATCATCACCACGCGCACAGCGCATTGGCGGGGGTGCCGGTCTAGGTCAGATCTAGCACTTATAGCGAGTTAAGCCCGCTGACGCGAAAAGCTTCAGCGGGCTTTCTTTTGCGTGGTGGAGGCTGAGGGTTATGGATACCAAGATCGATTATCAGAAGATGCAAGGACTTGTTCCGGCCATCGTCCAGGACGGGAACACCGGAGAGGTATTAATGCTCGGATTCATGAATGAAGAAGCGTACGAGCGCACCCGAACCGGTGGATACGTCACGTTCTTCAGCCGAACCCGGAACGAGTTGTGGACGAAGGGTGAGACCTCAGGAAATCGCCTAAGGGTTCTTTCCATGGCTACCGACTGCGACCGCGACACATTCTTGATAAAGGTCCGGGTCGAAGGAAAAGGCGTGGTCTGCCACCTTGGAACACGATCTTGCTTTACTGAAGCACTGGCAGTTCCTTACGACTTGGCCTCCGAAACTCAAGAGGTGCCGCGATGAAGCTGCGGCTGGGAATTCCGAAGGGCAGTCTGCAGGAAGCGACTTTACAGCTTTTCGCGCGCGCAGGGCTACGCGTTTACACAAACGCGCGCTCGTACTTCGCATCGACCGGCGACCCGGAGATCGAGTGCATGCTCATTCGAGCCCAGGAGATGGCCCGCTACGTGGAACATGGCGCCTTGGATGCAGGCCTCACCGGCATCGACTGGGTCGTGGAGAGTGGTCTCGATGTCGTTCCCGTCACCGACCTCATCTACGCGAAGCAAAGCCGCGGCAAGGTGCGATGGGTTCTGGCAGCCCCGGAAGACTCGCCTTTTAAGCAAGCCGAGGATCTTTCCGGAAAAATCATCGCGACCGAGTTGGTGAACGTCACGCGCAATTACTTTCGCGCTCGAAATGTGGACGTACAAGTCGAGTTCTCCTGGGGCGCCACTGAAGTCAAACCGCCGATGCTTGCCGACGCGATTGTGGAAGTCACAGAGACTGGGAGTTCCCTGCGCGCAAACCGTCTCCGCATTCTCGACACTGTACTCGAGTCGAATACGCAGATCATCGCAAACCGTTCCGCCTGGGCTGACACGGAACGATGCCGCAAGATTGAAAACCTGGCCCTGATGTTGAAAGGGGCCATGGAAGCGCAAGATCGCGTCGGCCTGATGCTTAACGTCAAGAAGCAAAACCTGCCCGGTGTTTTAGCGGTCCTTCCCGCCCTGCAAAAACCGACCATCTCCACTCTTAGCGATAGTGAATGGGTTGCAGTGAATACGGTCATCGAGGAAGCGGAGGCTTGGCAGGTGATTCCGCGGCTGAAAGCAGCACAGGCACAGGGCATCGTCGAATATCCGCTGAACAAGGTGGTCATGTGATGCGAATCCTCACCGGTGCCGCTGCATTACGGCGCGTCCGAGTGCTGGAGGGTCGCACCTCTGACTTCGACAGAGTGGAGCCTGTGGTCCGCAATATCGTGGCCGACGTGCGACGAAACGGCGATCGAGCCTTGCTGAAGTACGCTGAGAAGTGGGACGGGCTGGTTTCCAAACAATCGCTTGCTGTTTCCGCCTCCGAATTAGAAGTGGCCTGGGGGATGTCATCCCGCGAGTTTCGACGATCGCTGGAACAGGCGGCTGGCAACATCAGGCGCTTTTGCAAGTGGCAACTGCCGCGCGACTGGACCCGTCGGTCAGGAGGTCTGTCTCTGGGACAAATCGTAAGACCCCTTGAATCGGTCGGATGCTACGTGCCGGGAGGCAGGCATCCGCTGGTTTCGACCCTTCTGATGACAGTCATTCCAGCGCAGGTCGCCGGCGTCTCGAAGATTCGTGTAGTGAGCCCGAATCCTGCATCCGAGGTGCTGGCTGCAGCTCATATGTTGGGTGTGAGCGAGATGTATCGAGTGGGCGGTGCGCAAGCGGTTGCGGCTCTCGCCTATGGCACGCAAAGCTTTCCTCGTGTAGACAAGATCGTGGGTCCCGGGAATCTCTATGTGACGGTCGCCAAGAAGCTGGTCTCTTTCGATTGTGCGATCGACTTCCTCGCGGGGCCAACCGAAGCGGTCATTCTCAGCGATCGGGGACGGCCGGACTTCATCGCCGCCGATCTGGTCGCACAGGCCGAGCACGATACCGCCACGTTGCCAATCTTCATAACGACCTCTAAGCCTCTCGCCCGAGCTATTAGCGAGATCCTGTCAAAAGTTCGCGATAAGGTCGCGGCGCAAGCCCTTCGACGGAACGGCGCTATCTTGCTGGCGGATACGCGGCAGGAAGCGATTACTTGGGCCAATCGCATCGCAGCCGAGCACATAACCGTAGACAAAAGAGATCTGCCTTTCATTCAGAATGCAGGATCGATATTCGTCGGTGATTATTCAGCCCAAGCGGCGGGCGACTACGCGGTGGGTCCGAATCACGTTTTGCCGACCGCTGGAGTTGCGCGTTTCCGTGGAGGGCTGAGCGTCAATGATTTCGTGAAGATCATCACCGTACAAGAGCTCTCTCGAGCAGGGCTGAGCAGACTCGGCAAAAGCATTACATGCCTTGCAGAAATTGAAGGGCTGAGCGCGCACGCGGAATCGATCCGCACCAGGTGCCCGAATGCTTAAGCCTCGCAGCGTTGTGCAGAACTTGCCAACCTACCGCCCCCCGCTGTGCGGGCGACACGGCCTACGTCTTGATTTCAACGAAAACACGGTCGGTTGCTCGCCGCGAGTGCTCGAACGCATTCGAAACCTCGGAGTGGAGGATCTTGCGCGCTATCCGGAGCGCGAACCTGTGGAAGCCATTGCAGCTACTCATCTCGGAGTCAGGCCGCAAGAACTCCTGCTGACGAACGGTGTCGACGAAGCCATCCACCTGATTTGCCAAACCTACCTCGAGCCCGGAGACGAAGTCGTGATTGTGGTTCCGACGTTCGCGATGTACGAGATCTTTGCCTCCGCGACCGGTGCACGAATTATCAAGATTCCGGCGGGGAAGAACTTTACTTTTCCGACAGACGATGTACTAACCCACATCACATCGCAGACTCGGTTGATAGCGATTGCCAACCCGAACAATCCCACGGGCGCAGCAGTTCCGCGGAAAGACCTTCTTCTCATTGCGAGTTCCGCTCCCAACGCGTCGATTCTGATCGATGAGGCCTATTACGAATTTCACGGAGAGACGCTTCTACGCTGTTGGATAGATCATCCCAACTTGTTCGTTGCGCGCACGTTCTCCAAAGCCTACGGCCTCGCTGGACTGCGGGCCGGCCTCTTGATGGGTTGCGAGGACTCGATGGATGCAGTCCGGAGAGTAGCATCCCCTTACAGCGTGAATGCAGTCGCTCTCGCGTGTTTGCCTGAGGCCCTGGATGATCAATCGTACGTCGAAGCATACGTTCAGGAGGTTTGCGAAGGTCGTCACCGTTTGCAGGAAGAATTGAAGCGACTCGCCATTCCTTTCTGGCCCAGCCGGGCGAACTTCGTCTTGTTGCGTATGGGCGCAGCGAACGCCGCATTCATTCGGGGCATGCGGGAACGCGGCATTCTGGTTCGGGATCGTTCCCCCGACCCAGGTTGCGAAGGCTGCGTGCGCATTACGCTCGGTAACACAGAACAGACAACTCGGTTGCTAAAAGCCTTGGGAGAGACTTTGTCGGAGATCGACGCGATTCGGCAGGAGGTGCACCCGTGAGAAAGGCTCGCATTCATCGGCCGACTAAAGAGACCGACATAAGCGCATCTTTGAATATCGATGGCCATGGGCGCTACAAGGTTTCAACCGGCATCCACTTCTTTGACCATATGCTGGAACTCTTCGCTCACCACGGAGGCTTCGACCTCGAACTCACCGCAAACGGCGACCTCGAAGTCGACCAGCATCACACCGTGGAAGACGTCGGCATAGTTCTAGGGCAAGCCTTCGACAAAGCGCTCGGCAATAAAAAAGGAATTCTGCGTGCCGGCTATTTTCTGATGCCCATGGATGAGACCCTGGGAATGGCGGCCGTCGACTTCTGCGGACGTACCGCGATTAGCGTAAACACCAAGGTGAACGTGCGACTCGTCGGTGACCTCCAATCAGAGTTGGTGCACGACTTCTTCGAGGGCTTCGCTCGGGGCGCACGGGCCAACGTTCACACGCGTGTGCTCTACGGAAGATCGAATCATCACAAGATTGAATCTCTGTTCAAAGCATTTGCGCGGGCCGTGCGCGCCGCGTGCTGGAAAGATAAACGCATGGCTCAGTTCATTCCGAGCACAAAAGGCGTCTTATGAGGATTGCGATCGTCGACTACGGCGCCGGCAACCTGACTTCCGTCAGAAAAGCATTCGAAGCCTTGGGAGAGGCAGCCCAGATCACGTGCGATCCGCAGGTCATCTTGCAAGCGGAGAAAATTGTTGTGCCGGGTGTAGGCCATTTCGGAGCCACCGCAGCGTTGCAGTCGCGAGGATTAGGAGCGGCCATCCAAGCCGCGCGCGCTCAAGGTAAACCTATTCTCGGGATTTGCCTCGGAATGCAATGGATGTTCAACTCAAGCGAGGAGGCCAGCGATATTGCGGGGTTGGGACTCTTCCCGGGTACATGCACTCGATTCCCCTCTGACGTCAAATCCCCTCATGTGGGATGGAACCAACTTTCCCGCTGTGCGAGTTCGCGCCTCCTTCACGACATCCCGGAAGGGTCCTTCGTCTACTTCACACACTCCTACCGCGCGCCCTTAGTCGAGGACACCGTAGCCACTTGCGAATATGCAGGGCGATTTTCAGCCGCCGTCGAACGAGAAAACGTCTTCGGCGTACAGTTTCATCCAGAAAAGTCCGGGGCCGCCGGCAAGAAGTTGCTGCAAAACTTCTGCGAGCTTCCATGCTGACGAAACGAATCATCGCCTGCCTCGACGTGAACGCGGGGCGCGTTGTGAAAGGCGTGAAGTTCTTGAACTTGCGGGACGCGGGTGATCCGGCCGAATTGGCCGAAGC
>DASRDJ010000154.1:0-6657 GCA_035652655.1 Terriglobales bacterium
AGATATTCGGGCCAATGTGCCCTCAATGAAGCCAACGCGCCCAGTTTGCGCGGTAGAGACATCTCGACTTGTGCCAGTGTCTCGCTGATCGCCAGGTTCGGCGTTCCCATCATCAGGTTGTTCTCGGTGCGGTTCATGGAATCTGGCCGTGTGATTCCAACCTTGAAGGTAAGTGACAACGCGCGGGAAGTTTTTGATGAAGTCAGCCGAGTGACTGAAGACGTTCACGGAGTCGTTGGCTGAAACCGACGGGCAGCTGCAGAATGCTCTCGTCACCCAATAGCCGCACAGTCGTATTCAGATCGTTGTGAAGAGCGCGGCAACGATTACAAGTTTCGATGTGATCGGCTGTCTTCAGCTTCAGTCGAAGAGGTAGCTCGCCTTCTATGTAGCCGCACAACTCCGTTCGTACCTTGGAGCACGTCAGCGCCGCGTTGCTTGGATTGTGAAGCAAGAAACTCACCCACCCGTTCGATGAACGAGCAACTGAAAAGTGACGTTTCAGGCTAGAAAGACTCACGACTCTGCCCGATGAAACCTTCGCATCAATTCTGAATCCCACTGCCACGTGAGCAGAACGACACGGCACCTGAGCCCACATCAAGCGGGTTCGCGAATCGTTAACGATTCATCGCCTCGCGCTGACTCACGAAAAATCAATCTTCATGCACGAGGAAAAGAAATGAACAGGAGTCAAGGAATGAAGTTTCTACTACGCGGGCTGTTGGCGACGACCATGCTCTTCGCCGTCTCCGCAGTCGCGCAAGACGCACACACTACCGGCCAGTTTCAGGGGCCGAAGGCTAACAAGGGTCACGTGACCCACAGCACGCGTGATGGCAAGAGCGTGCTCACTCTCTCCGACGACTTCGTGGTCCCCGATACCCCAGATCCACATTGGCAGGTCGTGGACTCCGACGGCCAGGTCTATCTACTCGACAAGCTCAAGAAGAAAGCTCTGATCGGCGACAAGTATCAGAAGGAAATCGTCCTTCCCGGATACGTGAAGAACGTTTCGAGAGTCATCATCTGGTGCGCCTGGGCCGAGGCCAATCTGGGCGAGGCCAGCTTTAGCTCGCCGGTGAAGTAATTCAACCAGAGGGCGCGAGCGCTTCGAACCTGGACGCACGCGCTCCTCTCAACAAATTCATACGAAAGGTAAGCACCATGAACTTCCACATGAGAATAGCTCAATGCGGCCTCCTCATTGCTGCCCTGCTGGCAGTGGCAAACGGCCAGACCGCTGAGAAGAAGACCCTCACTCTGCAAGGCGCGGAGCAGGTCATCGCCGCGGCCAAGAATGAAGCTACGAAGCTTCACGCCCCCGGTGGTGTCATCGCCGTTGTGGACGACGGCGGGAATCTGATGGCCCTCGAGCGCCTTGACGGAACATTCTCCGCTGGTGCCAACATTTCGATCGGCAAAGCGAAAACCGCGGTGATGTTCAAGAAGCCGACTCGTTTCTTTGAAGAGTTGATCAACTCCAACGGCAAGGGTCGCACGGTGATGACAGCCTTGGAGAACTTCACGCCCCTCATCGGGGGAATCCCAATCATGGTCGACAACCAGATTGTAGGCGGAGTCGGGGTGAGCGGTGCTTCCAGCGCTGATCAGGACGAGCAACTCGCAATTGCCGGTTCCAAGGCATTTGAATCGACGACGAACGCCGGCAACGATCCAGCACCGGCGGTGTCTTACTGGGCCAAAAGCAAGGTGGAGGAAGCCTTCGCCAAAGGCGCCATATTGTTCGACGGTAGCGATGGACGCAACTACATGGTGCACGCCAGCCGCCGTGAAAAACCGGGCCAGGCGGAGATCCACACTAAGGATGCGGACGTGATCTATGTGCTGCAGGGGTCGGCAACATTTGTCACCGGCGGCAAAGCCGTAGACGCGAAGACCACCGCTCCCGATGAACTTCGTGGCAGCAGCATACGCAACGGCGAGACTCGGGAAATCGCCAAGGGTGACGTTGTCATCGTGCCGCACGGCGTTCCGCACCAGTTCCTAACCGTGACCGATCCGTTTCTTTATTACGTCGTGAAAGTTCGCTAAGCGAGAACACCAGTGAAAAACCAATTCAAGAACGATCGGCGGCTGAACACGTTTGCCGCACTGTTGACAGCGGTCCTGGCGCTCGGAGTCCTTCAAGCGGAGGGGCAGTCAATCCAGGATCCACCCTTTGGACGCCCGGATGCGGTGGTGGATCTGGCCTCACGAGAAGCAGTCGAACTCGTCAAGGGGCAATGGCGCTACCACGACGTGAAGATCGTGGACTCTGATTCCCGAAGCGTGGGCCCGGACTTGAAACCGAGTGGCGCTCCAAGCAAGACCTACGACTACGAACCGCACGCCGGTATTGCCAACTTCGACGACTCCCAGTGGGAGTCCATCGACGCCGAGACACTCGATCAGCGCCGTTCGACCGCAAAAGTCTGCTTCAACTGGTACAGAATCAACGTTACGATCCCGGAAAAGGTTGGTGGTTTTAGCACGACTGGATCCACAGTCGCATTCGAGATCGTGATCGACGACTATGCCGAGATTTGGGTGAACGGCAAGATGCCGCGGGTCTTGGGACAGTCAGGCGGGCCTGTCATTAAGGGTTTCAATGCGCCCAATCGTGTGATTCTGACCAGAAATGCGCAGCCCGGCCAACGCATTCAGCTGGCAGTCTTTGGTATCAACGGGCCAATCTCTTACAGCCCGCAGAATTTCATCTGGATTAAGTCAGCAACGCTCGACTTCTATAAATCACCGAAGGTAGCCATCAGCGAAACTGCGGCGCAGGTCACGCGGAAAGACCCAGCACTTGATGAAATCGTCCCGCAAGATGCAAAGATCGAAAAGCTGGCTGGTGGATTTCTTTTCACGGAAGGGCCAATCTGGGTGCCGCGCAGTGAAGACACCGACGGCTATCTGCTCTTCAGCGATCCCAACAACAACGTGATCTACCGCTGGACCCAGGATGGCCAACTCTCCATCTTTATGACGAAGTCCGGCTACCGCGGCGTGGACATCGGAGACTATGGCCAGCCCGGCTCTAACGGCCTGACGCTCGACAAGCAGGGCCGCCTCACCATCAACCAGCACGGCAACCGCCGGGTCGTTCGCATGGAAAGGAATGGCCAGCTTACGGTGCTCGCCGATCGCTATGCCGGCAATCGGCTCAACAGCCCTAACGATCTTGTCTATAAGTCGGACGGGGCCCTGTATTTCACTGATCCGCCGTTCGGGCTACCGAGGTTCTTCGATGATCCGCGAAAGGAGTTGGCGTATAGCGGTGTCTTTCGCGTGTCGCCAGATGGCAAGAACATTCAACTTCTCACCAAAGGACTCACTGGCCCGAACGGGCTTGCATTCTCACCCGACGAGAAATATTTCTATGTCGACAATTGGGATGAAAAGAAAAAGATCGTCGTCCGATATGAGGTGAACTCGGAGGGGACGTTGTCGAACGGCAAAGTCTTCTTCGATATGACGTCGGCAGAAGGAGAGGACGCTCTCGACGGCATGAAGGTTGATCAGAAGGGCAATCTCTACGTCTCAGGTCCCGGGGGTTTGTGGATCATCTCTCCAGAAGGAAAGCACTTGGGAACGATCGTCGGTCCTGAACATCCCCATAACTTCGCATGGGGGGACGATGATGGCAAAACGCTCTATCTGTGCGCGAAAACCGGGCTGTATCGAATCCGCCTGAATATTGCGGGGATTCGCCCATAAAGCAATGTTAGGGTTGAGCGGTAGCTGGAGCCTCTTGAGAAGTACTTCCCGCACCCTCACCTTCACCCAGAGCGGCCTTGATCTTCGCGTTGTGGAAGTCGGGCACAGTTCCCAGTCCGAAGGCGACGGTATTGGCGAATTGCGCGAAGCCTACGATCACGACAGCCTCGAGAATCTGCTGTTCCGTGAAGCCGTAGGTTCGCAACGTCTCGATGTCATTCGGGGAGATCTTGGACGGCTGCTTGTTGAACTTGGCGCAAAAGTTCAGCAGCGCCTTGTCGGCCATCGGGATCTTGGCATGGACATGATCGATCGCAATCTGCTCCGGGTCTGGCCCTTCGATCTTGAGCATACGAACCATCTCGCAGTGCGCGGTTACGCAATACGTGCTCAAGTTTGCCGCTGACGCGACCAGGAAGATGTACTCTTTTTGCCTGCGCGAGAGTCCGCCGTCCTTGAGCAAAATGGTGCCCATGAGCGCAACTTCGGCTTCGATCAAGTCCGGGCGCGATGTCTGGGCAACGTAGAAATTGGGCAGAAACCCAATCTGTTCCCGCATTGCCGTGAACGCAGGGAAATCTTTTTCGTCGAACGGGAGATTTCGCAGGTAAGCCATGTTTCACCCCAAGTGAAACGGTATCGGGATTATAAAGGAATGATCCAGAATAGTGCCTCAAGTATCTGCTGATGCGGGATTTCCAAGAGGACGCGACTGCGCGCCAGTCTGTGAGATAACCTGAAGGGCATTTTCTATGGCTGGGGCGCCAATCGACAAGAGCATGGTTGAAGTAGAGCGCGAGCTAGCGATCGCGTATGGCTTCGTTCCAGAAAGGTTTCGACTCCAAAGTGTCCATCCACTCGTCAATTCAGCTGTAGTTCGCCTCCTTGACGCGGTTTTATTGTCCCCAGGCCGCCTAACGCGTTCGCAAAGAAAATCCCTCCTCCACGCCGTAGCCTGTGCCCAGGGCACCGCGCACTGCTGGGCGTTCGATCCCCAAGCTCTTCCGGTTGATGGTAAAGAGTCTGATGCTCTTCAGGATTTTGCATTGCAGCTTGCTTGTTGCGGCCTTTGGTTTTCGGCCAAAGATACTGACCGTCTTATGCGCCACGGATTCGACGAGCACGCGATTCTTGAAGCGGTGGTCACGACGGCCCTTGCTCAGATGCTGTGTATCCTGGCCGAGGCCGTCGAATCCTCCAACGATGTCGAACGCTCGCATCCGATCGCTCGCGAAGTTGAGAGGCCATTTCCGCCGAACGATTGGGAACATCCAGCCGGTCCTTACCTGAAATGTCCGCTCGAGGCCTCGACAGAGTTTGCACCCTTTTCTTTCTTGCGGGATCAACTGGGCTTCGTTCCCAGACTCTTCCGTGAGCAGATGTCGCGGTCCGATCTCGTGGCCGAGCAGATCCATTTTCTGGGGCAGATTGTGCACGCAGAAGAGCCACTCAGCCGCATCCGGAAGGAAGAAATACTGTTGGCGGTTTCGGCATCGAACCTGAACACGTACGGCGTGGCATTGCAACGGCAGATACTCGGCGGTCTGGGTGTGGACCTGGAGCAATCGGACGCGATCGTAAATGACCTTGGCTCAGCCTTGATCCCGGCTGCTGATAAGGCGCTGCTGGAGGAAGTGAGCAAGTTGAATGGTTCCCGCCCTCGCGGAGAGGTCTGCTTCCAGACCAAGACCCTTGAAAGTCATGGATTTACCAACCTCCAGAGTTTGGAGGCGATCGCGGTCGCCGCTTTCGCGAATTTTCTTAATATTTTGCAGTTTGGCTTGGGTGTCCCGCCTGATTTTCCGCCAGCACGAGTTTTTACCCCAAAAGATTTGTATCCGTCGACAAGAGAAGTCCGTCCTACCTCAGACGAAATCCACGCCCCCGATCCCGACGCCGAACTCGTTAAGGAAGTCCGGGACGGCAAAGTGGATGTTTTTGAAGAACTCGTTCGTCGTCACTCGCGGCACGTTTTCGGAACGGTTGTCGGAATTCTGGGAAACCTCGATGACGCGCGAGATGGTACCCAGGATGTGTTCCTGAAGGCGTTTGAGAACATCGCGTCGTTTGAAGGGCGAGCGAAGTTTTCCACCTGGCTTATAAGCATCGCCATTCATACGGCAACGGAGATGCTCCGGCATCGCAAACGCACCGAGCTACTTGGAGTTGTTGACGACGAGGAAGACTTTCGCCCGCGGCAGGTTCAGCAATGGGCAGAGGATCCCGAGCAGATTTTCTCTGACGCGCAGCGAAATGAATTGGTGCGCGACAAGATCCTGCAGTTGCCGGAAAAGTATCGGGTAGCACTGATTTTGCGAGACATCAATCAATTGTCGATCGAAGAAGCGGCCGCAGCGCTTGAAATCGGCGTGCCGGCATTCAAGGCACGTGTGCTGCGCGGAAGATTGATGCTCCGCGAGCGGCTGGCTCCCCATTTTACGCGCCACCGGGAACGGGACGATGCTTAGCTGCGCCGAATTTCTGACCGAATTTGGGGAGTACCTGGAGGAATCGGCCGATCCTCAATTGCGCCTGCGACTCGAAGAACATCTGCATGAGTGCAGGACCTGCCAAGTCATCCTCGACAGTACACGGAAGACCATCCGTTTCGTTACCGAGAACGATTCGTTCACCCTTCCGGGCGATGCAGTCGAGCCAATCGTTGGCCGCGTGATGGCCCGCATCCGTACCAAGAATAGCCAAATGGCAGCTCAAGCCGCGGCTGAGGTCAGCCAGGCAGTCATCATGGGTGCTGCGCAGGGAATCATCCTGTATGACACGGAGCTGCGCTACCAGCTTTTCAACCCGTTCATGGAGCGGCTTACGGGAAAGAGTGCGGACGAAGTTCTGGGACGCGTCGCGGGAGAAGTCTTTCCCAGGCTGCGCACCACTGGAATTGAAGAAGTGTTGAAGCGGGCCCTCGCCGGAGAAACC
>DASRDJ010000155.1:0-3636 GCA_035652655.1 Terriglobales bacterium
GCAATATAAACGAGGTCAACGTTACGGCTCGCGCACAGCCTGGCCGCATCGTCATAGGACACCGCATCCGGAAAGTCCTTGCGGAACCGCTCCATGATCTCGGCATCGATATCCGCCGCCGCCGCAATGCGAAAGTTGGGATTCTGGACAAACTTTGGAATCATGGCGAGGGACGCCCCGCCGAGACCGATCACGCCGACACCTAAAACCCGTTCTCCCATCTCTTTTCTCCTGTGCGCCACGGACGCGCCTGTCATGCTCTTTTTTGATGACTATCCAAGCTCGAAGAAATTGTCCAGGTCCGACGGGGGAACTCGGCGTGGACGACGGGTAACTCTTGTTGCCGGCAGGCCTGCTGATCTAGGATGGTAACACGCACCGCTGAGGCGCGAAGGGCGCAGAGTCAAGAGTTTTTCGATCAATGCTCCGAACTCTGCGTACTCAGCGTCTCTGCGGTCAATTCTCTTCCTGGAGGAAGCCATGCTGACCGAGAAACAAAACGAGCAGTTGACTCGAGTGGGACCCGGAACGCCTATGGGAGAGCTGTTTCGCCGTTATTGGCATCCTGTAGCGGCGGTCTCCCAGATGAAGGAGCGGAACACGTTCCAAGTAAAAATCCTAGGGGAAGATCTGGTGCTTTATAAGGATCGCTCCGGACACTATGGGCTTGTCGAACCGCGCTGCCCGCATCGGAAGATGTCCATGATGTACGGCATCCCCGATGACGACGGCATAAGATGCGCGTATCACGGTTGGCGGTTTGACAAACAAGGGCGCTGCACCGAGCAGCCTTACGACGATACCGAAGATGTGGAAGGCCGCTTTAAGCAGAAAATAAAAATCCAGTCCTACCCTATCCAGGAGCAGGGCGGTCTCCTGCTCGCGTACCTGGGCCCCCTGCCCGAACCGCTGCTGCCGCGCTGGGACCTGTACGTGATGGAAGATGTTCTACGCGACGTCGGGTACGCAGTCATTCCCTGCAACTGGCTCCAGATCATGGAGAATTCGCTGGACCCGGTGCATGTCGAGTGGCTCCATCAGAACTTCTACAATTACGTGGTCGAACAGATGGGAAACGGAGATCTTCAGCGCTCGCGCCAGAAGCACGCGAAGATCGGCTTTGATCGATTCGAGTACGGGATCGTGAAGCGGCGTATTGTGGAGGGCGAGACCGAAGAGGATGACGACTGGAAAGTCGGGCATCCGGTCGTCTTCCCTAATATGTTGAGACAGGGAGTGGTCGATAAGAAAAACGGCGCCGGCTTTCAAATCCGAGTTCCGATCGACGACACGCACACGGCCCATTGGTGGTATCGCTGCTATAGCAAGGTCGGAAGCGAAGGAGCGCAGCCAGCCGAGGAGATCCCCTTTTATGACGTGCCGGTACCGCAACTGGCCGATAACGGACAACCGCAATGGCAGTTCCTGGATAATAACAGCGGCCAGGACATCGCCGCATGGATGACTCAGGGACCGATCGCCGACCGTTCGACGGAAGCGCTGAGCCGCTCAGACAAGGGGATCATACTCTACCGTCACCTGTTGGAGGAGCAGGTAGGAATCATAGAAAGTGGCAGAGATCCGATGAACGTTTTTCGCGACCCGACGAAAAACATCTACCTGCACCTGCCAACGGAAAAGAACTTTCTCGCTGGTCGTGCCTATACATCAGACCGGCGAACAGGAGCATCAAAGAAGTACAGCCCGATATTGGACAGCAGGAAAGCCGACCAGAATGGTTAGACTGATGAACTGTGATCGTGTCCGTGGGTCGTGACCGTGAAATCCACGCGAGCACGAACACGCCCCACGGACACGGCCGTAAAACGACTGGAACGGAGCGAAGCGATGGAACCGCTTGAACGATTTGAACGCTTGATCTCGTTCAGTCGCTTAGGCATTCGCTGCCGACAACGCCGCCTTCAGTCCCAGCTCATCGGCCACCGCTAGCTCGACGACGGTGTCCTTGAAGAAGTCCGGGTTGTTGCGCGTGTGCAGACGCGCAGCGTTGGTGAACGTGAACTCCCGGAAATCCTGCTCCGTCACGAAGCCCTTCTCCACCAATTCAAACGCTTCAGGAATCACCTCCCTGAAATCAGGCACGTCGAAATGCGTGAAGTCGGAGCTGAAGATCGGCCGAAGCCGGACGCCCATACGGGGATCGAAGGCCCATATCGTCGCCCGGTCATCCGCCTCGCAACCGAAGTAGAAGTTGCCGGAGAAGACTGCCCGGACATCCTCTTTTGAGTTAATTCCCGCTGCTTCAAAATCGTCTACGACATGCTCGGGCCGCGCGAGTTCTTCGAGACTGCACTCCGGACGAAATACATCCAGGCTGTTCATGATCGCGTCGGCGTTGGCTTTAAGTTTTTGATCGCCATACCGGTCGATGAGCTGGTGCATCTCGGCGACACTGGTTGCGTTTGGATACTGCAACCCGGCGCGCCGGCGCTTCTCCCAGTGTTCGATCAAGTCGAGGCACATCTGACAGGCCCAGCTCACACCGCCTTCCATGAAGCCAAAATTGAGGCTTGGGTAACGGTGCACGAGACCGCCGAGGAAAACACCACGCGCGAAAGCGTGGTTCGATTCAGCGAAGTGGCCGACGTGGTTGTAAGTGAAGTTGTTGATCGACGAGCGATCCTGCCAGCGCCCGCTGCCTGAGTGTTGGGTCACCGCCACGCCGAGCTCGACGCAGCGCTGCCACAGCGGCTCATAGTTATAGGGGCTGTCGAGGGCGATAGTATCACAATACCAGGCGGCCTTCTGCCGATCGATTCCTTCCGCTGCGCTTGGAATCGGTCGCTCCTGGTTTCCGCGCAGCATGATCGCCTTGAAACCACGCTGCTTGACCGCGTATTCCAGCTCCTCAAGGGCTTCGTCCGGCGTTTGACAAGGGAGAATCGCTACGGGCGCAAATCTTTTTGCATACGGCGCGAACATGTCGGCCGTCATCATGTTGTAGGCGCGGACTGCGGCCCGGTGCAGATCGGGCTGAGCTATGCCGTTGATGGTGAGACCGAAGCTCGGATAGATCAGCGCGAAGTCGATGCCCAACTCGGGCAGGCGCTCGTTCAACAAGGCCGGCAGCAGCGCCGAGGCCTTGTCGTAGGTATTGCTCGTCACACCCCACCAGATGGCGCGACGTAGGCGGCTGTGCTGGCGCTCCTCTGGTGTGGCCCGGTACCACACGTCCCTTCCACGCCACAGCGCTCTGATCTGATCGACCGATTTCGCGCCGCCCACTTCGCTTAAATACTCAAGGAAGATCGGTATCGGCTCCATCCAGTGGCCGTCGCCGTCGATCACCGGGTGCTTCAGTCCGTCGTGTATTTCCGCCGCTCGATGCTCCATGGTCATCGCTCCTTTCGCTAATCTATTTTCTCTGTTACCGCGAAGCCGGCGAGTCGTCAATCCCAATCGATCGCACTAGCCTTTGATGAAAATTGGGAAGCGGGTCAGCGAAGGGGGAACGGCTGGAACCCTTGGAACTTCTAGAACCGAGGCCAGCGATTCCGACTTTGAACTTTTGAACCTTGAACCTTTGAACCGCCGTTAGGCAACTTTCTGCCGTTGCCCCGTCTGTGAAGCGCGCACGATGGCATTCAACGTTCGGTGGCGGCGCACCGCGTGATC
>DASRDJ010000156.1:0-2897 GCA_035652655.1 Terriglobales bacterium
TGGCGCGAATGTCTTCCATATGCCTGGCGATATACTTATTTAGGCAAGGCTTGCCGCAGATATCCAGCGACGTCGCTAACGAAGCGATGCACCGACACTTCTGCTATGCGGTGGCCGACGATCGCGTTCATGGTTCTCCCCACAGCGCCGAAAGGCGGTTCATAAAACCCGGAAAAATCCAATTGCGTTTCGGTTGAGGTCAGCGGGTACAGGGAAAGCTCGCCCTTCATGAGCGGGAACAATCGCGGCACGGTTGCGGCCTCCCATTCCAGCAGCAACCGGGTGGTGGGAGTTGAGGTGGCATCAACGATTTCCTCAATGTTCTTTACGGAAATATTGATGTCGGTCTTCACCCCAATACCGCCAAAGTCGACGTGCAGTTCAGCGGCGATGGACTGTGCCCGGGAAGCGGCCGCCTTCGTAGCGGACTGGAAGACTGTGAGTGCGTTCTGCCTCAACGCGTCGCGGACGCGCTCGTAGGGACGGTTTACATAGTCGTAGCTGCGAATTTCACGTCCTGTACTCATCGCCCCGTCCAACTTGACGGCCTGTCTTCAACCAGGTGATCACGAAAACTGTACCATAGCGCGCTCGTGCCGGAGTTTGATAGCGTGCGGCGTAGTTGTTCTCGGGTCATAGTTGCCACCGTTGAGTTGAGCCATCGTTTCCGAAAACAATGACACTGAATTTGCCTGTATCATGGCTACCGCTCGTACTCAGTCGCAATCAGGCCAGTGCTTGATAGCGTCAGCACGAACGCGTCAGGAGGCTCGATGTCTCAGATTGACGTCCCATTATCGCGTGGGAGTTTCGGGCAGACGCAGCGGGCCGACAATTGGTGGGTACAACCGCTCGTCGTGTTCCTTGGTTTGTCGGCATTCATCGTTTACTCCACGTGGGCTGCCCTGCAGGGCCAGCATTTCAGATTCGGACCATATCTCTCACCGTTTTATTCGCCCGAATTGTTCGGCCCCGACCATGAGGGTTGGTTTGGTCCAAACCCAAACTGGATGCCCGCTTGGGTCACAGGCGCGGTGCTCATTTTGTGGGCACCCGGTGGCTTTCGAGTGACGTGCTACTACTATCGCGGGGCGTATTACAAGGCCTTTTGGGCCGATCCGCCTTCCTGCAACGTGGGCGAGCCGCGGAAGACGTATCTCGGTGAACGATCGTTCCCTTTAATCCTGCAAAACGTCCACCGGTATTTTCTTTACCTCGCCCTGGTATTTCTCGTGATTCTGGGGCGGGACGTGTGGGACGCGTTCTGGTTCGACGGCCGGTTTGGCATCGGCGTCGGTACTCTCGTGTTGTTGACGAACCTGCTCCTGCTGAGTTCCTACACTTTCGGATGCCACTCCTTGCGTCATCTGGTCGGCGGTTTTCGGGATCGGTTGGCAGGGGCGCCGGCCCGCAAGCAAGTTTACGATTGCGTAAGTTGCCTGAACCGGCGCCACATGTTGTTTGCTTGGTGCAGTCTCTGCTCGGTAGCGTTTTCCGATTTGTATGTGCGGATGTGCTCGATGGGTATCTGGACGGATTGGAGGATCGTCTAGTGAGCGAGTACATCACGCATGAGCACGACGTTCTGATCATCGGAGCCGGGGGCGCCGGTCTGCGGGCTGCCATCGAGGTCTCGGCCGCCGGTCTAAAGGTCGCGGTCATTACGAAATCTCTTCTCGGCAAAGCACACACCGTCATGGCCGAGGGTGGCGTAGCGGCAGCGATGGGAAATGTGGATGACCGAGACAGCTGGCGTGTTCATTTTGCCGACACCATGCGCGGCGGTCAGTACCTTAATGACTGGCGAATGGCGGAGCTGCATGCCAAGGAAGCTCCGGAGCGCGTGCGTGAACTGGAGGCTTGGGGCGCGCTTTTTGATCGCACCAGCGATGGTCGAATTCTGCAGCGGAATTTCGGCGGCCATCGGTATCCTCGGCTCGCGCATGTGGGCGACCGCACCGGCTTGGAGATGATCCGCACCCTTCAAGACCATGGCATCCATCTGGGTCTCGACGTGTTCATGGAGTACACCGTAGTCACACTGCTGAAGGATGGCGGTCGCATCGCAGGTGCGTTTGCATATGATCGCGAGCGCGGCCGATTTCACGTCTTCCGCGCCAAAGCCGTGGTGCTGGCGACGGGAGGAATTGGAAGGGCTTACAAGATCACCAGCAATAGTTGGGAATACACGGGCGACGGGCATTCGCTCGCCTACCATGCCGGTGCGGCGTTGATGGACATGGAATTTGTGCAGTTCCATCCTACGGGAATGATTTGGCCGCCAAGCGTGCGCGGCATTCTGGTCACGGAAGGAGTGCGCGGCGAGGGAGGGGTACTCCGTAATCGGAATGGCGAGAGATTCATGTTCAAAGATATTCCGCCACTGTACGCCAACTCGACCGCCGATACTGAAGAAGAAGGCTGGCGGTACACGCAGGGGGATAAGAACGCGAAACGCCCGCCCGAGCTCCTGACCCGCGATCACGTGGCCCGCTGTATTCGGCGGGAGGTGCGAGAAGGGCGGGGCAGTCCCCACGGAGGCGTGTTTCTGGACATTGCCTGGATCAAGGAGAGAATTCCGAACGCGGCGGAGCATATAAAGAAGAAGCTGCCCAGCATGTATCACCAGTTCAAGCAGCTTGCCGACATTGACATTACCCAGGAGCCGATGGAAGTGGGTCCTACGACGCACTATATGATGGGGGGCGTCAAGGTGGACGCTGATTCCCAAATGTCAGATGTGGCTGGCCTGTTTGCAGCGGGAGAGTGTGCGGCAGGTCTGCATGGCGCCAACCGACTGGGCGGGAATTCACTTTCCGATTTATTAGTCTTCGGCAAGCGAGCAGGAGAGTATGCCGCAGCCTATGCCAAAGAGAACTCGCTGGGCGCGGTGAATG
>DASRDJ010000157.1:0-30504 GCA_035652655.1 Terriglobales bacterium
CGCTCCACAGTCACTATAACGAGCAGGTGACATACATCCTCGAGGGCGCGCTTAAGTTCTGGATCGACGGCAAAGAGATTGTCGTCCATGCCGGGGAAGTGTTGACCATCCCGCGCAACATGCCGCACAAGGCGGAAGCGCTGATGGACACCGTGGACCTCGACGTTTTCAATCCACCGCGCGCCGACTGGATCAACAAGGCCGACGACTACCTGCGCCTCGAGAAGGAAGAGCACCATCAAGACAAGCTTTGGAAACAAGGCTGATTTCGCTATCCTGAAGGTCGGCGCAGGGACCCGCGTTCCCGGAACCCCTGTTTTAGAGCGGTGCTGCCTTTGCGTCATCCACGATGAATCCAACTGCGCCCGACATCAAGAGTCCCGCGTCCGTGTCCCGGCTGCGCTGCATCAACTGCGGCGCCGAGGCCGATCGGGCTGATCAGGACTTTCGCTGCCCGAGCTGCGGCGATCTGTTCGAGGTCTTCTATCCTGGCTGGCAATCAGGTCAGGGATTAACAGCTGGCCAGCCGGCTGACGCTCTCAAGCAACTTTGGCGTGATCGAAAGACGTCACTCGCTTTGGCTGACACCAGCGGGGTATGGAGATTTCGGGAACTTCTTCCTGCGCTTAAGTCGGGATTCGAGCCGATCACTTTGCGCGAGGGGAATACTCCGCTCTACGATCTGCCGCGCTGCGCTCGATCCGCAGGCGTGCAGTTCCTGCAGGCCAAGCATCAGGGCATGAACCCAACCGCCTCGTTCAAAGACACGGGCATGACGACGGCGAGTTCGTTTGCACGACAGGAAGGTTTTCGCTGGGTCGCTTGCGCTTCGACCGGCAACACTTCTGCGTCGATGGCAGCTTACGCTGCGCGCGGAGGGATGCGCAGCCTTGTGCTCATTCCTGAGGGCAAGATTTCCTGGGGAAAGCTTTCGCAATCGCTCGACTATGGGGCGGTGACCTGTCAACTCCGCACCGACTTTGACGGCTGCGTACGCGTGTTGAATGAGTTGGTCAAACGGAAGCCGATCTACCTGCTAAATTCGGTTAATCCTTACCGTATCGAGGGCCAGAAAACCGCTGGCGTCGAATTGCTGGAGCAGCTGAATTGGCAGTCTCCGGATCATATTGTCGTTCCGGGGGGAAATCTGGGGAACTCCTCTGCGATTGGTAAGGCGTTGGTCGAGATGAAAGACCTCGGCCTGATTACGCGATTGCCGAAGCTATCGGTCATCCAGGCGGAAGGCGCGAATCCCTTTTTCCGCAGCATCCATGAGCACGCTGGCAAGAAACTGATCCCAACTCAGGCGGACACACTCGCCACGGCGATTCGGATCGGCAATCCCGCGTCGTGGAAGAAAGCTCTGCGAGTTGTCCAGGCGACAGGCGGTGTCGTGGAACAAGTGACCGAGATTGAGATGGCCATGGCCAAGGCGGAAATCGGAGCCGATGGTGTGGGTTGCGAGCCAGCCTCAGCCGTGACTTTGGCCGGGTTGAAGAAGCTGGTCAAGCGAGGATTCGTGAAGTCGAACGAAAGCGTGGTGCTGATCTTGACGGGCCACGTTTTGAAAGACCCGGAGTTTACTTTGAAATTCCATCGGGGAGATCTTTTTTCGGGCACGCAACATGAGAAGGATGCAGGTTCTCTCGCGCCGCTTCAACGCGCTCCGATTGTGCTCGATGCGACCATGGACGCGGTCGCCAAAACCCTTGAGCAGTTCGAGAACGAGGGTCGGCAATAGCGATGCCTTCCAGGAGGCAATCGCGCAAGTTCAGTATCAAGCTACCCGCGACGTCCGCGAATCTTGGTCCGGCATTCGATGCTGCAGCTTTGGCGTTTGATCTTCATCTCAAACTTGAGGCACAGGGCACTCGCGAGTACTCGATCCAAGCGACCGGAAGAGACGCCGAGATCTGTGGCAATCTCGAGAACCATCTGATCCTGACCACCTACCGGGAAGTTCTGAACGCAGCGAAACGACCAGCGTCTCCACTCGCGCTGAAGATCGATAATGACATTCCGATCGGAAAAGGATGCGGATCGTCAGCGGCCGCTCGCCTGGCCGGTATTGCTTTGGCCGATCACTTTGGAGGCCTGCGCTGGACCGACGCTCAAATCGTCGGCGAAGCTTCCCGCCGCGAGCACCATCCTGACAACGCTTCGGCCTGCTGGATGGGCGGCCTGACGGTGGCACGGATGTCGGGAGAGTCAGAAGCGCAGGTCGCCCGCATCGCACCGAGAGGAAAGTGGCCTCTGCTTCTGGCCGTGCCGCCGGAGCCGCTGTCGACTGAAAAGGCGCGGGCCGTTCTGCCCTTGCAATATTCGCGCGCCGATGCGGTCGTGAATATTCAGAACTCTATGTTGCTGCTGGCGGCTTTTATGCAGAGCAAGCCTGAGTTTCTGGAGGCCGCTCTCGAAGATCGTATCCACCAGCCGTTCCGTTCCCCGCTGTGCCCTCTGTTGCCAGGCATGGCAGGCTTTGAGCGGGGACAGGGAATTTTGGGAACCGCCTTGAGCGGCGCTGGTCCATCGGTTCTTATTTTCCTGGACCCTCGAAGCAAACAGCCGCCAAAGAGAATCGCCGCCAAGGTGGCGGCGTATCTAAAAGCCAAAAACCTATCTGCCGAACTCTTCCTCACGACGATTGCGAGCAAAGGCGCGGCTGCCAGTCGCAAAGGATAGTGACTGAGCCGAGGGCCGCAACGCGCAGCCCTCCCGGCAACATTAAATTCGGCCGTTAGTTCGGCTGCTCGTTTTCGAGCACCGTGTAGACGCTCCAGCAGTGCGCCTCAAAACTCACCTGCGGCTGACGCGCGGCTCGCGCCGGATAGGACTCGACCGCTAGAAAATAACTCAAAATCTCGTGCTCGACTTCACGCCGCCGAGCTTCCTCCACCAGGTCCAAACTCGTTTTCGACTTCATGCACTCCATATCCCAACCTTTCGCGTAAGTACCGACTGTCTGTCGGGCACTCAGCTATCAGATTTCTCGGGAAAAATGCCAAGAACCGTCCGGCACCTTTGCCTTCGATTGGGGGGAAGGTGCAGATTAGTGGCGTGACAGACACTCGTAAATAGCACCGGCGTGCTACCCGTTCCTCGGAAGGTAACGCAGCGATTTTGCATCTCCTTAGGAGAGCGATTTTTCCGTCTGGTCTTCTCGGCAGAGTCTCGAGATCCGCGGCGACTTTGGACTGTAGCGCACGATCACGTCCCTACCCTTCAAATGCTCCAGGAATCTTCGTGCGGACTCTTCTCTGAAGAATGTCTTTGTGAGATGACCAGCGTAGTAGGTGCCTTCCACCGAGTAGGAATAGCCGATTTCGCCGGTGTAAGAGCTTACGAGATACCAGAGGCCTTCTTCTCCATTCCGGGTTACCGCTCCTGATTCGACTCGCCCCCTGATGGTCGGCCAGTCGGCTGCGCATTTCACGCGATTGTCGTCCGTGTGTGAATTTGTGAAAAAATCGGTGAGAGTGTGACCCATCAATTGGGCCAGGATACTCTTTCGGTTCGACATATGCAGTGTGCTTTGGTCCGCCGTGCGCACTGCAGAGATGGCCGGCTGGCGAGCCTGATAGCGAATCGGGATCATTTGCCCTTTTACCAGGTCGACGTAGTCCCACGCATCCTGTTCATCAGCGAACTGGTGCGTCAAATATCCGGAGAAGATCGATCCTTCCGCGGAGTATGAATAACCAAGCTGGACTAGTGACTGTTGAGCGAAACCGATGACCTTGGCCGTCTCGATTCTGCCCTGCGTCATAGGCCAACTTCCGGCTCGCAGTGATCGGTACAAGCCCGTTACTCGCCGAAGAAAAAATGCGATGGCGACCAGCAGGGCGAATGCAAGGAACGAAAGAATGAGCTGAGCGTACTGCGTGAGGATGGAATAGGTTGCTGAGACCATCGTGGCTCGAAAGAGCATAGCGCGAAAAACGGAAGGCGAGGCTACTTGCTCATGGGCGGGACGATCCCATTGTGCCGCAGATACACCACCATCTGACCGTAGTGATCGAAGATGTGGGCTACTGTGAGCGTCGTTACTCCCAGGCGCGTGATTGTGTTCTGTCCCCAGGGGCTCTTGAGGGATTCTGTGGCGTTCTTTTCATTCATGCTGGCGACGGCCTTGTGCATGTAGACGAAGGAATCTTTCAAGAACTGAACAATCTCCGTCTTCGTCTTAATTGAAGCTGGACCTTCTTCGCCTCCAAAATCCACAGGCGGTTTTTCCTGTAGGATCGCTCCCCCAAATTCGTAATTGGAAGCGGCCACGTGCTTGATCTGGCCGGCGAACGTGCGTACGCCTTTGAACTCTCCGTCTGTGGGAGCGTAGCTGTACGTGTCTTCCGGCATTACTTCGACCGCTGACATGAACTCCTTCTCGGCGTTAGAGAGGGCACGATCCATCACCTGGTTGAGGGTACGAGGGGGCTCCGGCTTCGGCATCTGCTGCGCGACCAACGCGCTGCAACACCACAACAGCAGAATTCCCAGGCGAATGGTTATTGTCTTCATCGTCTCCCCCTCAACTTGAAACCATACCTAATCTCTCACAACCGAAGGCGCCATCGCGAGATGGTGAGCGCTCAACCGATGCTTTCGGATGGTTGCTAACCCTGCTACCAGCGCCAATGCCGAGCATAGCAAGGCATTCGGCAAGCCTATGCGCGTTGCCAGAGCGCCCCACATTGTACTGCCAATCGCCATGCCACCTTGTAACACGAGCAGATACATTGATAACGCCCGCGCCCTCACCCACGAGGGACACATCGTTTGGGCTGCCGTGTTCAGGCAAGCGAGGATTCCAATCCATGCAGCTCCGGCTGTTGCCAACGTGGCGCACAAACCGCCAAACGATGAGATGCGTCCTGCAGCGAAGGTCATGGCGGCGAACACGACAATGGCCGCCGCCACCAGCCCATCCACCGAGAGCCGACGGCGCAGCCGTGGCAAGATTGTGGCTCCCGCTAGTGCTCCCACGCCGAAGCAGCCTAGCAACACCCCGTAGCCAGTCGCGCCGAATGGACGGGCCAGAATCGGCAACAACGCCAGTAATGCGATCGCTCCCACGCTGAACGCACCGGTGCGGATCAGCACCGACCGGACCAGCGACGATTGCCGAACATAACGAACGCCACCCCGTATGGCATCCAAAAGCGCTCCGGTTTCGATTCTCTCGGGTGCCGGCCGACGCCAGTGATAGAGGACGAGGATCACGCCGAAGAACGACACGGCGTTTAGCAGGAATGCCGTTCCAGAATCTGCTTTGGCGATGACGATGCCGCCCAGCGCGGGGCCAATCGCGCGTGCTACGTTGAATCCGGCCGAATTGAGGGCGACCGCGGCCGCGTGCTGCTCGGGGGGAACCAGTTCTGGTGTGATGGCCTGCCAGGCTGGATCGTTCATTACGGCGCCCAGTCCCAGCAGGAAGGTGAACCCAAGCAAGGTCCAGGGACCGACCATGTGCAGCAGCGTGAGAATTCCAAGTGTGCCGGACGCCAGTACCATCCAGCCCTGGGTTATCAGGAGAAAGCGGCGCCGGTCGACGAGATCAGCTAAAGCACCTGCGGGAAGAATAACAAGAAAGACGGGAAGAGCTACCGCCGCCTGGACCAAGCCGACCATTAAAGGTGACATGGTCAGGGTTGTCATCATCCAACCGGCGCCGACGGCCTGCATCCATGTACCGATATAAGAGACGATAGCTGCGAGCCACATCGAGCGGAAGATGGGTTCCCGCAACGGCGCCCAGGCGGAAATGCTCTGCTTGCCGGGAATCGAGGGCGGCAGTGTGGGCGTTTTCACCATCTCGGCCATCTAGAGAGATCCCTCCAAGGCGGTGGCGGAGGCGCGCCCGAAAGGCCACTCTCCGCCTCGCCAGGCGCGCGCCATGTAGATCAGGATCCCCAAGATCAGAATTACAAAAGCGTATCGGATTTCCTTAACTGCATTCGCACGCACGAACAGGATATAGCCAAAGCCAATCGATGCAACCAGTGCGGGGAGAGGGTAGAACCACATACGAAAAGGCCGTGGCATGTCGGGACGGCGAATTCGCAGGATGATCAGTCCAATCGATTGCACCAGGAACTGCAGCATGATCCGGATGACCACTAGTGCTGCAATCACGTCGGCGAGGCGGAAGAAACAAAAGATCGCCGCCACCACCCCGAGAGCTATCAGAGATACATAGGGAAACCGGTGCTTGGGATGAACCTTGGAGAAAATTCGGAAGTAGTTGCCATCGAGTGCGGCCGCATACGGAACCCGGGAATAGCCGAGCATCAGAGAGAAGACAGAGGTGAAAGCCGTCCACATGACGAGTCCCGTAACGATGCGCGCGGCCCACGACCCGTATGTTCGCTGCATAAACAGTGAAACGATGTGCAGCCGGTCGTTCGCGCCATTGACGGCCACCATTTCGCGCCACGGAACGACCGCCAAGATGCTCAAATTCATCACGATATATAGACCAGCCACCAGCGAAATTGATAGCAGCAGGGCACGCGGAATGTTGCGGGCCGGATCTTTGACCTCATCGCCCAGAAAACAAACGTTATAGTAGCCCCAGTAGTCGTAAGTGGCGATCAACATCGCGCTTCCCAGCCCGTTAAAAAAGCTTCTCGAAAATGCAAAGGCGCCGTCAGGAAAGTCAAATGCCTGAGCGGCATTGAAATGGGTGAGACCCGCGACGATGATCCAGCCGATCGTACCCATCACTATCACCCACATCACCGCCGAAAGCCGTCCAATCACGGTGATTCGCCGATACAGCAGAAACACAGCCAGCACACATGCAGCGACAGCGACAGCCGTTCCTGGGGTGACCAGCCAACTCACCTCGAGGTTCCCGACCAGCGGTATGCGCGTCTTCGCCGCATGTGAGAAATAGACCTTGGCCAGATTCGGCCAGAAATATCCGGCGTAGTCCGCGACGCCGATGCAGCCCGACGCGATCGATAAGGGAGCGCTGAAGGAAAGTTGCCAAATGAAGAGAAACGAAATTAGCTTTCCGAGGGTATTTGGACCGTAGATCTCTTTCAAGTACCGGTAGGAGCCGCCAGAGCCGGGCATTGCCGCCCCCAATTCTGCCCATACCAACCCGTCACAGATCGCGAATCCCGCTCCCAGGATCCATCCCAGCATCGCTTGCGGGCCGCCCATTGCGGTCACGATCAGGGGCATCGTGATGAAAGGCCCCACACCGATCATGTCGAGCATGTTCAGCGAAGTCGCAGAGGCTAGCCCCATTCCGCGAATCAGCTGCGGAGGACCTTCTTTGTTCGATAGCTCTGGGCTTGAGTTCGGCATGCACGTGCAACAGTCGATCTTGTTTTAAAGCGAGGCAACCGATTGCCGGCCGCGGCGGGACGCCCTTCTCTCACATACCTAGTTAGTGCTTGTCGGTAGCCTCTTGTCCGGCAGCGAGAAGATTCACGTAAAGACGCAACGCACCAGGAACTCCCGCAGGCAATTGGCGAAAGAAGGCGTAGCCGGTGTAGATATACGTTCCCTTGCCATAGAGAGCCACTACAAGTCCGCCCTTGAGATCGCTTTCTCCTGGATCATGTGATGCCAGGAGCGGAGTGAATTTTGCGTCCCATGTATCGAGGAAATAGAGGCCGCGCTCCTGCACCCAACCGTCAAAGTCATGTGCGGAAATATCGTTCGGATAATGAAAGATTCGATTGTCCGGCGCAAGGATCTGAACCGCGGCTTCCTCGACTGACACCCTCCCTCGACTCAGGCTCGCCGGATATGGAGTAAACGATCCGGAATTGAAGCTACTGGTGTCGGTTTCGTACTGCACCAGCAGCGTGCCGCCCGCTGAAACGAAATCCAGCAATTTCTTGTTGTTCGACACCACGTCTTTCTGCGTGTCGTAAGCGCGAATCCCCAGAACGATGGTTGAGTAACGATTCAAATCTTCCCAGGCGATCTTCTCTGCCGGAATCATCGTGACGTCTAGGCCGACCTCGCGCAGCACTTCGGGAATATCGTCTCCGGCTCCCATGATGTAGCCGATCTTCAAGTTGTTCGGGACTTTCACATCGACGACGCTGACCTTCTGAATGGACGGCTGGTAATAGTAGAACGTGTCCAGGTCGTCGCGGGTCACGACCGAATATCCGTCCGAATACGTTTTGCCTTGGTACTCCAAGGAGGCCTTGATGGAGAAGCGTCCTTCCTTTTGGGCGATCGGAACAATCTGAAATTGGCAGGTCTTTACTGCTCCCGAGCTGGAGAACGACGCGTGTTGTGACGTTGGACTTACTTGCCACCCGGCGGGTGCGGTAACTTTGACGGTTGTTGAGGAACTTCCTGACACCCCGCTGCGGACCTGGACTTTCAGAGTCCGAGGTTCTTTCTGTCCGACGGGGATTACCTGCGACACGGGATCGATCGCGATGGAAAAAGGCGGACCGACGGCTAGTGATCGCCGCTTCTCGTGTTCGGCGGAGTCTTTATAAGCCACCGTTCCCACTCCGCTCAGTTCACTGCTGAGTTCCTCGGCTATGTAATCGACGTGGGCATGGAGTGGGGAAGGAGGAAAGGCGAGTGTCGCATAGCGTGCGTCGTCGACGATGTTGAGGCCCTCGGTCTCCGGGTCGTTCCGATGCCAGTAGGGTCGACTGTACGCTGCGTTCTCGTGGACGGTCACCCGAAATTGCGTGGTGCCTTCCTTTCCCGCGGCAATGGTTTGTATTTTTCCGGATGTTGCTGCGGCCTTCCAGCCTTCGGGCAATTCCAGGTCGATATTCTGTACCGAGACTTCGTGATCCCCAGAATTCCGCACCCGAACGCTCACTCCGAAAGTTTGTCCGGGCACAGCCATGAAGGCTTCTTCAGCATTGGGCGCAACTGCAGCAGCTACGTCAACGGAGACGGTCAGTCCGAGAGCGAGATTTGCCGCTTCGTGAAACTGTTCCTGCTTTAAACGGAGATTACCCAATAGTTCGCGCTGCTCAATCGGAGCAAGCTGCTTGTCAGCCACCAGACGCGAGATCAGAGCATTTAAATCGCGAAGCCCTTGGAGGAGTGGCAAGGCAGCTTTGCCGGGATCGGCCGCCAGTTTCTTTGCTTCCTCAACTTCGCCCCGGATCTTTACGAGTTCCGGACGGAGGTAGGGGATCTTGGCTTCGTCAGGGCCAAGACGGTTCGCCAGTCCGGGCAAAGTGGTATCGATTCCATCGAAGAAATCTTCCTCGTGCCCGTCTTTGTTTTTGGTGGAGGGGAGTACCGAATCCACGAGGCGGTAGAAGACGAAGTGGGGACCTGCGTCGACCGACCATCCTCCAGCGCCTTGCGAGAGCTGACGCCGTAAACCCTCCATCGCGAATTGCTGGTGCGTCATACCCAGCAGAGGATCTTTCTCGCCCGTCGCCAGCTTCACCGTGTACTTTTCCGGGGCGCATTCTGTGCTGCGAAAAGGACAAACTCGGTCGAAATAGAATTTCTTTGCCTGCCAGGGAAGCAGCCCTTCAGCGATCTGTTCCGGGAAGCGCTTGGGATCGGCCGCGGCCCGAAACGCCTCGCGCGTCAGCGTGCCGGAAGCCTGATGATTGCCATGACCATCATCTTCGGTGCCTTCGAAGCGCGATACCAAAACATCGGGTCGGAAGGTTCGAATGACGCGAACAATATCTGCTAGAGCGGGATCGTGTCCATGCCACTTTTCAAAAGTCTCGTCCTGGCTCTTGGAGAAACCGAAGTCGGCCACGTGCGTGAACCGCTGCTCCGCGCCGTAATAGCGGTCCGAGGCGGTCAGTTCCAGAGAGCGCACTACTCCCAGGACATCGAACAAGTTGCTGCCCACTTTGTTCTGGCCGCCTTCGCCCCGGTTCAGCGTGAGCAGCAAAACGGTGTCCCCCTTCCCGCGTGACTCGACCGTCATCATGCCGCCGTCTTCGTCGTCAGGATGCGCCGTGGTGTGCATCAGCCGGGCGGTGGTCGAAAGTCGTCGAAGCATGAGTTCGAGCCCGGCCTTCCCAGAATCCTGGGGAAGAGGATTGAGGCTGGCAGCATCCTTCGCCGTCTGTGCGGATGTGCAGCTGAGTAAACCCAGGGTCAAAAGCAGCCGAGAGAGCAAGGAAAGAATTCCAGGGCTAGAGTTGCATTGGCGGAGTGCCCACTTTTGGCGCCCTTCGAGAAAGATCATGCTCTGTAGTAGATGGAAAACTCCGTGGATTGGACGCAAGTTTCTGGCTGAAAACCCAAGCAAATAAGACTGTTGCCGCCGGGAACGGTTAGCAATCTCACTTGCTCAGCGCCAACAGCGGTTCCTGGCAGAAGCGCGCTGCTTTTAGAAGATCGGCAAAATCGGGAGTGGCCCGGAGCTTATCTAGTAGCGGGTCATTCTCGAGAGCGGAGTAGGCACAGTAGTTCTGCTCAATCGCAATTCGCAACATGTGCACGGCGGCGTCCTTCTTTCCTGCGTACGCCAGCTCGGCTCCACGCTGATACGCGGTTTCCGGGTCGTCTCCGGCGGCGAGGGCGGTCGAATCCTCTTGCGAGATCCGATCGAGTTCTGCGCCTGGCCGGACGCCCAACACCGCTTCCGTCAGATCCCGATGGTAGCGCGGGCCCGCGGGCACCTTCTTCACGGCTTCCTTAGCTTCTTTCAATTTGCCTTCGCGCAACAAGATTTGCGGCATGACCCAATTCGCCCACTCCGATCCCGCATCGACAAGAATGTATTCGCGGGCGCGCTCGGTATTTCCCATGTACAGGAACGTCCAGGTGCAGGAGCGAAACAGATAGTTCCCCGGATCGAGGTGCAATGCAGCATCACACTCGCGGCTCGATTCCTCGAGCAGGCCGGCGTATCGATCGACATAGCCGAGCGTGAAGTGCGCCTGCGCGCTTTGCGGACGGCGCTTCACCAACGTGCGGGCCGACTGGTAGGCCTTCGACAAGTCTCCGCGTTCGACGCGATTTGTGATGAGTTGACTGGCGGCCAGAATCAGGTTTGGATCGAGAGCCAGCGCGCGTTCGCAGGAAGAATTCGACTTCTGGAAGGTCTCTTCTCCCCCGCTCGAATACTGTGAATCGAAGTAATAGCGGATGCCGAGAGCTTGCCACGCCGGTGCGTAACTCTGGTCGAGACCGACGGCTCGCTCGAGCATGGAAATTGCTTGCTTGTTTGGCTTTTCATCGTGCGGGACGGCGGTGCTGCGCAGGTACAGATCGTAAGCTTCCTGATTCTTAGGAGGTATGCTGGTTTCGAGGAATTCCGTGCCGGAACCAAGGACTGGAAGAAGTCCGCTTCGGACCTGCTTGGTAAGAACTTCTTGCAGCGCGATGAAGTCTTGACTTGGTGCGGTGATGGGGGCGCTCTGCCAGTTGACGCTATCGGTTCCGACATTGACTGACTGCAGCGTCACCAGGAGTTGATTTCCCTGACGCATGAAGTGTCCTGTGACCAGATTGGCCACAAGCAATTCGCGACCCGCTTGCTGCGGATCAGTGTCAGCGCTGATGTATTTGCGGGTGCTCGCCGTGGGACGCACGTCGAGCGTCCGGTTGTACGTCAGAACCGATGCGATCTCGTCGGCAAGCGCAAAGCGCAGATAGTCCAAGCTGCTATCGCCAGTCATGTTCTGCAGCGGAAGCACTGCAATCGTGTTCTTCGCGACCACCGGCGCAGGAGCTTTGCGATGCTTGAACCACCACGCGCCAACTGCGCCCAAGACGGTGATGAGCAACGCAGCCATCCCGATCATGAGGTAGGTCTGGGTCGCGCTCGAACTTCGGAACGTTTGTGTCGCCACCTTGAGGGGCTGAACAATCTTGGCGCCGGTCTTGACCAGACCAGATTCAGTTTCTCGCCGCAGATGTTCGAGGTCGGCCTTCATCTCGGCGGCGCTCTGGTAGCGCTTGGCTTTGTCCTTCTCCATCGCGCGGCCGATGATGTTCTCCAATTCACCCGAAACGTTGGGATTCAGGCTGCGCGGTGGAGTGGGCTTCTGATGCAGAACCGCGTCGAGCGTGGTGACGATGTTTGTGCCCGAAAACGGCTTCTTTCCGGTGCACATTTCGTAGAGCACTACCCCGAACGAAAAGAGATCGCTGCGTGGATCGAGTGGCTCGCTCCGGGCCTGTTCGGGGGCCATGTACACCGCCGTGCCGGGAATGACACCCACGGCGGTGAGCGAGTCTTCAATGCTGGTATCCGTTGCCGTGGCTAACTTGGACTCTTTGGTCAGTTTGGCGAGGCCGAAGTCCAGCACTTTTGCCTGTCCGCCGGTCGTAAGGAAAATGTTGGCGGGTTTGATATCGCGATGAATGATGCCCTTTGCATGCGATGCGACGAGGGCCTCGGCCACCTGAACCGCGATGTCGAGAATCTGATCGCAATCCATTGGCTTCCCATGGATCAGCTGCTTCAGGCTCTCGCCCTCCAGCTTTTCCATCACGATGAAGGGATGCCCGTTGTTGTCCGCGATGTCGTGGATAGTGCAGATGTTCGGATGATTGAGCTGGGAGGCTGCTTTTGCCTCGCGCTCAAACCGTTCCAGCGACTTGGGATCCCCGACCAGGTTGTCCGGAATAAACTTCAGGGCGACACGCCGGCCCAGGCGGATATCTTCCGCCTCATACACCACTCCCATGCCGCCGCCGCCGAGCTTTCCAAGGATGCGGTAGTGGGAGACGGTTTCGCCGATCATTTCACGCACAATCAGACTCGGCGGCCATGTTAGGACGGTACCGCTGTTTGGTCAACCGAATCAGGGTTGGAAGCCTCAGCCATCAGAATTCTATTCTCATGATTCCTTGAATTTCCCAGTTCGACCAACAACCAAATGGGTTCGCCTCGACGTGTAGAACACCAACACCTTGGCTGTACTTGGTGGGGATGTCATAGTGAATGAAGGTGGTGACTTCGCGCGATCCTGCTGCAGAACTTGAGTTGAGCTTTGGAATGATGGGGAACCTCTTTCCATCCACGACCAACACGCCCAAAGCCTCATTTGGTTGCGGACAGTTGTTGCTGGTCGGCCCCCAGGGAGAGGCAAAGCTCACGGGCGCTTCAATTGCCGTGATTGTGCCGTTTGGTGGCAAGGTGAATTTGAGATCAGCGTCGGTGAGCCAGGTTCCAGAAGCAGGAGGAGTAACACGGTTTCAGCTCCTATATACCATGTATTGTCATCCTGCTGGATTACTGCGCTCGATGGGGTAAATGTCGTGTGAGTGTGTTTGTCTTGAGCGGATAGCGAAACCGCAAGCAGGAGAATTGCACCGACGAATCGCATGAGTCTCCTTCAGTGCCAATCAGTAGAAAGCCGTTTGTTGCTGTCGACATGGATTCAGCGTGCTTGTTGCAAACAGCTACAGCAGGCCGGCGGACGACCCGACCCACTCCATATTCCGGTTGTGATCCACGCCCATCATGAGCCCACGTCCCATGCGCAGGATGGTCAGGACTGGCATTAACTCGTCCACCCAGATGTACATCACTCGGACTTCGACCTTCGTCCCGCCGAAAGGCGTTTCGATCACCGGCTCAAAGTGCAGGCGCTCTTGCAGAATGTACTGCGACCGGCGCTCTGGGGGCACCGCCGCGATGTCCTCTTTCGTGGGCGCGATTAGCACCCCGAGCCCAGCAAACGAATAGAGGGGCTTCAGGGCGTAATTTTCGAGGTCAGAGGGGATTTCGGGCAGCTGATCCAGGAACCACGTTTTCGGGACCGACGCATGCTTGAGGTAGGGGATCGAGAATTTGGAAATCCGGAAATACCAGTTGGGATGGCCGGCCCACTCAACATTGAGGTCATCCCGGAAATCAAAGCTCAACTGCGCGCCCTTACGCTCGAGTTCGTCGACAATCGCGCGGTTATAGATGCGCTTGATCGGTACGCGCTTGCCCGCATCTTCCCAGTACAAGGTGTTCCCGGCCTGCTTGATCGCCGTGATGTCGACCGTGCGGATGCCCAGCAGCTTTTCGGTCAGAAGAAAGTCCGGGAGCGTCTTCTGATGAGTCGGATCGATTTCCATCAGGATCACGTTTTCGGGATCCTCGTCCGCCACGATCGCACGCCGCAGTAGAGAGAGGTACGACGCCGAGTCGAGGCCTCCGAGGAGATACCTCTGGCCTTGGTCCAGACCGTACACATCTATAAAGGTTCGAGCCAGAACCGGCTGGTAGGCATAGAGGGAGGGGAAAGCCTGCAATTCCACCAGCTTTGGCTGCAACTCCCCGCCCTGATCACGCACCAATCCGAAATCCACCTGGATAAACATCGGGTGCGTCGATTCACGAGGGACATTGAACTCTGGCGGAATTGATTGAGTCGAGTGAGCCCGGTATTCCGGGCTGTCAACCAGCTGGCGAATTAGTTCTTTTCCGTCGTTCGCCATCCGGTCGATCAATTCGGCGGGCAGAAAGCACGGCGTCTCTGACACGCGAAAGCCGATCGGCACGCCGCAGCGCTCCGCGAGCAACGACAAGAGTTGCGGATATTTCTCCGGCTTGTAGTTGGAATTGAACGATTGTCGGAGGGAAGGAATCATCGAGAGTGATGGTCCGCTATTCTCGGCGCGCCCTTTGTGATGAGGCGAGGGCAAAAGATCTTAACCGCAAAGTTCGCTAAGGTAACGCAAAGGTCGCGAAGGGTCCGTCAGGGATTCTTGTTGCTTTGCCAATGACCAAAAAGCTAACGACCCCCTACGCTTCAATCAAGAACTGCCCGCCGCGCATGATCTGTTGCTGGTCCACCCAAATGTCGAAGTTGCGGCCGACCACATCGATGTGCGTAGAGGAATACCACTTCGCGCCCGTGTGCTCCCCGTACGGATTACCGAAGGCAATGTGGATCCCTGGAAACTTCTCGTCCTGCAGGATCTCGCCGATCACGTCTTTCAATTCGATGTTGGTACCGATCGCAAATTCACCGACGCGGTCGCTATTCTCATCAGTATGCGTATATGCCCAGAAATCGTCTCGCAATTCCTGGTTGCGGCTCTCTGCTGACACCAGTCGATTCTTTTCCATGCGAATCGTCAGGGGCGTTTGTTTCAGATCGCCGAATTTCTCGCACAGGTAATCACCCACCACGCCGTCGATCACAAATGTTCCATTCACTTCGCCGGGTGTAGTAAAAATCTCTCCCCCGGGAAGATTGCCCCACTTGTCGCGGCTGATGATGCCGGAAGTCTTGAGCCAGTTATAAGAAGAATTGAGGTCCGCGACCAAGTTCGTGCCCGCTGGCGTTTGCGCTCGGATCTGCGAAGCCTTGCGCACCATCTCGATAACTTTCTGGCTGATGCGGTCGACCTTCGCGAAATCCGCGCGCATGCCTTCGAGCATAATTTGGCGGTTAATGTTCACCATGTGCGCGTGTCGGATCTTCCTGCGGTTCACGACTTCCGTCATCTGCATGCGCGATTGCAATTCATTGCGCTGCACGCGGACGGCGAAAATACTCACGTCCGCTTTCTCCAGGTCGTCGAGAATTTCCTGCGGTAGTCGGGTTAGTGGGCGGCTGGCAAGTTCTTCGAGAATGAAGGCATGATAGGGCGCGTCCACCGCTTCCAGTTCGTGAACAATCGCGGCCGCGATTTCAAGGCTTGTTTCGTCCGTGATGACGGTAACTCTCTCGGACGGCTGTACGCGCAGGCATACCCGCACCGCGTTGCGGGCGCCGGGCGTGAGTTCCGAATCAAAGGAAATAGTGTTCAGGGGACGATGAGCGTGGCTGACTTTATCCATTAACCTGCTTTTTCTTCGGAAACCGGGTCCGCCTCTTCGGCAACTCCCACTTCCGTCTCCTCGATAATGTAGTCGACAACCTTCTTCAAATCGCCGGTCTCTTCGAACACGCGGATCTGCCGGTCGGCTCCGGTACCCATTTCCATAATCTTGTGTACGTATTCGATTTCTTCGCGCGAGCCGAGTTCGTCCACCACGTCATCCACGAACTTGAGGTATTCGAGTATCAGGTCGCGCACTGGCACCTGTACTTGCTTGCCAAAATCGATCATCTTTCCGTTGATCCCGTAACGCGCTGCCCGCCATTTGTTCTCCATGATCAGCGCACGCCGGTACAGCCGAAAGCCCTGGTTCGCCTCGTACAGCTTGTAAAGCTTCGCGACCGTAGCCTGGATCAAGGCTGCGAGTGCGATGGTCTCGTCGACCCGCATGGGAATGTCGCAAATCCGGAACTCGATGGTGTTGAAGAACGGATGCGGACGTATGTCCCACCAGATTTTCTTCGCGTTATCGATGCAGCCGGTCTTGATCAGCAGCTTGATGAAATTCTCGTATTCGCCATAGCTGGGAAAATAGTCAGGGATGTTGGTGCGTGGAAATTTGTCGAACACCTTGCAGCGGTAAGACTTCAATCCTGTATTCATCCCGAGCCAGAAGGGCGAGTTGGTTGAGAGTGCCAGGATGTGCGGCACGAAATAACGCGCGTGATTCATCATGTGGATGGCCGTCTCGCGGTCCTCCACTCCAATGTGCACGTGCAACCCGAAGATCAGGTTGGCGCGCGCCACCAGCTGCATATCTTCGACGATATTGTGGTAGCGCTCGTCCGGATATATCTCCTGGACTCGCCAGTCCGCAAAGGGGTGCGTCGCCGCCGAGGCCAGCCGCAGCCCGTTTTCCCGGGCCAGGTTGATCATGTCGCGGCGCAGCTTTTTAACCTCGTCCTTGGCTTCTTTGATGTTGCTGCAGACCGACGTTCCCACCTCGACCACCGACTGATGCATCTCAGCTTTGACGCGCTCCTGCAGGCGCAGTTTCCCCTTCTCGATCATTTCGGCATGAATGTGCGAACGCAGGTCGCGCGTGACAGGATCGACGGTCTGGTACTCTTCCTCGATCCCGATGGTGAAGGTAGGTTTCATACGGCTAATCCAGTTGCAGAACCCCAACCTCTAAGCCGATGGAGCGACGAGCGTCCCCGCCCGTCGGAGTCGGTGAGTTCACAAAACCCCAACAGTATAACAACCACGCAGTCCTAGACCCCAGCCATCGGCGCGGTCTTTGAGCTCGCTTTGCGAGCGGGTGTCTTCTTCTCAGGTTCCTGCGTCTCACCTTGGAGGAAAGCAGCCCAGCGCAATTCCCGGGCTGGGTTCGCGCCGCTCAACGTTTTCTTCACGGCCATCTCGGCCACGGCATTCACGACCCACTCGAAATTCTCCTGGCCCACCGAGTTGATGTCTGCATCAGGTGCCGGGTTCATGAAGTCGATCGCATATGGCACGCCGCGCTCCACCGCGAACTCAACCGTGTTCAGATCGTAGCCAAGCGCCTTGCATAGCGTCAGGGCGTCCTTCTCGATTCGCTGTTTCAGTTCCGGCCTCGGCGGAGGGTTGCCCTTAACGTACCGCTCGTGAAACGGAGCCTTCGGGTCATAGCGCATGATGTGCACTTTTTCCTGCCCGATCACGTAGCAGCGGAAATACTCCTCGAACTCCACTCCCCGCTGCAACGTCATGCAAAGCGTTCCCGTTTCGTTGTAGGCATTGAAGAACTCATCAGGTGAGTGCAGTTTGTAGACGTGTTTCCAGCCCCCACCGTCGAAGGGCTTCAGGAAAGCTGGCCAGCCTACGTACGCGAACACCTCGTCCCAGTTCAGTGGATACATCAGGTTGCGCATGGACTGGTCGGTCGTTCCCGGCGGGTGTTGGTTGTGGGGTAGCAATACAGTCGGCGGGATGGCGATGCCCAGTTGCTCCGCCATCGCATAGTTGAAAAACTTGTCGTCGGCCGTCCACCAGAACGGATTGTTGATCACGACCGTCCCGTGCAGCGCCGCGTTTTTCAGGTAAGCACGGTAGAACGAGATGTCCTGCGAGATGCGGTCGATGATGACGTCGTACTTCTTGGGCTGGTCCATGCGGATCCCGCCTACTTTCACGAATTCCGCTGATACGCCCTCGACGCCCATCGAATTGATCTTGTCGACCAGCGCCGGCGGGAAGGTATTTTCCATTCCGAAAATGATTCCGACCTTCTTGCCACTCATAAGCGGCCTCCTCGACCGTAGCGCCGGTGTTCTCGCCGGCTGTCCGGAAAGCGTTTCACGCTCTCGTCCTAATTACCTACCACCTCGCGTATTACCCGAAGAAAGTTCCCACCCATGATCTTCTGAATATCTTTTTCCGAGTATCCCCGCCTTAACAATGCTGCCGTCAAGTTCGGCATCTTGGAAACGTTTTCCAGCCCGCTGGGCACGCTGGGGACGCCGTCAAAGTCACTCCCGATTCCCACGTGATCGATTCCAGCCACATTCGCAATATGGTCGATGCACACAGCTGCATCTTCTACCGTAGCACTGCCAACTTTCGCATGAACCTCGTCATATTGCGCGTGTTCCTTCGCCGCGTAGGCATCCAGTTCGGCGCCGGCCAAGTTGGGCTCCATGGCACTCTGTTGAGAGACATGTTGCCGTAATTCATCGCTATCTTTCTGGCTCAAGAAGGACGACCCGAAGTTCACTCCTACTACGCCCCCATTCTTGGCCAGCGCCCGGAACATGTCGTCCTTCATATTGCGCGGAACGTCTGAGTAGACGAAACAAGACGAGTGCGAGGCAATCACCGGTTTGGTGGAGACTTCGAGAACATCGTAAAACGTCTTATCCGACACGTGCGAGATGTCCACGATCATTCCGATGCGGTTCATTTCGCGCACCACCTGCTTCCCAAAATCCGTCAGCCCGTTGTGCTCGGCCTTGCCGGTAGAAGAGTCCGCCCAGTGGTTGCTTCGGAAATGAGTCAGGGTCATCGAGAGAATTCCCATCCGGCGGTACATACGCAGCACCCCGAGATCGTCGTCGATCTGATGCCCGCCTTCGATGGTGAGAACGGCTGCAATCTTCTTCTGACCGACAATGCGCTCGATGTCGCGCGCACTGGTCGCCATTTCGATGCGGTCGGGATACCTGTCAAATACTCCCTGCATGGCATCGCGCAGGTCGAGCGTCCTCCGCACCGCCTCCGCACCCGGATAGTAGGAGGGCACCCACAACGCGAAGAACGGGACGTGTATGCCGCCTTCCTGCAAGCGTGGAAGATCGATCATTCCGTCTGGCAGTCGCTGGCCGATGTCAGCCTTGTCGATCAGAACCCGCTGCGCGGTATCATTATGGGCATCAACCCCTAGCACGTGAGACTGGATCCGGCGCGCCTCGTCCATGTTCTGCGCCCATCCCGAGGCGGCCACCGCCAACGCGACCGCGCAGATCAGGTACTGGCCCTTGCCTGGTACCCGAATCCTTGGTCCCATGTGCTCCTCCTGATTCAGCTTGAACCCAGTTCGCCGTTTTCAGTAGTGTCTCGCTACCAGCCATCGACCATCGGCAAGCAGCCGCCGCCGACTAGAAATACTTCTCCGCCATCCGCAACCAAAACGGCCAATCATGCCCCGTGTGATCGCCCCAGATATCCAGCCAGTTCGGCACAGCCTTGCCGTTCAGCAGTGCCGACAGCTTCACGTTTTGGTCCAGGCACATATCCCATTCCCCCGAGGCCAGCACGATCTTCATCTGCCGGTACCGACTCAAGTACCAGTCATCGTTCATATTGGAGACATAGTCTTGCGGGCTGTTGAAGTAGGCGTCATCGTCGTAGTAGCCGTCGAGGAATTGGTGAATATCGTACGCCCCGCTCATGCTGATGCACTGGGTCACGATGTCCGGATGTTTGAACGCAAAGTTTACTGCGTGATATCCGCCGAAACTGCAACCCGTCACCGCCAACTGTGAGGATTGATTCCGCCAGCGCAGGTAGGGTAGCAGTTCGTGGAGAATGTAGCGCTCGTATTGCAAATGTCGCAGGACGCGAATCCTCGGGTGAGCCGACTTGTTGTACCAGCTTTCCGTGTCGATGGCATCAGGGCAGAAAACCTGCAGTTCGCCCCGGTCGATTTTGCCGGCGAGCACATCGATCATCCCCCGGTCTTCATACTCGAAGAATCTGCCCATCGACGTGGGAAAGACCAATAGCGGAGAGCCGGCGTGTCCAAAAACCAGCATCTCCATCTCCCGATGTAATTCCTGGCTGTACCCCTTGTGGTATTCGCGATTCATGAGCCGAAGTATCTTACCTGAAACCACTTGGGCGGGGTGCTAAAGCACCCTGCCGAAGATGGAGGAATCGAATATCTCAAGGACTGTCCGCCTCAGATACATCTTCTCGGACCTCGGCCCGCATCTCTTGTCCCACACGGGGCGTCGCGCTGTTGCAGCTTCATCCAGGAGCGGCTTCATGAATGTGAAGTTCCCACGACGTCCTTGGCACGCAATCGCCTTTGCAGTAGTTTTCGCAATCTCCCAGCCGGCGCAAGCCCAATCAGGAGCCGCCCTCTCGGGCACTGTGACCTCTACCTCCGGTGCCGCTGTGCCCGCTGCTAAGAATCTCGGCCAAAAACTTGAACACAGGCCAATCCACGGACTTGCAGGCCGACTCTGCCGGGCACTTCGACTTCGCAGCTCCAGCGCCCGCGGCGTTTGAAATCACCGTCACTGCCGACGGCTTCGACTCAAAAACTGTGAAGGTGACTTTCATCCCGGGCGCCACCAAGCGGTCAGCTTCACCTTAGCGACGATTCCCGGATGGACCCCGCTGCCGCAGACCAATCTCCCGAATGCCCCTTCCAGCAGCCAGACCGGTCCGTCGCTCTCCGATCTAGCTTTCTCGGCTGAGCAAACCCGGAGTGACGCGAAACAGCAAGCGCTGCTCGATAAGCGCACGCATATGCTCAAGATCCATCAGAAGCTCGGCTTGATTACCGCGGTACCCTTGCAACGTTAATCGCTTCACCGGGCGCGGGTGGGAAGAATATGAGCAACACAGATCGCACCGTCCCTATGGTGCTCGGCGCAGTCACGTCAGATCTCTACTTCACGAGCGCGTACTTCGCGATTCGCGCGCCCCGGGTGCCGGGAACCACGGCTCGCGGCCCGATCCGCTTTCATAAAGCTCTAGCCTGGGTGCACGGTCCGGGAATGATTCTTACGCCGATTCTCGGAGCGTTGGCTTACGAGCAGAAAAACAAGGGCGAAAAGGTTCACGGCATCGCTTCGGCCCACGGACCGGTAGCCGCCGTCACGGCTGCAGCTTTTGGTGCTGCGCTGCTTTCAGTCTCGGTCAAGTTTTAGATCATCATGGCGAAGATCACCATCGGTTGCATTGCTCTGTTGTTGACGACGATCGCTTCTGCGGCGGATCAGTGGGTGCTTGATCAAAGCACGCTTATCTATCACGTCTCGCATCCCCTGCATCAGAGCGAGGGGATAAGCCATGCTGCCCGCGGCAAGGCTGTCTGCAATTCAGGACAGTGTGATTTCTTAATCGCTGTGCCCGTGAAGTCGTTCGACTCGGGCGACAGCAATCGCGATCTGCACATGATCCAGGTCACGCGCGGCGCGGAGTTCCCCATGGTGACAGTACGGACGCGGCTACCCGAGTCGGCAGCCACTGCTTCTGCGATCAATGCCGATCTGGAAATTCAATTCGCCGGCCAGACCGCGCACTACAAACAGGTCCCATTCCAGGTGGCGCACGAAGGAAAAGAAACGCGAATTACTGGTACCATTCCAGCCACGCTTGCGGACTTCAAGATCGATCCGCCAACTCTGCTCACTCTTCCGGTAAAAAACGAACTGCCCATCCGGATAGAAATGACCTGGCATTCGGAACAGCAGTAATCGAACGTTGGCGAGTTTCGATCGGAAGCGTCAGCATGCGCCTCTCGCCCCGACGCCGCGCTTAACATCCGAATCTTCACGTAATATGCTTTTGAGGTTTCGCCCGTGCACGTTCTTACGGAAGCCGACGTACATCGCCTGCTTGATCCGCGCTCTCTGATCCCGGCTATCCAAGAGGCGTTCCGTAGTCGCTACCCTTCCACGCTGATGCCGACCCGCACGCAAATGAAGGTCGGGGACGGCGTTTTCCTCATCATGCCCTGCTACGACAGGGTCGGCCACGGTCTCGGCATGAAAATGGTGAAGTTCAACGAAAGCCCAACCGTTGCGGAAGAACGGGTCCAGGCCACATACATCCTCCTTGATGTCGAGTCAGGCTGCGCCAAGCTGGTGATTCCGGCCAACTATTTGACCGATGCTCGCACAGCTGCGACCTCGGCAGTGGCGACGAGTTTTCTGGCTCGTGAGGACGCCAAAGTTCTAGGAGTCTTCGGGACGGGCAGGGAAGCGCGTGCCCACCTGCAGATTCTGCGACATGTCCGCCCGTTCGAGCGGGCGCTCGTGACTGGCCGGGACACCGGACGCACGCGCGAATTCGCGCAACAGATGGAACATGAGCTCGGCATGAAGGTCGAGTCCGTGTACTCGCGTACCTGCGCCGCCGAATCGGACGTCCTCTGTACCTGCACGACCTCGAAAACGCCGCTGTTCGACGGCAACATGGTCCGCAAGGGGACGCACATCAACGCAGTTGGAAGTTTCCAGCCCACAACGCGCGAACTGGACGACGTATGCGTCCGCCGCTCGAGAATCGTGGTCGACACCTACGACGGTGCGTTGGCAGAGGCAGGCGATCTTTTGATTCCGCTAAACAGTGGAATCATCCGGCGCGAGCATTTGTTATCGGATCTGCACGAACTCACTGCAGGTCGCAAAAAGATTCGCACCAGCCCATTGGAAATTACGCTCTTCAAGAGCGTGGGTAACGCGCTTGAGGACCTTACCGCCGCCGAGCTTTTGGAGGAAACGGTCCTGGCGCTGGACCGAAAGCCAACTGATACTCCAGCCCAAGTCTCTTCCTGACGCACGTTGCATGTGCGGTGCGTCAGACAAGCTTGCGGAGCGTTTCCATCCTCTGGAGCCATCCATCGATGGTCTGTGCCTGCTTCTCGAACGTCACGTCGTAAATCAGTTCATGCGTTCCAATCTTCGCGCATGCTTGCGCATCTTCACGAATCTGCTCAAGCGTTCCTGCAAAAATTCCACGATCCGCTCCCAGCGGCTTGTCCGTGATGTGCAGGTTCGCGCGCACGACCATTTTTAGCGATGAAGGATCGCGGCCCGCCTCTTGTGCCATTCGCTGCACAGCCCCGAACATCTGGGTCATGCCCGCGATCGGGATAGCCACCGGATTCCATCCATCTGCCATCGTGGCAAGTCGCTTGAGTGCGGGCGGAGCGAACGCCGCCAGGTAAATCGGCGGATGCGGCTTTTGCACGGGCTTCTGGCTGATATAGGACTCGGGCACGCGGAAGAATTTGCCCCGATACTTCACCGGATTTGTGGTCCAGATCGCCTTCAGTACCTGAAGAAACTCGTCGGCCATGGCGCCGCGCTGTTTCATATCTGCGTTGGTAGCGTCCATTTCATCTTGCGACCATCCCAGGCCGAGACCCACACGCAGCCGGCCATTCGACAACACATCGATCGTCGTCAGCCGGCGTGCCAGCGTGACCGGGTTGTAGTACGGCATGTCTAGAACGCTGGTGCCCAGCGAAATTTTTTTGGTGCGCGCGGCCGCGAACGTTAGCGTATCGAGCGGATCGAGGCTGTATTTGTAACCTTCGGGAAGTGAACCGTCCGCCGTCACCGGGTAAGGCGTCTGTGGCTTCACTGGCCAAAGCAGCCGCTCGATGGTCCAAAGGCTGTCGTACGCCAGCGACTCCGCGCGTTCGGCAACTCTCAAGACATTGTCTGCGTTTCCAAAGGGGCCGATGTTGGGTAACCCGAAGCCGATTTTCATTGAATAGTCCTTCGATTGAGCGCGTAGGCAATGAGATTAATTTGCGAGGTCGGTGGGCAGGATGTCAAGGTGTGGTCAGGAACACGAAGCAAACGTGCGTTAGCATCCCTGTCTCGCGGGTTGGTCCTTGAAGAGAATTGACGGACAGATGCGTCGGTCGATGGCAGGGTGGTTTGACCACCGTGGGATGCAGGCCACAGGTCAGCGTGCGTCGCGTTGGTACAAACTTGCCTTGTGGGTTGATCCGAATTGGAATTCGCCTTGGTACAACCTGGGTCTGGAGGCGAAAAAGAAAAGAAGCTGGGAAGAGAGTCTGCGCTACAACAGGCGAGCCGCTCAGCTAAACCCAGAAAACGAAGCGGCATGGTGGAATTTGGGAATAGCCGCGACCGCGTTGCGTGACTGGGCAGAAGCGAGGCGAGCATGGGAGGCTTACCGCGTTAAGTTACTGAGTGGGTCAGGTGAGGTGACAATAAAGCCGGTCGCCGGTTGCGTGCGCTTAAATCCAAATCATGATGGAGAGGTGGTGTGGGGCGATCGCCTTGATCCAGCGCGTTTTCTGATACTCAACATACCGCTTCCAGAATCAGGGCATCGCTTCCGCGACATTGAACTGAACGATGGCGAACCAACCGGAACTCGAGTCAGAGATGGTAGGGATTTCACAGTGTTTGATGAACTAGAAATCTGGCAGCCTTCTTCGTATTCCACATTCGAAGCAGAAATCGATATTCCGGGAAACTCGTCAGAGGAACAGCTCGTGGAGGTCTGTCGTAGGTATCAGTTAGGTGTGGAAGACTGGTCTACCATGCGTATCTTGTGCGAAACCTGCAGCCGGGGGAGCCCGAGTCCTCACAACTGCGATGCAGCAACGCCTTCCGGCATCCGACGGTCATACGCCTTCGCCGCTCAGAGTGAGGAAGGCCTGAGCTACGCGCTCCACGAATGGACCGCGATAACTGCGGGCGCAGCATTCGGCAATCTTAGGTTGGTCCTTGCAGCAGAATAGTGGCGTGTATTTGCCTCACTCGAACCCCAGCCTATATCCTTCCCGGTTATGTCTACGCTGGTGGAATGTGTTCCTAATTTTTCCGAAGGCCGCGACAAGGCGAAGGTCGATGCCATCGTCGATGCCATGAAAATCAACGGCGTCTATCTGCTCGACCGCGAGATGGACGCCGACCATAACCGCTGCGTGATCACACTGGTAGGCGAACGTGAAGCTATTCAAGAAGCAGCCATACGCGGAGTTGGAAAAGCCGCTGAACTCATCGACCTGACCAAACATCAAGGCGCCCATCCGCGCATGGGTGCTTCTGACGTGGTGCCTTTTATCCCCATCGATGGGGTAACCATCGAGGATTGCGTTGCTATGGCCCGTCACGTGGGCGAGCAAATCTGGAAGCGCTTTCAGATCCCCGTGTATTTCTACGAAGCCGCGGCCACATCTCCTGAGCGTACCAACCTCGAAAATATCCGTCGCGGACAGTTCGAGGGCATCCGTGACGACATCGCGACCAACCCAGCCCGCCGCCCCGACTTGGGCGAACTGCGTGTGCATCCTACGGCCGGAGCTACAGTGGTGGGCGCGCGCAAGTTTCTGATTGCTTACAACGTTTTCCTGAATACTATGGACGTTGACATCGCGAAAAAGGTCGCTAAAGCCGTGCGTTTCTCAAGCGGCGGCATGCGCTTTGTGAAGGGGGCGGGATTTCTCGTGCGCGGCATGGCTCAGGTCTCCATGAACCTCACCGACTTCGAGCAGACGCCGGTCCATCGCGTGTTCGAACTGGTGAAGCGCGAAGCCGCGCGTTATGGCGTGATGCCAACCTCTTCCGAAATTGTCGGCCTGATACCCAAGAAAGCTTTGGAGCAGGCGGCCGAATGGTTTTTGCAGGTCGAGAACTTCGACTCTTCCTTGATTCTGGAGAATCGATTGACTGCGGTGATGGGTGGCAAGATGGCCGTTGGCGGCCTTCGTGCCGGAGTCGAGCCTTTCGTGGAACAGTTAGCTGCACCGACGGCAACTCCGGGAGGTGGCAGCGCCGCCGCAGCGGCCGGAGCAATGGCGGCGGGACTCGCTCACATGGTGGCGGCAATGTCGCGAGGTAAGAAGGCATACCTGGCGTACGAGACTGAATTGAGCGCTGCGATTGCCCGCCTGTCGCAACTGCGGGAAGAACTCAAGGCTGCGGTCGATGCCGATGCCGAGTCTTTCAACTTGGTGATGAAGGCGTACAAACAGGCGAAAGAGGCCACCGACGGCGACGCACTCATTGACGTTGCGTTAAAGCAGGCAACCAGCGTCCCCCTTGGCGTAGCAGAACGCGCAAAAGAGGTCGGTGACCTGGCCACCAAACTCGGCCCTATCACGAACCCAAACATGAAGTCGGATCTGACGACCTCGTCTGCGCTTGCGCGCGCTGCGATCGAGGGAGCGATGGCCAACGTCGAAATTAATCTGGCGTCGCTTAAGGATTCGAAATTCGTGGACGCAACGAAGAAGGTCGCTGAAGCCCTCGTGACCGGTGAGCCCCGAAAAAGGTAGGGTGTCCAACCCGTCAACTCCTTGCTAGTACTTTCGTTTGCACTTTTTTTACGTTTCACAGCATACAATTGATTTATCCCGGGTTAACACTAGGCGACCATTCGGCATCCAAGTGTGTATTCCCAGAGGTTTTATGAAGAAACTGATGATCTTGGGTTGTTTCGTAGTGCTGAGCGTTGCGGCCTTGGCGATGCCGTTAGGCACAACGTCGCGCGCTGTTATTCCGTCCGACATCCAGCAGATCATTTCTGTGGACTATCGGGCCCTGCACGACTCGCCCACTGCCATGGCTCTGAAGGATCAGGTTCTTCCCGAGAGCTTAAAGTTGTTTGAAAAGGCGCTCAAGGGCGTTGGCATCGATTCCGAGCGCGACGTGGATCAACTCACCTTTGCCGCCTATCGCACGGGCAACAAGAAAGACGTGAAAGTGGTTGGCATGGCGCAGGGCTCGTTCTCGTCCAAGACAGTTTTGAAGCGGATGAAGCTGAAGAAAATCGTTCCCACCAAGTACCGTCAGGCTGAAATGTACTCGATGGGGAACGGCATGATCATGTCATTCCTCGACGAGAACACTCTTCTGTTTGGGGATGACGGCGCCGTGAAGGGCGCGCTGGATGCGCGTGACGGATACACTCCGACGCTCGATTCCAATCCCACGATGTCTGACATGATGGCCTCGGTCGACGGTTCCCCGGTATGGAGCCTGCTAGACCAGCAGGGAACGCAGAACATGATGCGTTCCGCGCTGGGCGATGCCACCAAGGTTGCCGACTACGACACGGTGAAGAAACGGCTCATGGGCTCGCGTTACACCATGGACTTCTCGAGCGGCGTGAACTTTAATCTCGACGTCATCACTTCCGATTCGATCACGGCGGCAACCATGTCCTCCCTCGTCAAGGCAGGCATGCTTTACAAGAAAATGAGTGCCACACCCGTCGAGAAAGTCGCCATTGATGCGCTCACGGTAGATTCCGACAGCTCGAAGCTCCAGCTCCACTTCAAGACCGATGACAAGCAGTTCCAGGCGCTGATGAAGTCGGACCTGTTCGCGGCTGTGTCGAAGTAAACCAAGTCTTTCGTATTCCAAAGGGCGCAGGTTCCATGAACCTGCGCCTTTTGCTTTTGCCTGCTGTGCATACTGATTGACGAGTATTAATGTTATAGGTATAACGTGGATGTAATGAATGTAGGTTCGGTACCGGCATCTCCGCCTTGGCTGCTTCTGATCTTCAGCCTGCCTGCCAAAAGTGCCAGCCAGCGCGTGAACGTCTGGCGGAAACTCCGGCGCTATGGCATGCTCGCCCTGCGCAGTGCCGGCTATCTCCTGCCCAACTCTTCTGCAAACCAGGAACGAATGGAATGGCTGGCCGCGGCAATTCGCGCATACAAAGGGCAGGCGTCAGTTGCAGAGGTGCAATCCTTCGATGACCTATCCGACGATCAGTTGAAGTCGCTGTTTCAGGAAGCTCGTTCTCGCGACTACCGAAAACTCCTGCATGATGCGAAAAAACTTGTGGCGTCGGTTCCTGCCGGCACGCCCGCGGGGCGCTTGAACCGGATCCGTCGCCGGTTGCAGGAACTTCAGGACATTGACTTCTTTGGAAATCCTTTGCGCGCGAAAGTGGAAAGCCTTCTGGCTAGCGTCGAAGCACAGGAGGACGGCAAAATGCGCTCATCCACAAGTCGAAAGCCCTCGCAATTTCTGAATCGCCAATGGATCACACGTCCGCGTCCCGGTATCGATCGCGTCTCCTCGGCCTGGCTGATCCGGCGCTTTATTGACCCCCAGGCCCGCTTCCTGTTTGGCCCCGATCCCGACGCTCACGCCAACGCAGTTCCATTCGACATGTTCTGCCCGCAGGGATTCGGCCATCGCGGTGAAGATTGCTCGTTCGAGACACTCTGCAAAGACTTTGCTATCCGCGATAAGAAGGTCAAACACATCGCGCAGATCATCCACGACGCCGATCTGGGCGACGATAAGTTCGGACGCTCCGAAGGTCAGGGATTGGACGGTGTGCTGAAGGGATGGGCGAAGCAAGATTTGCCCGATGACGAACTGCTGCGGCGCGGAATGGATTTGATTGAAGGGCTTTACGATTCGCTCGATTGACGTGCAAGAGGGTTCATGCCGCCACTCCCCAACCTTGGCCAACTGTTGCTAATTAGCAATTCGACCCAGCACGGCAGCGGCTACTTGGACCATGCCGAGGACGAGATCCGCGATGTCGTCGGAAAGCGGGCGAGAGTTCTGTTTATTCCATTCGCTCTGCGCGACCGCCGTGTTTATGCGACCACCGTGGCTGAGCGTCTGAGCGCCATGGGGTTGACTTCGACTTCAGTTCACGACGTTTCCAATATGGCGCGGGCAGTCGAAGGGTCGGAAGTCATTTTTATTGGAGGAGGGAACACGTTCCGGCTGCTGAAGGCGCTCTACGATCACGACCTCATTCACCCGATTCGCAGCGCGATTGCTGCGGGCGCCACGTACATCGGATCGAGCGCAGGCTCAATCGTTGCCGGCCCCACGCTGAAGACCACCAAAGATATGCCCATCGTTCAGCCGAGGTCGTTCGACGCGCTGGGACTGGTGCCCTTCCAGATCAGCCCGCACTATCTCGACCCGGACCCAACCTCGACGCACATGGGAGAAACGCAGGAAGAGCGCATTCTGCAATTTCTCGAGGAGAACGAGGGCCCCGTGGTCGGATTGCGTGAAGGGTCGATCCTTCGGGTGCAGAGCGGATCCATTCACCTCACAGGGCCGCGCGGCGCCCGCATGTTTCGCAGGGACGAGGAGCCGGTTGAGGCCACCACGGGCACTGATCTCCGGGAATTGCTGTTGCAGACCGGCACACCTGCGAGGGCTCGCACATGAATACCGGAGACTTCATCTTTCTCAGCTCTCGCGATGTTCGGAATCTCCTGTCCGTCGAGGAGTGCATCGCCGCGGTGGAAGAGGCATTTCGTTTGCATGGAGAAGGGAAGGCGCAAGCGCCCGGAGTCCTCGGAATCGACATCGATGGGGGCGGCTTCCACATCAAAGCAGGCTTGCTCGACTTGCGAATGCGGTACTTCGCCGCCAAGGTCAACGGCAACTTCCCGGGCAATCCGTCTCACTTCGGCCTCCCCACCATACAGGGCGTCATCGTTCTGTGCGACGCGGAGAAGGGAACTCCCCTCGCAGTCATGGATTCCCGGGACGTGACGTCATTCCGAACGGCAGCCGCGACCGCAGTTGCCGCCCGGCACCTGGCGCGTCCCGCTTCACGGACCGCAACGATCTGCGGCTGCGGCGAACAGGCTCGCCATCAGGTCAGGGCTCTCTCTCACATCTTCCACCTCCAGAGCATCTTCGCTCTTGACAGTAACGCCGAACGAGCTACGCGATTTGCGGACGAGCTCAGTTCTGAGCTTCAGCTTGCAATAACACCGGGGAATGATCTCCGTTCTGCTGTATTCGAAAGCGACATCTGTGTTACCTGCACGGCATCACAGCAGCCGGTGTTGTGCGCTGACGACGTCCAGGAAGGCACATTCGTGGCTGCGGTGGGAGCTGACAGTCCGCACAAGAGCGAGATACATCCTGCCTTGATGAGCAAGGCCAAAGTTGTGTGCGATGTACTCGAACAGTGCGCCGTGATGGGCGACCTGCATCACGCGCTCGAGTCCGGCGCGATGAGCCGCTCCGATGTCTACGCAGAACTCGGCTGCATTGTCGCCGGGAGAAAACCCGGAAGGGAATCCGACAAAGAAATTACGATATTCGACAGCACGGGTATGGCTCTACAGGATGTGGCCGCCTCCGCCGTCGTGTACGAAAGGGCTGTTCGACAAAATGCGGGTGTGCGGCTAAGCCTGGCAGCTTAGTAGAAGGAGAGTCCTAATGCGCGGAAGATCAAGACCCTTGCGTCACGTAAGATCGCTACTGAAATTCACAGCGAGAGTTTGCTTTCTCGTCTCAAGCCTCTGCTTCGCTCAGGCAGGTGGAACAGTTCCCGCAAGCGCCCATTGGAAAGAGGTCGCAACCGCGATGGGACGTCCGGGCCAGCCTCAACCTGGCGACGTCATGAAGTTCGCCATGCCGAGAAAGGACCTCCACGTCATGCTCGGAGGCGTCACGATCACGAGACCGTAAAGGGCACCGCAGCGCTTTTCGCGGGACCGGGCCTGTTTGGCGCCATCTTCGCGAACGACAAACTCCCACAAATTTTCTGGTATTTCGCCAAGGCCGGAATGTTCGTGTTTGGTAGCGGCTTGGCTGTCGT
>DASRDJ010000158.1:0-16620 GCA_035652655.1 Terriglobales bacterium
GAGGACCGGGATGGACGAACCTCTTGTGTTCGAGCTGTCATGCCAATGGCACCGCTCGGTAGCGAAGTTCGGTTGTGATAACCGCTGAATGCATATAAGCGGGAAGCACTCCTCAAGATGAGATCTCCCAACCCGTAAGGGATAAGAAGGGCCCAGGAAGACTACCTGGTTGATAGGCTGGAAGTGGAAGCGCAGTGATGCGTGTAGCTTACCAGTACTAATCGCCCGTTCGGCTTGACCATAAAATTTACTCGGTGCAGTAACCAGTTGTCAGTTCTCAGTTGCCAGTTCTCAGTTCGAACCTGAACTGGAACCCGCAATGTTGTTTGGATGTCGTTCGAACCTGGATGACTGAGAAGCAAGACTGATAACTGGGCGCCGACGATTTCATGAGTCTTGTCGATTGTTTCAACCCAATCTATTCAGTTGTGAGGCATTGGACCTCACGCTCTTTGAGAAATTCAGCTCTTAGCTTTTGGCTCTTAGCTCAAATCTCTCGGGATCAAGCTAACGGCTAAGAGCTAGCAGCGAAAAGCTTCGCGCCGAAGGCGCGATCAAGTTGTCGGTGATCTTACCGCGGGGGTTCCACCCGTTCCCATCCCGAACACGGAAGTTAAGCCCCGCTGGGCCGATTGTACTGCACGCGAAAGTGTGTGGGAGAGTAGGTAGTTGCCGGCATTAAGTAAGAGCCAGGTTGAGAAATCAATCTGGCTCTTTCCTTTTGTACCGAAACGCTTTGCAGGGCACATGCTGGATGTGCGTGGCCCTTTTTGCGCACAATGTGAGCTCGAGCTAGCCTGTTAGACTGTTCGCCAAGAGGGAAAACGGAGATGAAAGTGGCGGAAGCATTGGCGCTTCGGGCAGATCTGCAGAGGCGGCTCGAACAATTGAAGCAGAGACTCGTCAAGAATGCGCGCATTCAGGAGGGCGATGCGCCGGAAGAGAATCCGGTTGAGTTGCAGTCTGAATTAGAAAAATCGGCGCAGGAATTAACTCTCCTGATTCAACGCATCAACCGAACGAACTCTGCCGCGCGTTTCGGTGATCGAACATTGGCTGACGCTCTTGCCGAACGCGACGTTCTAAAAATCCGCTACAACGTTTATCGCGAGCTTGCGAGTGCAGCTTCGACCACTCAGGCTCGCATGACCCGCTCGGAAGTAAAGTTCATCAGTACCGTGAATGTAGGGGCAATTCAGCGGAAGGCGGATGATCTGGCAAGACAGTATCGAGAACTCGATACCAGGATCCAGGAAGCCGATTGGATGACGACGTTGTCGGATTAGGACGAGTAGGTAGTTGCCACAACGAGGAGCGAGCACAACCCTACGGCGGGGAAATGCCGATCTGGTAGTGCGCGGGCAGCACTAGTCGGTTCGATCCCGAACTGCACAGCGTATGCCCAGCATGGTGCACAAATGCACGGAGCATTGTAACCGTGTACTACCACGTGCTGATCTCGGGATGGCGGCGAGGGTGGGGAAGGGGCACTCGTCCAACTGGAGCGGCGTACTCTGTACGCGAACGTTTTTTGAGAAAGTCGCTACCATCCGCAGCGGGCCAATGGCCGGTTCGCCGGCGCACCCTAGTAATCGCCGGCATAAAATAAAGGGCCATTGAGAGAAATCTCGACGGCCTTTTCCTTTTCTACGGGCCTTCGCCTTTGTCGTCGGCAAAGCCTCAAAACCGCCGTCGTTTTCAGCCCGTTCTACGCCTTGTCTGACGAAATCATGCCGATCACGATTTCGGCCAGGACTCGGTAGCCTTCGGCATCCAGCGGGCCCGCGGTGGCGTTCCGGAATCTTTCAACCCGCTCCTTGTCATCGAGGTAGTAGACAACGTCGGGAAGCACTCTGCGTAGTTCCTGGCACACCGCCCGCAGATGCAAGAGGCCATCGACATCTGCCGGCGATGACGCCATGCCGTTCAGCTCGCTGACCAGTCGTTCAACTTCCGCTTTCCAGTGCGGCATATCGCTTTCATATTTCACGAAGGATTCCGAGTCTCCCACGATCAGTAATTCCAGCGTCTTCAAATCGTCGGGCGTGAGCGGCTTCTGCTGTTTCAGCTTAGGCAGCAACGCAGCGAGGTCGAGTTTCGACTGCAAAGCTTCGCGAGCTTGTTCGTCGAGCGTCTGCGCCAAGCCATCCAGCGCATCGTAGTTTTCGCTGGTTTCCGACGCGGCACAGCACGCCGCCTGATCGAGCGCAGCCTTGATCGTGGTTTTGACCGGTGACACGTTCCCCATCGCCCGCACTCTCCCTGAATCTGGATTGACGTGCGGACCATTGTCTACCCGACGTGCGGAGGAGAGCAAATTTCGAGCTCCTCGAGGGAGGGAATTCCAGGCCCTCGAAGCTCGTGGTTGGTGGTGCCGAAGCCCAAGATCGCGAGATCCGGCGCCTGTGAAAACTAATCCGGGACAACCTTGACCAGTTCACCCGACTCAGGCTGCAGCTCCAACGCCACACCCAACATCGCTCCGACACCGGTCAGCCAGCAGGTCACGAAAGCGATCAGTTCGTATTTGCCGCTGGACGGGGGCCCGGTGATGAGTCGGTCAAGAGCCGGAGCGGCGACTTGGCTCACAGCCCCAAGGACTCCTCCGCCCAGCCCGCACAGAAGCGAGCGCCGCCAAAGTCGGCGCCGGTCCGTGGCATAGAGCATCAAGGCTGCGCCGCAAACAAGAAATGCGCTGAGCGCTGTGCCAGCTGCGACGACCGACCCAGACGGGGGCTGCGGGCCGAGAATGCTCCATTGGAATACACCCCAATCCAAGCACATATCCATAAAGCCGAGCATCATCGCACAGTACAAGCCGATCCAGCCCGCAACTGAACTTACCAATACAAGCCCAAGAGCCCGGGCGGGCGATCGGCCTTCGCCGAAAATCGCCAGGGCTGCGGCGATCGCGAACCCGAAGACGACGCCCGCAACTTCCGGGGTCGCTCCGGTAACACATCCGCACAGCAGTCCCGCCAATGTTAAACCGGCAATAACGGCGATCTTGCGGCGTCGAGAAGGCATGACTTATTTATATGACGGAAGGTTAGTATTACTCAGGAAAGTGAGATGTTCGAGATGACCCCGGTCACTAACCAGGGATGCAGGCGAGAGCCCCCGCGTCCCACGGGGCCGAGTTACCGCCTCGGTTGTTGCAGTAGCGCCGCCACTGCATCTTTGCACGCCGCGCGCAACTGCGTGGAGCGTTGCGGCGGAAGCGCCTTCGAATTCAGAAACGATACCGTGCCGTGGGCGAGCGCCCAGATCGCGAGCACGAGCGGCGCGTAGTCAGATGGAGATCCCCCGAACCGCTTCGCACACTTGGCTTGTGCCCAGACGAAGCCGGGGCCAATCTCCAGGGTTCGCGACTCAGCCGGACGAAGTGCCCCCTCCGTGAAGTAGAGTTCGTACTCCCGGGGATGCTGCACCCCGACATCGATGTATCTCTCGATGGAGTCTTCCAGCGAGCGTGCCGATTGAATGGCTTCGACGTACCGGTTGCGAAAACGCAACATGAGAGCGCGCAGGATGTCATCCCGATCGCGGAATCGACGGTAAATGGCCGGGGTATTGGTCTTTGCGGCTTTTGCGAGCGCGCGCATGCTGAGCGCCTCGTCCCCACCGCCCCGCCAGAGCTTCTGCGCCACGTCGAGCACCCGCTTTTCCAAGTCTGGATCCGCGTGCCTGGGCATCCTGCCAGTCTCCTTTTCAGCCTGTAAACACCAAGATTACAACGTTTTAATAGTGTTGACAACGTATACTTAACGATGTATACATAATAGAAATATAGGCCCCGCCCCGGTTCATCGTAAAGACCCGTATCGCCCCGATGAAGGAGTAGAAGGATGTATTCGTGGAATGACCCGGACGATCGCGTGGCGATCGCCCAGATGAATGCGGACCTGCGCCACGCGCAACTGGATCTGCTCAGCGCCGAGTGCGCCACCGACCGTCTTCGCCTGCGCTTTTCAGCGGCCGACCTGGCCCGCTATGGCGAGCGTGACGTGCTGCGCAAGGCAATCGGCACCGCCATCACGCTGAACGAGTATTACCTCTCCATCCAGAATGAAATGCCTGCAGACTCCAACAGTTTTTCGGAGCCGCAGTTGGCGCAGGCCGTGAAGCGCGTGAGCGAATACCTGTGGAGCCAGCGCGAAATCTTTTTCGCCCGGGGCGTCCCGCTCGGACCGCGCCAAAAGCAAGCGCTACAGCCTTTCTTTTCCCCGGCAATGCTCGACCGTGTACGCACCGTCGAACTGCATGGCCGGCGCCTCCCCCCTCCCCCGTTTTACCTGGAAGCGCAGGCGCTTGGTATTGAGAGCCTGCCTGAACTGACGCACATGGCGTCGTTGACGTTTGTCGACGTCGTGGTGTTTAACGACGTGCTCATTGAACGCTCGCTGTTTCACGGCCTGGTCCACGCGGTGCAGTTTCAACTGCTCGGGCTCGAACGTTACACCGACTTGTTTGTGCGCGCGTTTCTGCGCACCCGAGCCCACTTCAGCGTTCCTCTCGAGACCCACGCCTTCTCCCTGGAGTCAAAGTTCGCGGTCACTCCGGAAAAGCCTTTTTCGGTAGAAGAGCAGGTGAGGTTGTGGATGCGCGAAGGCCGGTACTAAGCGCGCCGGCAGCCGTGGTTGGTGTAGACCAAGTTCACGTGACCCTCTGCGTCAACCACAATGCCCGACCCTGGATGCGCGACGCGGCTGTTGTGACGAGGAAGCAGAGAAGCGGGAGGATATGAGCGGATCGGCTGGAAAACATGTACACCCTGCTCTCCTCGGCGGACGAATTCCGGGGGAACTCGAAACGACCTAGCGGTTGCCGGGGAACATGCCCATCGCGACGAAGCGAGTGATGATGGCGGCGCACAAAGTGCCAATCACAAACAGCAATTTGCGGTAGCGGCGCCAGACCTCTCGAAATCCGGAGGCCTGCGCAAAAATGTCGACCATATAGGCCGCGCAATAGGCAACGTTGGCGATCACGGCCAGCAGGAAAAGGCCTAAACAAAAGTCCACAGAGACAACCGACTTTGACAGCGGATATCCGATCGCAAAGTAAGCGATGACGATCGCGGCCAATGCCAGGTTATAGAGGAGCCGGTAGGGCTCCCAGAACTTGATGGCCTCGGTCGCGTAATCCCGCAGTTCGGTGGACTCCATCGAGGCGGAGTATATCGCAAGATTCCGTTGAGGATTGCCGTTGGTGGTGAGACAGGCAGCGCGGTGCCCTCGTCCGTGAACGGCGTCGAAGAGCTTCGAAATTTCCGCGCGCACGATCTCGACGCTCGACGGTGCCCCATCCAAGCTCTGCTTGGGCGGGGATTCTTCGCGGTCCACGCGGTTCCCCCACTCAACCGCCCATAACGCGATCGAAAGGGGGTAGCCTCGCTGGATCTATTTGGTGCCGGACCCTTCGCCATCCATGGACTTCTTCTGGGCCGCCGTTGCTTCTTCTAAGGTCTCGATGGCACAAATTCTAGGCGCATATTCTGCCGAGAAGCCTTGTGTGATTGGTACGGAGCACTTCTGCTCGCGGCAAGTAGGAATTGGCCAACTACCTTATCTGGGGTTGAACGGCGGGAACGCTTTGATGGTAACGCAGACCATCGTAGTTAATTGTGACCCCGGCAGATCCTCCGGTTCATTGGTCCCCGCCATCCAGGGTGATGAGAACCCGAACATTTTCATTCTTGAGGAGCTCAAAACAAAAGGTCAGGGTCAAACCGCTGCGATCCGATAAAACACGAGAGGAATCATGGAAGCTCCCAAAAAAAATACAGTTGCGATAACTCCCGCCATTGACTACAGGCGACAAGACAATTTTGTATCTACCTACGCCAACAACGTTTATTTAGAGACTTCACTCTGGGATTTGAGGATGATTTTCGGCAAACTAGATCAAGCTCTCGGAAACAATGTTGTCCTTCAAGAGGGCTCAGTCAACCTTCCATGGCCCCAAGTTAAGCTCCTGGCTTATCTAATGGCTGTCAACGTAGTCTCGTATGAGGCGATAAACGGCAGAATTGTACTCGGGAAGGGAGTCGTACCGCCGGTTCCACAAGAGATGCCAGCAGAATTTAAGAACCTTCCAAGTGCCGAGCTTGCGCACGACGCTATCAGAAAGGAGTACGAGCGTTTCATTAAAGACAACCCAGAGGCCGGCGACTTGTGAAGCGAAATATCTCGTGGAAACAAGATGGCGTTAGCAAGTGCGCGTGTATCAAGAGTTTATTTGTTCTTCGGAATGCCAGTGCATTCGTTCATCCTCCAGGACTTAAGGAGCAGAGCCGGAGGCCCACCCAAAGCGAGTCTGCTCCACGTCCGGTTTTCCCACAATCTATTTGGCTATCGAGACAATAGGCAGCACTACGCGCGACGGGTGGGAGGCATCGTGAAACACCCGGATATTTGTTTTTCTCATCTCCACGCTGTTCACCTCCGATTGCCCGCTCTGCAGATTGCGTGAAAAGTTTGGAGTGAAACTTCCCGAGATCTGCAGCCGGATCCGGTGTCCCTGCAAAAACACGTTGCTCGTAATCAGCTTCTCTAACTTCAGTTCGTAGATTTCTCCGGGGGACAACCACTGGCGGCCGCGCTTTAAGTCGCGATAGCTTGCGCGCTGTACATCGAGCCCCGGACTCATCAGGTTCATGGCCGTCCCGTCGGGTGCCACGTCCAGCAGCCGCGCCCAAAGGTCGAAGTCGCGGCAATCACAGGAAACCCACACGTGCACGCTGATCGGACCAGTCACTTCGGTGTCCTGCTTCAGCGCAGCAGAATCGAATGTTAGGACATCAGCTCGCTCCGACAGCTTTGCATAATCGTGGGCTCCTGAGGAATCGTAGGAGTTCGTCACGGGATTGGCTGGATCGGACAGGAATTGACTGAAGCTCTCTTTCTGTTCGAACTGCGCGGCTTGCAGTCGCCCGGAAGGTACACCGCCAGCGGATGGGGCGAAAAACATCGGCGTCTCGGCAGCGGCTGGCGGCCACTCATCAGAGGCGCGCCATTCATTTCTTCCCATTACGAAGTAGCGCACCGGCTTTTCATGATCCACCCCGTTGTCCATGCCCTTCACGTAGTGATCCATCCAGCGCAGAACGACTTCGTCGTAGTCGATCGCCGCGGTCGGGCCGAACTCGCGCTCTCCCGATCGGGTTTTTGCTGTGCTGTCCACGCCGTGAACCCACGGCCCAAGCAGAAGGTGAGTCTGGGTGTCCTTTTCTCCTGCACGAACCTTTACCAGGCCGGCATAGTTGGTCGTAGCTCCCTCCGGTCCGTAATTGTCGTCGTACCAGGCGGAAAGGTTCAAAACCGCGGCGCTGGTGCGAGAATGCTTGTCCCGCAATTCGCTCCAGTTCCACCACGCATCCTCGGGCGGATGTCGAAGCCAGTCGAAGTAGTACGGCGCGACCTGTTGCAGAGGCTTCACATCAAGCAGGGGAAGAGTGTTCAACATCCCAGGTCCTTGCTGTTCCCAGGTGGCCAGAGCGTCTTTGTAAGTTCGCGGGCCCGGCAGGTTTTTCTTCACGCGAACGTCCCAGGCAATGTTGTCCCAAATCCATTCCATCCAGGACATGTCCCAGGTTCCACCCGCATAAAAGAAGTTCTGCGGCGTGGAGAAGGTCATCGCCGGGACCATGGCCTTCAAATGAGGAGGGCTCTCGACCGCGGCCAGCCATTGCACCGCGCCGGGATACGAGAGACCGAAGGTTCCCACGGCGCCATTCGACCAGGGCTGCCTGGCGGACCATTCGATCGTGTCGTAGCCGTCGCGTCCCTCGTTTTCGTAAGGACGGAACTCTCCCTCCGACTGAAATCGGCCGCGCACATCCTGAATGACAACCGCGTAGCCCCGCTCGAGGGCATGCTGAAAGGTTGTGTACTCCTGCTGTGCTTCGTCCTTCCCGTAGGGCGTCCGATACACCAGTACCGGGAACTTGCCGTCTCTGGCAGGGCGTAGCACATCCGCGCGTAGGACGACACCATCCCGCATCGTGATGGCGACGTTCCGATCCTCAATGAAGCGAGTTCCGGTATCCGAAGAGTTCTGAGCAAGGACAACAGTGGAGTTGGCGAGAACGAGAGCGAAGACCCACAGTTTCATCGGCCGTGAGACTAACAGGGCGCAAGACGCGGTCGCAAATTAGCCAGGTGCCAGTGCCCCACGTTCGCGTCCGTTCTGTGGACGCTAACCTGGACCCACTCCCCGAATGTGCGGGTCAAGATGGCGCCACTAAGCGAACCTAACTCGCCGGGCGTATCCCTTCTTGACGGGACCGACGCGAGCTAAGTGCTTTGTCCGGAATATTTTGCCTGTAAGTTCTTTGACATCAAAGATTTTGCCCCTCTCTCGCGCGTAACCCGATGATTCCACAGGACCCAGGGGGAGGGGGGTACCCCTAAGAAGGAGCAGCCTTACCGTTAACGGGCTCCCCGGTGCGCCGCGCTCGCGCTAAACTTTTTTGATGATGAGCAAAGTTCGAGTCGCTTGCTTCTCCGTTTCCCTCGACGGCTTCGGCGCAGGTCCCCGCCAGGATTTGCAGAATCCCCTCGGCGTGCGCGGGCCCGAGATCTTCGCGTGGTTCTTTCAGACCGACGTCTTCAGGAAGATGCAGGGCCAAGCCGACGGGGCGCGGGGCGTCGATAACGATTTCGCGCTGCGATCTTTCGAGAATGTGGGCGCATTCATCTTGGGACGCAACATGTTCGGGCCGGTGCGCGGGCCGTGGCCCGATGATTCATGGAAGGGCTGGTGGGGAGACACCCCGCCGTACCACACGCCGGTGTTCGTGCTCACGCATCACGCGCGCGCTCCGCTCGTCATGAATGGGGGCACGACCTTCCACTTCGTGACCGACGGGGTTGAATCGGCGCTGCGTCAGGCGAAAGCCGCGGCGCAAGGCAAGGATGTGCGCATCGGGGGAGGCGTGTCGGTGATTCGCCAGTACCTGATGGCTGGGCACATCGATGAAATGCACCTGGCCCTGTCGCCGGTCTTGCTGGGCGAAGGAGAACATCTTTTTTCGGCGATCAACTTGCATGCGCTCGGTATGGCGGTTGAGCGGAGCGTTGCCGGGGAGAATGCGACGCACGTTGTGATCAAGAAGGGATAGCTCGGTAGCTGCGGCGGAGTGTCTGAGCCTCGCTTGCGGGCCGCATCAATTGTCCTGCTTATGAGACACCAAGGAAAAAACACGGCCCGAACAACGTAGCGGGTACCTTGTCCGGACCGCCGGACGCAACCAATCCTCTCGAGAGACTGGCGGCGCTTCGCGCGATTCTAGCCCGCGGAAAGCCGCGCCTGGCGGGTGTTAAGCGAATTTTACACCCCGGGTTCTTGACCGAAATATCGATGCGTGTAAATCTAAACACGCCCTCCCAGCTGTATCCCTATGAACAAACAAGAAAATGATGTGGCGGCCATGAGGTTCTGGTTCTTCGTGTCGTCCGCGTTGGTGCTGGCGGTGATGATCGTGCTGGCGGCCTTCTCGCCCACAGGTTAGCTGCCCTCGAGCGAGGGAACTGCCCTCCAGCTACCTTCTTAAAAGGAGAGACCCCACGGACCTGCGCAGCGCGCAAGGGTGGGGCCTTTTGAGAGAAAAGTTACTGTTTAGGCAGCGTTTGCCGTGATGCGACGACGCAGTCTCCAAGCGGCAAGAGCTGAGATCCCGGAGAAAACCAGAAATCCACTCGAGGGCTCAGGCACGGTCCCGCTATGGTGACCATCGTCGTCCCCATCATCATCATGATGGCGCCAGCTGCCGTCCTCGTGTTCGGTCCAGATGTGATTCGCTGACCATGCGATGTTTCCGCCCAGTCCTTCGTGTTCTTCGTGGAGGCCGAGGGAAGACAACAGCGAGCGCGAGCTCATTGCAGTCGCCCATTGGGCAGCGGTGAAGGAGGCGGCGGTTGCCGTGAAGGTGATCGGGGTCACCGTGCAGGCCCCGAATGCCAGTGCGACGTCGTTGGCGCGGGCAGGGGTGGGGGAGGCTATAAACGAACCGGCCACAACGACCAAGACGCCGAAGGTTGCCGGAATGCGTGGAAATTTCATGAGGGAAGCACCCTTTTTACCCAAGGAAACGTCGTCGAACGAAGGTTGAGTGTGCCAACGAAGCTTCGGCGGCGGTATCGGGTAAAGACTGCAGATGCAGGGTTGGGGCTTCGGTAGAACCCAAGCTGGACACGGGTTTTGGGCGATCCTGACAGAGTGTGAAGATCTTCATACGCAGAGAGTGCGGAGAGCGGCCGTGAAGGACACCTTCAAGTCACCTGGTTGCGGGACCCAGTCTGCCGCCTTGCGGTATTTGCTTCCGTGTCGCTCAAGTCCTCTACAAAATCGATAATTGTTGCACGTTCCAGGTTGATTTTCCTCCTATAATGCTTGCTCGCGTTCGGGAGGAGAACTCAGTGAAAGTCCAATCCGCAGGATCGGTGTCGATCGTTTTCGCACTGATGATGAGTTTGCCGGCTCTGTCGGCCAGCGCGTGGGGACAGACCGCTGGGGCGGCGGCGGGAGCGCCGCCGTTCAAGACGGTTGTCTATATCCCTGTGGAGCTCACTTTGCGAATGAAAGATCGGTCTTGGCTTGAGTCGTCGTGGAAGACGATTCGGAGGCAGCTTCATGTGGACAAGGTTTACCTGGAGACCTACCGCAGCCGGAAGCTGGCTGATGAAGCGCTGGTCGCCGATGTGAAGAAGTTTTTCGCCGCGCAGGGAGTAGAGGTTGCGGGTGCGATCTGCTACTCCGACGATGACAACGGGCAATTTGTTTCGTTCACTTATACGAAGCCGGAGGACCGGGAGTATGTGAAGCATGTCGCGGAGAGGACCGCCAAGCTGTTCGACGAGATTATTCTGGATGACTTTTTCTTCGCGAATACCAAGAAGCCGTCGGACATCACTGCGAAGGGGAAACAGAGCTGGACGGACTTCCGGCTGAAGACGATGAACGAAGTTTCGCGCGATCTGGTGATGAACGCGGCGAAGGCGGTGAATCCGAAGGTGAAGATCGTTATTAAATTTCCTAACTGGTACGAACACTTTGCGGGCAACGGATACGACCTGGCGGAGCAGGCGAAGATCTTTGACGGAATTTACGCGGGCACGGAGACGCGCGATCCGGTGCAGACCGATCAGAACCTGCAGCAGTACGAGAGCTACGAGATCATGCGCTACTTGGACCAGGTCGCGCCCGGACGCAACGGCGGAGGTTGGGTGGATACATTCGACATCAGGTATGTGGACCGGTATTCGGAGCAGCTGTGGCTGACAATTTTCGGGAAGGCGCGGGAGATGACATTGTTCAACTATGGCGCGCTGCTGGAGCCGGCTCCGCCCGGAGACCGGCCGTGGAAAGGCGCTCCGTCGAGTCTGAACTGGGACAAGGTGGTGGAGCGCGCGAAGGGCCAGCCGATTTATGCGAGCGTCGCCGGAGATGCGATCGATCAGGTCAAGCCGTTTGCGGGTCAACTCGGAATGCCGATCGGGATTGCGAGTTATCGTCCGGTGCATGCCGTCGGGGAAGACTTCCTGCATAACTTTCTGGGGCTGATTGGGATTCCGATCGAGATGTATCCGGTGTTTCCGTCGACGGCCAGTGTCATTTTGTTGACCGAGGGAGCCGCGCTGGACCCGAAGCTGGTAGACGAAATCAAGCAGCAGCTGGATGCGGGGAAAACCGTGGTGATGACGTCGGGACTTTGGCACGCGCTGCAAGGCAAGGGTGTTGAGGACCTGGCAGAGATTCGCTACACAGACGAGAAAGTTGCCGTGAAGAGCTTCATTGGTGCGTTTGGGGCGGGAGCAGGGGTTGATATCGGGCAGAGCGCTGCGCGAATTCTTATCCCGCACCTGCGGTTCTTGACGAACGATGCGTGGCCGGTGGTGCGCGGCATCGCTGACAATAACGGGTTTCCTATCCTGCTGATGAATCAGTACAGCAACGGGAAATTGTATGTGCTGACGATTCCGGATAACTTCACCGACCTTTATCTGCTGCCGGACGCGACCTTGAATGCGATTCGCAGTTATGTGCTGGGGGATTTCCCGGTGCGCGTTGAGGGTCCGGCGAAGGTCAGCATATTCGCTTATGACAACGGCGCGTTTGTTGTGGAATCGTTTCGCGACGAGCCGGCCAGCGTGACGGTACTCGCGAGTAAGGCGTCATCGTTGAAGGATCTGGTGAGCGGGGAGACGCTGGCGGGTGTTGCGCGTAAACCGAGGCACCCGGCCGAGCCTGCGGCGACGGCGTTCACGTTGACGCTGGCCCCACATAGTTATCGGGTATTTCAGAGTGGCCCGTGAGGTTGTGGAGTAATTTGGAAGCGGTTGCCGGCCCGGTACAACCAGCCAATGACGCAAACTCAATGGCTCTCCGACGACACGTTGACCGAGGGTCCATGAGTGAAACGGAGATTTATCACCAGTTATCAGAAGCCCGACTTTTAAAGCGCGTAAGGCCTGTAAATTCTGTCGGTTACGCTTCGCTCGAAGATCTGGGATGATCTTGTGTTGTGTGACGATTGTAGAACTTCCAGCTCCTTCGTCGGAGAAAAATATGGCGACGCCACTCGTTATACAGAAGCCAGTCAAATCCGAGCAGCGAGTCTTTAGGTCAAGGACAAACTCGGCACCTGTAGTCCTACCGAAGCGTGACGAGCTTTACCAAAAGGGTAAGTCTCTGCGGAACAAATGCCCTCGCCAATCTCATGCCACTTGGAAAGCGGCGCGAATCCGACCAGATGCCGTTGAGTTGGTCCTACAAGCGGAACACGGTCGCATGCGCGAACTCCTTCCCCTGCGCCATGGGCGCCTGGTGCGCTCCGCCTTTACGTTTTATCGTGGAGCCGCGCTCACCATGGCTTGCGATCTGGCCGCTACTCCGACCACCGGCATTCGCATCCAGTGCTGCGGAGATGCACACCTATGCAATTTTGGGGCTTTGCCACACCGGAGCGAAAGGTCATCTTTTCGGTGAACGGCCTGGACGAAACTCTTCCCGCTCCATGGGAATGGGACATTAAGCGACTCGCGGCAAGTTTCCTGGTTGCATGCCGTGACAATGGACTGAGTGACAGGCTCGGAAAGGATGTGGCCTCGACTTGCGTCCGCACCTATCGCGAGTCCATGGCCGAGTTTAGCGAGTTGAAGACGCTGGAGCTGTGGTACCAGGCGATGGGGGCAGATGATTTGGTGGCAAATATTAAAGATCCCGACTTGCGTCAGCGCGCCCTGAAGCGGCTACAGAAAGAGAAGGCTCGCAGCATCGCCGATGACATTTTTCCGAGACTAGTCGCACACAACGGAGATATTCCGGTCATTAAAGATCAACTTCCAACGATCTTTCACGCGGAGGGTCACTCCCCAGGCGAGATCGAGAAGGTAGTCCTGGACTCATTCGCAGGATACCGGGAGACCCTCCCACCTGCCTGCCAATCGCTGTTGGACAGATACCAGCTGCGGGATGCCGCTATTAAGGTTGTGGGCGTTGGTAGCGTGGGTACACGGTGCTGGGTCATGCTCTTCATGGCAGGAGAAGGCGATCCTCTGTTTCTACAGGTGAAAGAGGCTCGTCGTTCGGTACTGGAAACTTACGCAGGTGCGAGCGTGTTCCGCAATTCCGGCCAGCGAATCGTAAACGGTTATCGGCTGATGCAACCAGCAAGTGACATGTTCCTGGGGTGGACAGAGGGCGCCTTGGAAGGCCACCACTATTTCGTTCGCCAGCTGAGAGACGTCAAAATAAGCATCCGCGTGGAAACGTTTGGTGCCCGCGAGATGGATCTCTATGCCACATGGTGTGGACGGGCGCTGGCGCTCGCACACGCTCGGGCGGGATGCTCAGAAACATTGAGTGGTTACATGGGAAAGAGCGACACTTTCGATCAGGCGTTAGCTCAATTCTCAGTGGCTTATGCCGATCAGAACGAGCGCGATCATGCTGCTCTTGAGAAGGCTGTTCGCATAGGCAAAGTGAAGGCTGTTTTCGAGGAATCTAAGTGAGGTATCACCATGGCAAGGAAAGTAGAACAGAAGATTTACGTCAGGACGCACGCACGCAATCTGTTTACGCGGCCGTAGCCTCGAACTTGAATGTGGGAACGACACCGAGTTGTTGCATCAGAGTAAGAGAATCCCACTGGTGCCACTCCTGAACGATTCTTCCGCCGGAAATGCGGTGAATTGAGATACCAGTGATGCAAATCTGCCTGCCTGTGGGAGCAATGCCCAAGAACTCTCCCTCATGCGTTCCAGTCATTGTCCAACAAGTGACGACGTGTTCCCTCCCGTCGGTCATGTGCTCTTCAACCTTCCGGTGAATGTCGGGAAAGGCGGTGAATAGAGACTCGTAGAACTTCATCAGAGCTTCGCCTTTGAGTTCCCCCGCCAAGGGAAGGTGGTAAGTGCTGTCACGCAAGAGATCCCACATGACAGATATGTCCCGATTGTTCAGGCCATCGCTGATCAAGCGTTGCACGACTGCTGAGTTGGAAGCCGTCATTGGTTATGCCATTTTTGCCCCATCGTAACCCTGATACAGCAGAACATATCTCGGGGTCTTTCCACGACCGCACCTAAACAACGGTCAGAAATGACAGACAGAATTCCGAACGCTGGCCCACCTAAGGACCGGATCAATCATGTGGAGGCGGAAGCGTCAAAGGCTCAGCTAATGTGAAGCTCAACGCAGATTCGGCCGGAAGTTCGATCTGCTTGTTTCCCGTCATCGCTCCACCAATAAAGCCCGCACCCGCGCCCACCAGCGCGCCAATGCCCGCACCCTTGCCCCCTCCCGCCAAACCTCCAATCAATGCGCCGCCGGCTGCGCCACCGCCAGTAGTAGCTGCTGTTCTTTTGCCCTTACCCTTTTGCGTGCTGCTAATCGAGGTGGTTTGGATCTCATACGTATGGTCACCCACGGAAATGTTTACGAGGGTCAGGGATAGTTCGGCTTCACCTTTTATTTTGCCTTTTGACTTGGCAGACACAACCGTGCCCTTGATTGTTGCTCCCGCAGGCAGTGCTCTCCTTCCCCCGACGCTCACGGGTTGAGCCAGTGTGGCGAGGAACGTTTGACCCGCCTGGCTGGTCTTAGAACTTAGCGCCTGCTGTGTTCTGACGGTGAGGACAGTTCCAGCTGGTACCACAATCGGCTGAGGCTTGGGTTTCTCCACGGGAGGAGGCACAGAGGCCATCGCGGGTGCAACTTCCTGGGCGGGTGGGAGATTTGGCTCAATCGTACTCTGATCGTCAACGCTGGCGATGCCCGGCTCTTCGCGAGCGATCTGCTCCACCTTCTGTTGAGCCGCCGGACTTTTGACCTTGCCACTCACTGTGACCTTGCCGTTCTTGGCCTTGACGTCCACTTGTGAGTCTTTCGTTTCTGGATCGGCGGCGACCTTTTCCTGAATGTCCTTAGCAATTGTGTCGTCTTTGGAACGACGCGAACACCCGATCGAAAGGGTTATCAGCACGGTCAAGAGAACAATTGAAATGCCTGGATATCGCACCTTGCGCATACGCTCTCCTTGAGATGAATCGACTCGGTTTGCCTACTTTGGGCACAACAACAATCGTATTCCTAAGCGGCACATTCAGCGCTATCTAGCGGTACACGAACGCGCACGTCGGTTCCTTTCATCGGCTGCGATTCAATCGACAAAGTCCCTTTCACCGCGAGTATCCGCTCACGCATGCTGATCAGGCCAAGGCACTCCCTCGTTGTGCGTTGCTCACGTCGAAACCTGCACCACGATCAGAGATCATCAATTCGATGTGAGTCCCAGTTCCTTCTAGTCGGACAGTACACTCCCGAACGCCGCTATATTTCAAAGAGTTGTGCAGGGATTCTTGCGTAACCCGAAACAGTGCGAGCGACACATCGGGTGGCACGAATTTGGGTACATTGCTTTCCGAGAAATGTATCATTGCCTGCTGATGTTCGCCGATTTCTCTGCATAGCCCCCTGATCGCTACTACGAGACCGAGATGATCCAACTTTGAGGAATGAAGCTGATGTGAGAGCGCCTGCACATCTGAAGCAAGACGCGTCGTCTTGTCACTCAGTTCCTGAATCCGTGTAAGCCGCCCAGTGGGTTGGGATTTTAGCTGCTGGAGACCGATGGCGATCAATGCCAACTGCTGGCTGATGTCATCGTGGAGTTCCCGTGCGATGCGTTTTCGCTCCTGTTCCTGGGCTTCAATCAGGCGACTTCCCAACGTTCGCAAAGCTTCTTCACTGGTACGGCGCTCGGTTATATCGAATGCAGTGCCCATCAACAATGAATGGCCATCAGCATCGAACACTTGCCGACTACCGCTGGACATCACCCAACCTATCGCGCCGCCCGATGGCACGATTCGATATTCCACCTTCATTTCTTCGCCTCGTGTCATTGCGTCGATTGCTTGTCGCATCGATTCGCGATCTTCCGCGTGCACGATGGCGAGGAAGGTGGTCGTATCGACGGTGTCATCCGGCTTGAGACCGAACAGCTCTTTGAGTTTCGGCGTTGCCCAAATGACACCCGTTTCAACATCTATCGTCCAGAAACCTACGCCTGCGGCTTCTGCCGCCAGTTTCAGACGCGCTTCACTTTCGCGTAAT
>DASRDJ010000159.1:0-47092 GCA_035652655.1 Terriglobales bacterium
GTGCCAATTGCTAAATGCTGTTCTTTCTGGCTGGAAATTCTGTGCTGTCATCTTACGAGACACTGCCTCCCGTTGACAATCTCCCATATCTCCCTTAGCATCAAGCACTTGGTGGTATTTCCGCAGATCGCCGACGGGGGCCAAGCGTGATCAAACTCGACATCATCAACGAAGTCGTCAACAAAACCGGCATCACCAAAACCAAAGCCGAGCTCGCGGTTGAGACCGTCTTCGAGAGCATGAAGAAGTCGCTTTCCAAAGGCGACCGCATCGAACTGCGCGGCTTTGGCGTCTTCAACGTGCGCCCGCGCAAAACCGGCATCGGCCGTAACCCCCGCACCGGCGCCGAAGTCTCGATTCCTCCCGGCAAAGCCGTCCGCTTCAAGCCCGGCAAAGAACTGCAGTCGATCGAGTAAGCGCGAGTTCTTCGTCGCACTTCTAATAGATCGAGCCGTTGGTTTGCGTCGAACTCAGAACTCCGGCGCTGGCGGACACGGTGTAGGCAGTTCCACCCTTCCCCTTCCACGTTCCCAGGTTGAATGAGCCTGTGGCATTGATGCGGTACACGGCGATGTTCTGATAGGTCAGCGGAACACCGGCCTGGCACACTTGTGGCGCGCCCGGAGCGCTCAGGAAATAAACAGTGCTTGAACCCACAACTGTTCCATTGCCGGAGCCGTCGATCAGCAGCGCCGTTTTCTCATCGATTGAAATATCGCGAGGTGCCGTAGACCAACCGTTCGTGGAGACGCGACACATGAATGCAAGATCACGGCCCATCCGGTCTCGCGTCACAAAATGGGGATCGTCGATGATCCCCTGCAACCCGGAAATATTGACGAAATCCCGAACCAGCGTGATGTATTTGCTAAACGGATCAGCCAACGCCTCACTCGACGTAACCCCTTGGCTGGCCTGTGCCGAGTAGACGAACTGCGCCAGAACGTTCATTCCTGCGCTCGTTCCTCCGATGGGGACACCTCGGCTAATCAGCGAGTTCAGTGCGTCCTCAACGGGCGTTCCCTGCCAGTAGTTGATGTAGTTCGACTGATCGCCGCCGGCAATCCAGAGCGCTTCCGCGTTTTGGATGGCGGCAATCACGAACGGATCACTGGCTGCGGTCCGGTTCGGGATGATCAAAGTCGCGACGGAGTTTTCCGTGGGACAGAGTTGCTGGATGTACGGGTTATAAGCATCCGTTCCCGTGGCTCGAATCACGAGAAAGTCACCGTTGCCGCTGCGCTGGCACATCCATTGGAAGGCGGCATCCACGTCGGTGCCTCCACCCATCAAAACGCTCCCCGGCGTTGTCGCCGTGGTGACGTCATTGGAATTGCCAACCCGAAAATATGAGTACTGCTTCGCGCAAAAAGCCGGAGTGATACTGCACAGCAGAAACAGTAGAGCTGTGATCGTTTTCATGTGTCCCCCAAAAGAGGGGGAAATCTTATATCCGTGCAACGGTGGCACACAACGATATTGAGCAATCGCGAGTTTTACCGCTGACTTCTCGGAACTCTCGAAAATCGTACAAGCGATATAGCAGCGGACATGCTCGGTCTCGTGCCTCTGCCGTACAATCAACTTAGACCCGATGTCTGAACCGACGCCTGCCGTTCCCCGATCGACTGTCGATTACGGCCCGATGCCAGTTCTGCTGGCGCCGCCGCGCCGGCAGCGCTACTGGCTGCATGCCGTCCTGTTGCTGGCCACAATCTTTACGACGTTGGTCGTCGGATCGCACTTCCAATACAACTTCGAGCAGCAACGTCCGGCGCTAGCCGACGAAGACGACAGCCAATTCCCACTCTTTCCCATCGACGCCATCTGGCACCATCCCGCGCGACTGCTGCTCGGCATCCCGTTCTCCGCCAGCCTCATGCTCATCCTGCTCGCGCACGAGATGGGACACTACCTGCTCTGCGTGCGTTACGACGTGGACGCGACCCTGCCCTTCTTCATCCCGTTTCCATCGCTGATTGGAACGATGGGTGCGTTCATTCGCATCCGCTCACCGATCCATTCGCGCCGGGCGCTGTTCGACATCGGCATTGCGGGCCCGATCGCGGGATTCGTCGTAGCGTGTGTCGTTCTGGCGATTGCGCTGGGCCTTTCGCGCGCAGCTCCGACAACAGCGCCGCAATCGACGGATGCGCTACTAATCCACTATCCGCTCATCTTCGACCTGGCGCACCGCGGACTCGCCTCACTGGGAATGCTGAACGAAATCGCGGCTCTGCCTTTTCGAAATTTGCTTCTCCATCCCATGGCCTTCGCGGCCTGGGGCGGGATGTTCGCTACCTCGCTGAACCTGCTTCCCGGCGGCCAGCTCGATGGCGGCCACATTTTGTTCTCGATCGCACCGCGCGCACACCGCACCGTTTCGCGCCTGACGATCCTCTGCCTGATTCCGATGGCGGTGTATCTGTGGTACGGATGGCTGATCTGGGCGATCCTGCTGGAACTCAGCAGCTTTCGTCATCCGCAGGTTTCTGAATTCCCGAAGGTCTCAGGAAAGCGGCTCGCCCTGGCGGCTTTTGCCCTGGTCATGTTGGTGGTTACGATAATTCCGAAGCCGATCGTGCTGATGGAAGACGGCCACGACCGCACGTCGCTGAAGTCTCTCGTGCGTAGCTGGCGCCACAAGTAGGTCAGGCTTCCTCTGTGGCCTTCACTTGAGCAAACAACACCGACGTGGGCAGGCCAAGTTCGTTACGTCGCTGGGCCCACGTGTCGCGGGTAAGTTTGCCTTGCACCATTTCATCGACCACTTGAAACGGATTGAGCGACTGTTCGCCGCGTTGCAGTTGAAACACTCCTGGACCGCACTGCAATTCCCATCCGTTCTCCAGCATTGCAAGACCAAGTCCGATGCTCAATGCCCGCCCGGCGCGCAGCGTGCGCTGTTCCGGTGTAAGCAGCAGGCCCTTGGGATCGCGCAGGCTCGCGCCGATATCGCGCAGTTTCGGAATCACGTCGACCATGGATTCCACGGTAATTCCCTGAAACGCTGAGCCACTCTCCTCAGCCGTCCGTGTCCACGCTGGCACCGTCACCTCCGCAGACACCGCCTCCCATGCAACGCCGCGCAAGTGATCGGTGGGTAAATCGGGATTGGCCGCGCGCAGGAAATTGAGCTCGAGCGTCTCCGGCGATGTGAGCAGACTGCTCGCCGGCCGTGTGTCATCGGGCAGGTCCGACGGCGGTGACTGTTCTGCCGCGGCGATCCGCTCGCGCAGTGGTGGGTGCGTGTCGTAGGGACTAGCCTTGCCCTCCTTAAGTTCCTTCTGCACATTCTTCTCGACTTGCGTAGCAATGACCGGGGCAGCGAGGAAGCGCGCGAACCCTTCTCCCAGCGGCGGCATACGTCCGTTGCTCAAGATTGGCGAGACTTCGGTATTCCAGTACGGCTGCCACGCCGGCCCGGCGGCATGAATCGTACGAAGACCATCAATCAGCGGCTTCGGCCCCGCCACCAGGCATGCGAGTTCATCGGCGCGAAACTCCTGCCGTCGCGACACCAGGTTGATGGCGCGCAGAAATACGATGAAGTACCACTTCAAAATCGTGCTGACGATCAGGTGCATGATGGCGAGAACGGCGTAGCGAGCCCACTGTCCGAGCGAACCCATGGTCTGGAACGTCCGGATCATGGCCATTTTCGTTTTGTAGACCCATGGCCCGAGGCTTGTGTCGCCACCGTAGTAGTGCGCGAACTCGTGGGCCAGGACCGCGCGAAATTGCGATACGGTGAGGACCGACATCAAGGGCAGGCCTAACCCCATGACGCGGCGGCTGCCAAATCCGAGCATGCCTCCCCGATCGGCCACCCACGCATTCACCTCGCCAATCAGGTAAACCTCGCGAGGCATCGGCTCATTCAGCGACGCGGCGATCTTCTCCAGTTCGGCGAACAGCAGGGGGTGGTGCTCGCGATCGAGCTCAGGACCCGGAGCTTTGAACTTATCCGGCCGCGGAACCAGTGACCACAGCAGTCCTCCCGCGATCACGATACCGAAAAGAGCAAGCAGTAGGGATTGAAAGCCCACGGACGTACTCGAGGCCACCGCGTAGGAAAGAAGGACGCAAGCGGCCGCCAACAGCAAGACAAACGCATACGATGCGATCACCATCAGGATGGCGAGGATGGCAAACCACATCATCGAGCGGCGCGGACGAATGGCGACTGCCGGAATCGACATAAGTGCGCGGTATCATACTATGAATTTTGGTCGGCGCCATCCGCCTACGGTGCCTGCACTTACGATTGCGCGATAATAGGTTCGTCGTATGCCAGTAACTTCCTCCCGCCGTGAGTTCCTGCGTAACTCTGCAGTCGCTGCTGCCGCACTGGCCGCTCCGCACGTCTGGATTCCTCGCGTCTTTGCAGCAGCGCCAGAGCAACCGCTCGAACAGTTCGACTACGCCGATGTGATTGTCGCCAGCGAACTGCACTCCAGGCAGCTTCACGAAACTCACGTCGTCCTAATGGAACTGAGCGAAGACAGCCTGCTGAAGCCATTCCGCCAGATGGGAGGCCAGCCCGCGCCCGGCGAAGATCTAGGGGGCTGGTATCACTATCAGCCGGGCGATCTTCCAGAAGATGGTTCCGGCTTCGCTCCGGCTGCGCCCTTCGGACAGTGGGTATCAGCGCTGGCTCGCATGTCGGCCATACTGAACTCGCAGCCCACGCGCGACAAAGTCATCCGGCTGAACCGTCTGTATGCCCAAACGATCTCCGGCGACTTCTACCACAACAATCGTTTCCCAACCTATTGCTACGACAAGCTGGTATGCGGCCTGATCGATTCCCACCGCCTGGCCGGAGATCGCGACGCATTTGCGATTCTTGAACAGACGACGGACACCGCGCTTCCGCACTTCCCCGAGCACGCCGTGGAGCATGATGTCGCATGGCGCACTGACCACACAGGTAACGACTGGACCTGGGACGAGTCCTACACGATTTCCGAAAACCTCTTCCTTGCTTACCAGCAGGGCGCAGGCGAGCGCTATCGCAAGCTGGGCGCGCAATATCTCGATGACGTCTATTACGACCCTCTGGCCCGTGGCGAAAGCAATCTCAACGGGCGCCACGCCTACAGCTACGTCAACGCGCTGAGCTCCGCCATGCAGGCCTACCTGACGCTGGGCAGCGAAAAACATCTGCGAGCCGCGCGCAACGCGTTCGACATGATTGAAGATCAGAGTTTCGCAACCGGCGGCTGGGGGCCTGACGAGATGCTGCGTGCTCCCGGCAGCGACGACCTCTTCTACAGCCTCACAAAAACGCACCACTCCTTCGAAACGCCCTGCGGTTCGTACGCGCATTTCAAGCTAACCCGTTACCTGCTGCGCGTCACGCACAACCCGCGTTATGGCGACAGCATGGAGCGAGTGATGTACAACACCGTCCTGGGCGCCACGCCGCTGCTCTCGAACGGCAGCGCGTTCTACTACTCCGATTACAACTTCAAGGGCAGCAAGTTCTATCACCAGAACCAGTGGCCCTGTTGCTCGGGTACCTTGCCGCAAGTCGCAGCTGACTATGGCATCAACACTTACTTTCGAGGCAGCGACGGCATTTACGTCAACCTCTACATTCCGTCGACGGTAATCTACCCTCAAGATGGCGCCAACATCACGCTGACGCAGACCGGCAACTATCCCTTTGGCAGCGAAGTCACGCTTGAAGTAAGAACGTCGAAGCAATCGGAGTTCGCGGTGTATTTGCGCATTCCCAGGTGGGCGGAGGGTGCATCCGTTGCCGTCAACGGCAAGCGTGTCCGCGCCAGCGTCAACCCCGGGACGTTCGCGACCATCCGCCGACACTGGAAGTCGGGCGATCGCATCGAACTGGAATTGCCGCTGCAGACGCGGCTTGAAGCCATCAACCCGCGTCACCCGCAAACGGTTGCGCTGCTAATCGGTCCGCTGGTGTTGTTTGCAACCGGCACAATGCCCAGCGCAGTGAAGAAGGAAGAATGGTTGAATGCCAAGAAAGTCGGCCCGCGGAAATGGCAGGCTACAACTGCGACAGGAACGATCGACCTACTTCCCTTCACGGCGATCAGCGACGAGAGCTATGCGACCTACCTGAAGCTGTCCACGTAAGTTGGCGACGGAGGGACGGGCGTCTCGCCGTCCAGCGGGCGGGGACGCCCGCCGCCCCATTGGATTAAGATTCTGTGAGATTCACTGCGCGCCCGCCATGCCATGCGTCCCCGCAAAATCCTCCATGACCGACTTGCGCATTAGATCGGGCGGCAACAGACCCTGGGCCAGGATGAAGTCATGGAACTTCTTCTGATCGAACTTTGAGCCCATCGCCGTCTCGGTATCTTTTCTTAACCCCACCAGTTTCGTGTAGCCGTAGTAGTAGCTATTCGCCTGCCCGGGAGCGCGATACGTGTAGCGCTCCACTTCCTCTTCTGCGAACGCCGGGGACTGCACGACATCATTCTCCAAAACGCGATTGGCCTCTTCCGGCGTCACTTTGCCCGACTGTAACTCTGGATCGAGAAACGCGCGGGCCGCTCGCAGCAAGCGATAGTCCAGCGAGATGAGTTGTCCTTCCAGGGGCATAAACGGCCGCACCAGATATTCGGAATACAGTCCCCAACCCTCGACGTTGGTGCTGTTGAAGGCATAACGCACGCGCGCCACCGACACGCCGTGCTCGATCATGGAATCGAATTGCAGTTCGTGCCCGGGACGCGCCTCATGCGCGGTCAGCGTCCAAGCCGCCGCGTCAAAAGTGAAGTCGTCGTACTTCTGTGCGGATGCCTGTCCCGCGCTGGCAGGAATGTTCAACGGCAGAACAAACTCGCCTTTCTCGCCAGTGTTGTGGATGAACGGCGGCGGCACCATGTGCGGCGCGGGCTGTTGCGCGGTCTCCGCGGCTGACGCGATCCGTATGCGGGCCGGGCGGTCCGGCAGCGTTACTAAATTCTGCTTCCGTATGATCTCTTCAATCTGCTTCAGCCGGTTCTGATAAAACGGCAAAATCGCGTCGCCCACCAGTTGCTGCTTCTTGAGTTCGCGGATGACGTCGCGGTAGTCGCTTGACGGCAGCTTGCGATCCTTCGCGATCTGGGCCGCGATCGGCTTCATCTCGGCTTGAATGTCATCGAATCCCTTGTGCGCCAGCGCCGCCATCTGCGCGGGTGGAATGTCGATGCCATACAGTTCGAGTGAAAGCGCGTACTCCTCGGGCGGCAGCCGGAAATCTGCACGCGCCTTGGGCAGAACGGTCGAACGAATCCACGCATCGTAGTCGGTGAGCTGCGCTTTCAGCTTCGCGAAGGGCTCTTCCCAGCCGGAAAGCTTGTACTCCTTGCACAACGACGCGATGCCGTCGAGGTAGTGGGAGTTCCGCGACATCTCAGTTTCGAGTTCGACCCGCGCCGGAAACACCACGCCCGGCTTCGCCATCTGCTCGACCACGCGCTGCTTGAGAATTTCGGTGAGCGGCTTGTAGGCAGGATCGAGCCCGGCGTATAGCCGCAAACGCACCACCGCGGCCGGACGCCGCGCCGTGGGCGTCTGCGCATCAAGCAACATGCGGACTCCACTAAACACAACCGAACTGGCGTTGGTGAACGGAACATCGTGGGCACGCTGATAATCCTGCAGACGGAAGTTCAGCTCAACGCGCCGGATGATGATTTCAAGGTCCTGCGCCACTTCCTTCTGCTTCTGCTGAGGCAGCGCGGCCTTGAACTTGGCAAGGACTTCTTCCCGCTCCTTGCGCTCCTGCTCCTCATCAGCCAGAGTCGGCTGCGAGACCAGTTCGTCGTACTCGCTCAACCCCTGCCGCGATCCATTCTCGGGATCGTGCTTATTCTCAACCTTCACCAACTGCTGGGTAAACTCGTTGCTGGCAGAGATCCAGGAAGGGGCGGGCTTGTCCTCTGCAAGAGCGGCAGCGGCGATGAGGGCGACGAAAAAGATGGAAGAGGCAATTCGCATTTTGTCTCCGGAGTAAGGGCTTAGATGACAGGTCACAGGTCAGACGAGTTGATGTTGCGATCGTTAGCGATTAATAATAATTCGTGAGGAGGCTTACTGAGATCAGGCGACCGAGACGTAATTGAAAAGATGCACAGGTCCTTCGCTACGCTTAGGATGACAAAGATTTAGCATTCAAACAAGGGGTCGACAGCATCGCGAGAACTGATAGCTGCCACCTGTGACCTGCCCCCTACATCAGCCACAACGCATCCACATCCACAATAACCTGCGTGCGCGGAATCTTCTGCGTGGCTGAATAGGCAAGCATCGCTCGCAATGTTGTATTCAATTTCTCGCGGCTCGGCGATTTCAGCACGAAGTGATAACGGTAGTCGCGCTTCAGGCGCAGGATGGGCGCGGCCGCCGGGCCGAGCACGCGCACGCCTTCATGTCGCTTCTTCTCAAACCACTTCCCGAGAATTCCCGACCACTGCAGCGCTTCATCGAGCTGGTCGCTGCGGATCAAAACATTAGCCAGCGCGGAATAGGGCGGGTAGTGCATCCAGCTGCGGAAGCGGAGTTCCTTCTCGTAGAAGCCGATGAAGTCGTGCTGCGCTGCATATTGCACGGCGTAGTGGTCCGGGAAATAGGTTTGCAGGACGACCTTGCCCGGCGTCTGCCCGCGACCGGCACGTCCTGCAACCTGCGTCAGCAACTGAAATGTTCGCTCTGCAGCGCGGAAGTCGGGCAGCCCGAGCGCGATGTCGGCACCCACGACTCCCACCAGGGTCACGCCGTGGACATCGTGGCCCTTGGCGATCATCTGTGTACCGACCAGCAGATCGAGTTCGCCTTCGTTCAGCGCGGCCAGCGCTCGCTCGAAGTCTTCCTTGCCGTGCACCGTATCGCGATCAAGTCGCCCGATGCGCGCTGTCGGAAACATGCCGTGCAGCAACTCTTCCAGCTTCTCCGAACCCGTGCCGATGAAATACACATACTCGCTGCCGCAGTGCACGCATTTCTCAGGTACCGGTGCGGTGTAGCCGCAGTAGTGGCATTCCATCTTGCGCGCGCGCTTGTGGTGCGTCATGGCGATGGCGCAGTTCTGGCACTCGAGCGTCTTGCCGCACGTGCGGCACAGCGCCACCGGTGAATAGCCCCGCCGATTCAGCAGGATCATGACCTGCTCTTTACGTTCGAGCCGCTCGCGGATTTCTTCCGCCAGCTTGCGAGAGACAACCTGCTCCTGCCCGGTCTCCTGGAACTCCTGCTTCATGTCGATCAGCTCGACCCCAGGCAGCGGTCGCCGCTCCACGCGGTCCGGCAATTCGATCAGGGCGTACTTGTTCTTCTTCGAGTTGTAGTAGGACTCGAGTGAGGGCGTAGCTGAGCCGAGCACAACCACCGCATCCGCCATCTTGGCGCGCATTACGGCCACGTCGCGCGCGTGGTAGCGCGGCGTCTCTTCCTGTTTGTAGGAGGAGTCTTGTTCTTCGTCGACGATGATGAGCGCCAGGTCGGATACCGGCGCGAATACGGCGGAACGCGTCCCCACCACCATGCGCGCCTCGCCGCGCTTGATGCGATGCCATTGCTCAGCGCGTTCCTGATTCGACAACGCCGAATGCAGGATGGCCACCTCATCGCCGAAGACCTGATGCAGGTCGGCGGCCACGGTGGGAGTGAGGCCGATTTCCGGCACTAGCAGAATCGCCGAGCGACCTTGCTCAAGCACGGTTCGCATGGCGGCTAGATAGACTGCTGTCTTACCCGACCCGGTCACACCATGCAAGAGGATCCCGCCAAACTTGCGCTTGCTCATGGCCTCCTGACTGCGTAGGAGCGCTTGCTTTTGGGCCGGGTTGAATTCGAACCCGAAAGGGCTCGGCCGGGCTTTTACGCGCGAGACGTGGAATTCGGCCGGCTCTTCGACGATGTCAATCAGTCCACGCTTGACCAGAGTGGAGAGCGTGCTGCGCGGCACGTCGAGGGAATGGAGCAAGTCGACATCGGCATGGCCGCCCGCTGCGGCGAGAGCTTCTATTAGAGTTTGCTGGTTCGCGTTGAGCTTCGCTCGACGGGCGGGGACACCCGTCGCTCCATCGTTAAGAGCAGTGGTTGCTCTATCGCGTTTGTCTGTCGAATCGACAATGGAGTGGCGGGCGTCCTCACCCGCCGGACTGGGCATCCCGCCCGCACCGTCGATCGCGCTCAGAACTGCGACCTTCACAATCCGCGCCGCGTCGCGAGCGTCGGACACATCCTCGCGCTCGATCCACTTCTTTCGGACCATACCTCCCAGCACCGCCCGACTGACGCGGGTCGCGCTACGCAGGCTGGTCTCACGCACCGGATCTTCGCGGTTTGCCAGGTAGTCAAGTACACGAAATTCCGCGAGTTGCTCGTCAGGGGTACGCCGAGCCCGCGCCGACGATCCCGACATCCCACCCAGGTGCAGGGCCATGTGTCCCTGTTCGGTGATGCGGTAGGTGATCGTGCGCCGGAACTCCGCGCTCAGAGGCAGCATCGTCCGGAAGACTTCCCCGAGCGGAGCGAGATAGTAGTCGGCAATCCACTTGCCGAGACGCATCAATGGCTCATCGAGCACCGGAGCCGGATCGAGCACGCTGACCACATTCTTTGTGACCACCGACGGCTTGCGGTCGTGCAGGTCGACAACAATCCCGCTCATGCGCTGTTGCCGGAAAGGAACAAGCACACGCCCGCCTACTGCGGGCTCCATGTTCTCCGGGACGCGGTAGGTGAAAGCGGTGTCCAGCGGAACCGGCAGGGCTACATCGCAAAATTGAAAGACAGGTGTCAGAGTCAGGTCTCAGTCAGGCTTTTCGTAGATCAATAGGCTAGCAGGGCATTCCCCCTTGAGGAAATCGCCAGACCCGCCGCATTTTGCTCTTTCCGCTCCTCATCCCGCTTGAGCAAACCTGAGCGAGTCGCGCACCGAGGCCAGGGTGCATCGTAATCGAGAAAGTGGATGATCGGGAAATTGCGCGTCGTACTCCTCGTCGTCCGAGACACTGCGAAGAGTGATCCCTCGATACTTGACGTCGTAAGGATCCCGGAACCAACCCTCCACGTAACCTGATGATCGCTTGAACGGTCTGAGGTAGAAGGGATACTTTCGAACCCTGATCTGGCCGGTCCCCAAAAGCGTGTCCGTAACCAACGCCTCGCGAATACCCGTGGTTCCCTGTTCTCCGCTCACGGCCGTGAATTGGCACCGGTGCTGTCGAAATTCAACGATGAGTATTCCGGTGAACATGTAGCCCAAGCCGTACATTCGTTTGTATACGATCTGGATGGCGGGACGAGAACCGACGGTATGTGAGTCAACCGAAACGATGCCCCCTGGTTTCGCCATGTTGCGGGCGTCAGCAAGCCAACTCTCCCGCTCCATAGGCTTGAACACTTTCCAGGGAGACGGAACCACGTCCAACGACAGGATGTCCCCGGCGTTACCCCACACGATCCTTTCGGCAGCGCGCTCGTGTTCGTGCCATCCCGAGAGGTCGAACGTGATGAGTTCAATCATCGTTGACAGCGGGCTCTGTTCGATTGCAGGAGCCGGCAAGTGGTCAAGTCTCGGTCACAGAGACCGCGGCGTCAAGGTGCGACTCCCTGGTTTTGCGCGCTGCAGTGCATATACGGCTCAGTGGCTCGCTGGGTTGCCGAGATCTGGAGGTCCACCCCTTGAAGGCCGCCTTTCTGATAACCTGAACAGCATTTATTTCTTGACGTGACCGCTCGTCTCGCCATCCTCGCCGATATTCACGCCAACATCTGGGCGCTCGATGCTGTTCTGGCACATGCCAAGAGCCGCGGGATCGACCGTTTCCTCAACCTGGGAGACTCGCTTTACGGGCCTCTGAAGCCACAGGCCACGTACGAGCGGCTGATGCAGGCCAATGTTCTGGTCACGATTCAGGGAAATCAGGACCGGCTCATCTACGAGGCCAGCGAGCGCGATCTCGCCTCGATCCCGACTTTGTCATATGTGATCCGCGATCTGGGCGAGGAGCCCATCCACTGGCTTAGCGAATTGCCGCGGACTGCAGTCTTCGAAGAGAACATCTTCCTGTGTCACGGCACACCCGGCAATGACACTATCTACCTGCTCGAAGACATCATGGACGGGCTGCCCGAGGTGCGTTCCGAGGGTGCCATCCGGGAATTGCTGCAGGGGGTGCATCACCCGGTCGTGCTATGCGGACACACGCACATCCCGCGCGTAGTTGACCTCGCCCACGGACAACTGGTGGTCAACCCAGGCAGCATCGGCGTGCAGGCTTACGACGATGTCGATCCCGTTCGCTACCGCATGCAGACCTTCTCGCCACACGCCTGCTACGCGATCCTGGAAAAATCAAACACTGGCTGGAACGTCTCCCTGGAACGCGTCGCCTACGATCACCGGGCGGCTGCGGAGTTCGCGCGCACACGCGGACGCGACGACTGGGCACAAGGCATCGCGACCGGCAGAATCGGGTAGGGGAGGTCGTCAGTCTTCAGCCGTCAACAGCCCGCGGACGGAGTGTCCGCGCCACACGAGCCAATGGCGACCATTCTGGTCGCGTTAACTTAAAGATACACTTTGCATTAAAAGCCCGCAGCTGCGTTTCCAGAGCGCCCGACGACCCAGAGTGCCACCCGAGGTCCAGTCGACAGCCTACGGGCTTCTATCCTCAATTAAAAGGCATTCTACGAGATGGTCGTGGGGTGGTTTTTCCGCCTGCGGGTCGCTTCCACAAACTCTCAACAACTTAGCTGGCAGTGAATCACAATGGGAAAGTCGGGTAGCGCTTTCTGAACCCCGTCCAAAATTTATTCAGTCGCTTTGACTGGCGCTTTCATTCCTAATTCCTTCATCACCATTTGCAGATCCTTCCATGCCTCTTTCTTCTGGCGAGGATCGCGCAGAAGAAATGCGGGATGGTAGGTGACTGCGAGCTTCGCGCTCGTCCACGACGGATTGCTGCTGCGCACGCCGGGCGGTTGGAAGTCATACCAGCGGCCGCGCAGGTTCGACATGGAATCGTTGATGGCGAGCAGTGTCTTGGCCGCTACGGCGCCCAGGGCCACGATCACTTTCGGCTGGATGGTGGCAATCTGGCGCATCAGAAACGGCGAGCAGGTTTCGCACTCGTCGCGTTCCGGCGTACGGTTGTTGGGCGGACGACATTTGATGATGTTTGCGATGTAAACCTGCTCGCGCTCGATCCCCATCGCCTTGATCATGTTGGTGAGCAGTTGGCCGGCGCGGCCCACGAAGGGTTCGCCCTGCATGTCCTCGTCGGCGCCCGGCGCTTCGCCGATGAACATCAGTTCTGCTTTGGGGTTGCCGACGCCAAACACAATCTGCTTGCGGCCTTGCTTGGCCAGGCGGCAGCGTGTGCAGTCGCCAATGTCTTCGCGGATCAGTTTGAGCGCCTTGATCGGATCGCTCACGCCGGCTTCCGGCCGCGATGGGATGACTGCGAGTACGCTTTCTTCCTCGACGGCGCGTGCCGTGGCTTTTCTGGGAGACATTTCCTCTCGCTGTTCTGGTTCGATGGATGGTCCGGCTGGATGAGAGCTAACGACTTCGCTTTCCGCGACCGCGGCACTACTGTCGCGGCGATAGAAATCGTAAATTCCGAGTTCGTTGTAGTAGCGAAGCCGGGCGGCCAGAGCTTGCTTGAGTTGCGAGTCGAGCACCCTCGCCATCAGGCTTTCACCACGATCTTGCTGCGCCTGCGGAGTGCCACGACCTGATCGAGCACGCGCTGCGCGACTTCCCACTTCGTGGTCTCTGGCACTTCCACCACATCTTCCTGAGTGAGGATGGTTACGGCGTTACGATCGGAATCAAAGCCCACACCTTCGCGGGAAACGTCGTTGACCACGATGGCGTCGAGAGATTTCTTGGCCAACTTCTTGCGAGCGTTCTCAAGGACGTTCTCAGTCTCGGCCGCGAATCCGATGATGAGTTGATTTGACTTCTTTGCGGCCAACTCCGCCAGGATATCCTCGGTCGGCTCCAACTCCAGCAAAATTGGCCCAGTGCGCTTAAGTTTCTGTCCCGCGGCCGCCTTTGGCCGATAGTCGGAGACAGCCGCCGTCTTGATCACGATGGTGGCCTGGGGCAGCAATTTCAAAACCGCATTCCGCATTTGCTCCGCAGTTTCGACGCGCGTCACCTCGGCGGCATCCGGCGGCATGACCGTAGTTGGACCGCTGACCAGCAACACGTGCCCGCCGCGTCGAATGGCGGCCTCAGCCAACGCATAGCCCATCCGTCCGCTGGAACGGTTGGTGATGTAACGAACCGGATCGATCTTTTCGCGCGTGGGCCCGGCGGTGATCAGCACGGTCTCTCCGGCCAGATCCTGCGACGCACCCAAGGTCTCGAGTACGGCGGCCACGATGGCTTCATTTGCCGCCAACCGGCCCGCACCAATCATTCCGCACGCCAGATACCCGCTGTCCGGCTCGACAATCTTCACGCCGCGCTTCCGCAAGATCTCAAGATTTGCCTGGGTCGCCGGATGATTCCACATGTTCACGTTCATCGCAGGGGCCACCACCACCGGCGCAGTGGTTGCCAAGTAGAGGGTCGAGAGGAAGTCGTTGGCAATGCCTTGCGCGAATTTCGCGAGAACGTCGGCGGTTGCGGGCACAACCACCAGAGCGTCAATCGCCTGGGCGACGGCGATGTGCTCAACCGCCGAGTCGATATTTGGCTCGGCGTCGCCTGCATCGAACATTCCGGTGATGACTCTCTCGCCAGACAAGGCGGCAAAGGTGAGCGGACGCACGAACTCCTGCGCCGCCTGGGTCATGATGACCTGTACACGGACGTCGCGTTCCTGCAGAAGGCGCAGAACCTCTGCTGCCTTGTACGCCGCGATCCCGCCGCTAACGCCGAGAGCTACCTTCATAGGGGCCCTTATTTTAGATGACGGCAGAGGAGCTGACGAATGTGCCGGTTAATCGAAGGCCGGCAGGGGCTTGGCCTTCGCAGGAAACTAGGCGTCGGTCTGACCGCCCTGGTCAAGCGCTTCCTGAGCGGCTTCCACCGCCGATTTAGGTGTTTCAGGAATGACCCATTTCACTTTGCCGGCACGGATTTCATCTTGCGCGATGCGGCAAGGTTTACGGGAACTGGTTTCGACTACCGGAGGAGCGCCGCCCTGGAGTTGGCGGGCCCGGCGAGCGGCCACGAGGATGTAGCGATAGTTGCTGTCGAAGCCTTCGATCAACTTCATAACTATTCTCCCGCCGCCTAGCACTTGCCTTTGTCGTTGCGGAACGATTCGAGGATGGGATTGATTCGCGCCTGAATGTTTTTCAGGCGGCATCCTTCCGCAACGGCAACCTGAGCTTCGTCCTCAACGGTCAAAGGGCGATCCGAGTGCCGCAGCCGTTCGGAAAGCACGATGGCTTTCAGTTGGCTGACGGACGGTTCCAGGCGGTCGTTCACTAAAATATAGTCGTACTTATCGTAATTCTCAATCTCCCGACGGGCCGTGGCCAACCGGCGACAGATCACCTGGTCCGAATCGGACCCGCGATTGCGGAGCCGCCACTCCAGTGTGTGGCGATTCGGCGGCAACACGAAAATGCTGCAGGCCTTCGGGAGCTTTGCCTTAATCTGCGCCGCACCCTGCACATCGATATCGAGCAACAGATCGGTTCCCTCCTGCTCGGCCTCGCGAAGAAAGCGTCGCGCCGTCCCGTAGTAGTTGCCGTAAACGTCGGCGTACTCGAGGAAATCGTCTTCGCGGATCATGGCCTCAAAATCCGCTCGCGAAACAAAGAAGTATTCGCGGCCATTCTGTTCGCTTCCGCGGGGGGCGCGCGTGGTGTACGAGATGGAGAACTTGAGGCCCACCACCTGCGAGCGCAGTTCGTTGACGAGGGTCGACTTGCCGGAGCCGGACGGAGCCGAGATGATGTAGACGTTCGTCATTCGACGTTCTGCACCTGCTCGCGCGACTTCTCGATCTCCGATTTCATGATGAGGCCCATCTCGGTGATCTTCAGCGCGTCCCCAGCCAGGCCCGAGGTCTTCGAGAGCAGCGTATTGGCCTCGCGATTCATCTCTTGGAGCAGGAAGTCGAGCTTCTTGCCAATCTCGCCCTTTTCATCGAGCAGACCGAGAAAGTGCTGGATGTGGGTTTGCAGCCGGACGAGTTCTTCCTGAATGTCGCTGCGGTCTACCAGCAGGGCGGCTTCCTGCAAGAGACGCTCGGGATCGACTTGAGCCCCGATCAATTCCTGCATGCGCGCCCGCAGCTTCTCGACGTAATTCTGAAGGATGGCGCTGCGGTGGCGCTCTACGCCGGAGCTTGCCTTCTGAATGTGCTGCATGCGCTCGCGCAGTTCGCGCTCGATGCCCCGGCCTTCCTCTTCTCGCATAAGGTTGAGCTTGGCTAGCGCTTCCTCAACTTGCGGAAGGACGGCAGTTTCCAGTTCGCCTTCGGCTGCGCCGGTAGAGGCGTCCATGGCGCCCGGCATGCGCAGGATGACGTTGAGATCGGGCTCGGCGGCCAGGCCGAATTCGGCAGCGCCCGCGCGGAAAGCCTTGATGTAACCGCCTACCATCTCACGATTCAGAGTGAAGCCTTCGCTGCTGCCGCGATCGAGGCTGATAGTTAGCTCGAGGTGGCCGCGGGCGACTTTTTCTTTGAGCAGGCGGCGCAGCTTCATCTCGAGTCCGTCGCTTTCGGAGGGCATGCGGAAGTGAAGATCGAGAAAACGGTGATTGACGGACTTCAACGACAAGGTGTAATTGAGCTTGCCGTTGATCTGTCCTTTGACTTGCGCGAAGCCGGTCATGGAGCGGAGAGGCATGGGTCAGGTCTCAGTTCTCACAGCCATCAACTATCAATTTTTCAATCGCCTACTGGCGCTGCTTTCGGTTGATCGACCTGCAAAAACTGCAAATCGTACAGGCGGCGATACGTGCCCAGCTTCTTCATCAGGTCTTCGTGCGCGCCGATATCGCTGATCGCACCGTTCTCCAGCACGACGATGCGATCGGCGCGGCGGACGGTCGACAACCGATGCGCGATCACGAAAACCGTGCGGCCCACGACCAGGTTCTGCAATGCCGATTGAACCAGCGCTTCCGACTCGCTGTCGAGTGCTGAAGTCGCTTCATCCAGAATGAGGATCGGAGCGTTTTTCAGGATGGCGCGCGCGATCGCGATGCGTTGCCGCTCTCCGCCGGAAAGCCGCAGGCCGCGCTCTCCGATCACGGTTTCGTAGCCGTCGGGCATCCCCATGATGAAGTCATGGGCGAGCGCCGCCTTGGCCGCGGCTTCCACATCTTTTTTCGCCACGTTGGGCTGCCCGTAGGCGATGTTGTTACGCACCGTGTCATTGAAGAGCACGGTCTCCTGGGTCACGATGCCGATCTGCGCGCGCAGCGAGGCGATGGTTACGTCTCGCACATCGTGCCCGTCAACCAAAAGGCGGCCCGCGGTCAGATCGAAGAAGCGCGGGAGCAGGTGAACAAGCGTGCTCTTCCCGGCGCCGCTGGAACCTACGATGGCAAGTACCTCCCCGGCCTTCACTTCCAGGTTGATGGTGCGCAGAATGTCGCGGTTGCCGTCGCCATCGCTACCGTACGAGAAGGTCGCGCCTTCAAAAACGATGTCCTTCGAGAAGGCGGGCAGCGCTTTCGCGCCGGGCTTTTCCAGGACGTCATCTTGGCTGTCGGTGAATCTGAAAATCTCAGACGAGGCGCCCACCGCTTGCTGGAAGCTGTTATTGAATAACGCAAACTTCCGGATGGGTTCGTAGAGTTTGAAGACCAGCGCGATAAATGCGAGATAGGTTCCGGGCGTGAAGGAGCCGTGACGAATTTCGTTGCGGCCGAGCAGCAGCAGCAGCGCGATCGCTATCGCGCCAAACGTGTCCATCAGCGGAGAACTCAACGCGGCAGCCGCTACCGAACGAAGGTTCGCGCGGAGCAACCGCTTGGCAGCGTTGCGGAAGCGGGCGACTTCCCAGGTCTCCATGCCGAAGGCTTTCACGATTCGGTTGCCGGTGATGGTCTCGTGCAGGATGTTCTGAATCTCGGCGAGCTTGTCTTGCCCACGGCGCGTGGTCCGGCGAACGCGGCCCCCGATCTTGCTCGACGAGAAAATAATCGCGGGCAGGAACAGCAACAACACCCATGCCAGCTTCCCACCCAGCAGCACAACCGCCGCCACCGTGAAGATCAGGGTGAAAAACTGTTGCAGGAATTCTCCCAGCACGCTGGACATCGAAAACTGCACGCGCTCCAGGTCGTTGATGAGCGTCGAGAGCAGCGTTCCCGTGGTGTGCTTCTGGAAGAAGGCCGCCGAACGCCGCAGGATCGCGTTGTACATGTCGTCGCGCAGGTCGGTGATCATGCCGAAGCCCGCGTAGCTCACGAGGTAGGTGCCAGCGTAGTCGAAAATTCCCTTGATCAGGGTCGAAGAAATAAGGGCAAAGGCAACGATGGCCCACGGGTTCTGAAATGACGATGGAACGAACTGTTCCAGGTGAATCGAGTGCTGGGTTCCTGGGATGGGGAGCAACTTCATTTCATGTGTGGGAGGTCCGGGGTTGAGCACACGGTCGAGGATGGGGCCGATCAGGAGCAGGCGGAAGGCGTCGAGAAATCCGACGGCCGCCATGAGAATGACCGACAACAGCACCTGCCACCAGTAAGGCACCGCATACCGCAAGAGACGGGTCAGTTGCCGCATACACCGTTCCGAAGGCGAGGTGTCGGGCGCAAGGCGCACCGGGTGGGCGTCAGGATGCCATGAAATGGGTGCAAGGAGTTATTTTAGCGGAATCGTAGCTAAACGTCAGGCAGGGCTTCTTTCAGCGTTTGATCTTTTTAAGCGCAAGGCAGTTATTTTTCTGGTTTCTTGACTAAGGCGGCGAAGTCTCCCCTTGTGGATTTGTGGAGTTTGCGGAGGGTTCGATGAGCAAGTCAATGCTTTCCGGATGACCAGAGACGCGGAACTGAAGAACATGGAAGTGCCACTGGCCAGCTATCTTCTCGGAGTCCACCGAAAGAGTTCCATGATTCTTGGGCCCGGAAAGCGGAATTTCGATTCTGGCCTTCCCTGTGGATCCGTTCACTTCAATTTCTCCAGATGCGAACCAGCCTGGCTTAATTGGTGCCCCCAGTTCTCCGACAATTGCTGGGTTCGATTGTGCTCGAGCTACTGCTTGCTGACAGGCATCGCTGTGACGAAATGTGGACATGACAAACCACGCCAGGCCTAGGAGGCCGCCCCAAGCAGAAAAACGGCCAAGAAGCAGCCAACTGGAATTTTCCACCATTTCTGTTTGACGAAAGGACGGCCAGGTTCCGGCATGAGGTTCACGCTAACCTGTTCATTCATGAAGAGCGTCCGATTCCAAGACTTTAAGTCTAGCTATCTCGGTGCACGACCTTCACCCGATATCCCGCTTTGCGGAGGTATTTGCTTACGTCTTCGGCGATCATCACCGAGCGGTGCTGCCCGCCGGTGCAACCGAAGCTGATGGTCAGGTAGCTCTTCCCTTCGCGCACATAGTGCGGCAGCAGATAAATCAGCAACTCTGAAATGCGGGTGATGAACTCTTGCGTCTGCGGGAAGGAGCGGATGTATTTGGCGACGCGCGGATCGCGGCCCGTGAGCGGGCGAAACTCGGGGACAAAGTGCGGGTTGGGCAGGAAACGCACGTCGAACACCAGGTCGGCGTCCTCGGGCACACCGTGCTTGAATCCGAAGCTCACGCACGAAACCATGATGTTCTTGTCGCTGGATTTTTTCTGGAAGCGCTCGGTGAGATGCGCCCGCAGTTCGTGCACATTGAACTTGGTGGTGTCCACAACCCAGTCGGCGATCGCGCGAATGGGCTTCAGACGGCGGCGCTCGGCGCCGAGGGAGGAACGCACCGGCGAATCGGCACCGAAGGGGTGCGGGCGGCGCGTTTCGCTGTAGCGGCGAATCAGCGAGGCGTCAGTCGCTTCCAGAAAGATGACCATCGTGGGGATCATCCGCCGCACGGATTTCACGATGGTGGGAAGTTTTTCGAGCTTGGACCCTTCGCGCACGTCGACAACCAGAGCAGTGCGCCGCGTTTCAAGCGACTGTACGGCAAGTTCGGCGAAGCGCGGGATCAGGTCGACCGGAAGATTGTCGACGCAGTAGTAGCCAAGGTCTTCGAAGGCTTTCAGCGCGGAGGCTTTTCCGGATCCGCTGAGACCGGTGATGATGACAAGTTCGGGACGCGGACGATCTTCACGCGCGGAAACCTTGCGGCGCTTCTTTTTCGCAGCGCGTTTAGGGTTGGCATGGACTTTCGCTGCCATCTAGAACGGATGTTAGCAGAGTTACAGGCCGAGGCTGAGTGCTTAGAAAGCTGCATCCATCAACAAAACCGACGGGCGAGGACGCCCGTCGCTCCATCGATAAAAATGGGCGGCTCACCGGGCCGCCCATCTGTTCTTCAGTTAGCCATGCGCTTACCGTCGGTAGCGGTCACGGTCGCGGTGCTCCCAATACTCGCGGCGCTCGAAGCGCTCGTGACGCCAGTACGGCCGGTCGTAGGCGCGTCCGTAGAAAATCGGGCGCGGGTAGACATACGGCCGGTAAACATAAGCCGGACGCGGTGCCGGCGCGACGTAGGCGTAGCGATACGGATAGACGGGGCGCGCATAGACCGGCCCGCCAATCGTGACTCCAATCGCCACCTGCGCGTTTGCTTTTTGGGGAGTCGCGAACGCCAGCACGGCCAGTAGTCCGAACATTGCAAGGAAACTTTTCTTTAACATTTGCCACCTCCGTCCTTGGAAGATGAAACCCGGCACGTGGGAAAAAGTCGCGGTTGGCGTGGGGTGTATCGGATGAGCGGGTTACGTTGGAGTACGCGGGTAATCGTAGCTGCCGGGCGCGGGCTCGCGGGCTCACGCCCGCATCGTGTGATGCCGTCCCTGCAGGACTCGCTTGCTTACGCGCATCTTCCCCGGACTTACGTCCGGGGCTTTCATCTGGCGTCGCTGCGCGACTCAATGAGAAGTGCGCACACGCATGGGAAGTTTGGCTTATGAAACGCGAGCCGTCTACGAGCGAAGCTTCTGCAACGCCCATCGCGCGCTCTCTGCGACCACGGCATCTTGGTCGTCACTCAGTTTTTCTAGCGTGGGGAGGAACTTGCGATCGCCACTGTTGCCCATCGCTATCGCGGCGTTTCGTTTCAGGCCGGTTAGTTTCGTGCGGCGGATGGGGGAATTTCGAAAGGTTGCTCGGAAGGTTTCGGGCGTCATTTCGGCTAGCCAACCCAATGCCGGATTAACGAGATTTTCGCGAGGCTGGAATTCGGGAGCTGCGGTGCCCGGAGCTTTTCGATTCCAGGGGCAGACATCTTGGCAGATGTCGCAGCCGAAGATGTGCCGACCCATGCCTTCGCGCAGAACTTCTGGAATTGCGCCGCGCTTTTCGATGGTGAGATACGAGATGCATTTGTTCGCGTCAAGTTGGTAGGGACCGAGGAAGGCGTTGGTCGGGCAGGCGTCGAGGCAGCGGGTGCAGGTGCCACAGCGATCGGGCGCAGGAAGGTCAGGCGTGAGTTCGAGCGATGTCAGGATCACACCGAGAAAGAGCCAGGAGCCGAGTTTCTGGTTCAGGACGCAGGTGTTTTTGCCGATCCAGCCGACTCCGGAGTACTTCGCATAGACACGCTCGACGATCGGGCCTGTGTCGACGTAACACCAAGTACGTACGGACTCTTCGGGTGAAGGCTCGGCGGGTTGCGATCCAGAGCTTTCGTTTTGCGCGTGGGCGCTTATGGCGTCGGTGAGTTGCTTCTCGACAACTCGGAGTTTTCTTAGGACGGCATCGTGGTAGTCCTCGCGGCCCCAGGCGTAGCGCGACATCCATCCGCGCGTTGGATCGGTTGCCTGGGTGGAGTAAGGCTCCGCAGTGTTGTAGTTGATGGCGCACACGATGATGCTTTTCGCCCATGGGGCGGCGACGCGGAGCGAAGAGCGCTTGAGACGGCCGGAGTCGTCGCGTGCTTCGAGATACTTCATCTCGCCAGCATGGCCTGCGTCGATCCATGCGGGGAAGTAAGCGAGTTCGTCGAAGTCGCGGACCGGGGAGATGCCGGCGAGTTCGAATCCGGTGTCGCGCGCGGCGCGTTTGACGAGGTCGGTGATCGAGGAGATCGAATACATCGCGTGATCGAGTTCAGAGCTTCCGATCCGAAGAAGACGACCGTGCCCATTTCGAATCCTAAACTTTTTTGTGGTGCCGTGTTCTGGCGGGGGAAAAGTCCTAAGAAAAATCTTAGAACGCACAGGGCGCAGTGAGAGGACGCAGAGAAATTCTCGATGTGGTGCCGGGACTGAGGCTCCGGAGACTTGGGTTAGCTGACGACCGACGGCTGAAGACTGGCGACTGCTCTTAGATTCCCAGCTTCTTGACTTCCTCGTTGTAGTACTTGCGGTAGAGGATGTCCCATTCCTGGCTGCCTTCCAGTATGGTGCGCTTCTGGCTTTCGATTTTCTGGCGGGCGGACTGGTCGATGCGGGCTTCCTGCATGAGCAAGTCTTCGAGAATTTTGCGCACCTGCAAACGGATCGTGTTGCGGTCTTCCACGAAGTCTGCTTCAGACGTTTCGGCCAGCGCGTCGGTCACTACGTGGGCCAGTTTGTTTACTTTGTCGCGGCTTAGTCTCAAAACAATTCCTTCGAAATTCTTTTCACCACAGAGTCACAGAGCCACAGAGGAGTTCCAGAATAATCTTTATCTTTCTCTGTGAGTCTGTGTCTCTGTGGTGAATGCGGTAGTGCCCTCTCACAACACTGCCTTGTACTTTCGAACCAGTTCGCTCTTCACCTTGCGGAACATTTCCTGGTAATTCGCTCCGCTGCGTCGCATTTCGTCGGAGTACGCTTCCAGAATCACGCGCACCTCGTCGTTGATGCGATCTTCGAGCGACATCTCCTCGAGCAGCGCCGTGTGGACGCGCTCGGTCACGGCGGGCACATTGCTGGTTTCAATGAGCTCGCCGGCGATCAGCTTTTTTGTGAGTTCGCGGGCTAAGTAGCCCACATATTCTTTGGAAAAAAGCATTGTTTCGTTCGGGGGTCTATTGTGAAACGGATAGTTTAGCACACGCAAACCAGCTTTTAGCTCTGAGCCGTTGGCTCTTAGCGATCCGACTAGGACAGTGTTACCCACTGCGGCGAGCGGGAAATGCAGGAGCAAAGGGCCAACTGCCAAAATGCTCCGAGCCGTCCTTCTATTCCCACGCGCCCGAAAAGGCTTACAATGCCCAATTAAAGAGCCTACTAATGACTTCCGCTACCGACGATCTTTCCGGCCTCAAAGACGACATGATCGCCTTCATTGAGGGCCATGGCCTGCGCCGTTTCCACGGCTACGTGGATTACGAAGAGGTGCAGTGCGTCATGTGGAAGAGCGGCGAGAACGCGGACGGGTGGAAAGACTTCGTAGAGTTGGCTAAATCGTCGGGCGCGCCATTCCTCACCATGGATTCGTGGACGCTCAAGCGCGATGAACTGGAAGAACTGATCCAGCGGCTGACGACCGCGGAATACACCAACGACGAGGACATCGAGGACGCGCGGTGGCTGCGCACCTACACCGGCAAGACCGGATTCGTGCAGTTGGGCTGGCCGTTTCAGGGAAGCATCTTTATCTACGAAACTAGCACCGAGTGGTATGAGCGCTACCAGCGCCTGATCGAAATGTCGGATGACTTCGGCGGGATTCCGATCGATGAGCCCGGGCCGGATGAAGAAGATTGAGAAGTGCAGCGTTGAACACCTGGCATTTGGCCCTTAGCATTTAGCCAGACGGCATTGAGTATCAGGCGTCGCGTCTACGCGCAATGATTTTGGGATTGGGCTCAATGCCAGCGCTAAATGCCAAGCGCTGATTGATTTCTAACCTTCCAGCCGAAGTTCCTTTAGACTTTCCCATTCATGCAGTGGATCGCTAAATCCGTACAGCAGGAGCAGATCGACGCTCTCGCGGAAGAACTCCGCTCAACGGCAGCGCTGCGACTGAACGGCAATGCCCGCCTTGCAGCGACGTTGGCGCGCCTGCTGCACATGCGGGGTATTCAGGATGGCGCTTCGGCGCAGCAATATCTCGCTCCTCGGCTAGAAGATCTGTATTCGCCTTACTTGATGGCCGGGATGAAAGCCGCCTTCGAGCGACTTGATTCCGCCATTGAGAGCAAGGAAGGCATCCTGATCTACGGCGACTACGACGTGGACGGGACGACGGCCATCGTCATCCTGAAAACGGCGATCGAGTTGTGCGGAGGCACCGCCGACTTCCACGTACCGCACCGCATCCGTGAAGGGTACGGCATGAAAGACGATGTAATCGAGCGGGCTGCGGCAGAAGGCATTCGCCTGATCATCAGCGTCGATACCGGGATCCGCGCGTTCGCGGCGGCGGAAACGGCCGAGCGACTCGGAGTCGATCTCATTGTTACGGATCATCATTTGCCGGGAAGCGAAGGCGTGCCCAAGGCGCTCGCGGTCGTGAATCCAAATCAACCGGGATGCGGGTACCCCTGCAAGGCGCTCTGCGGCGCAGGCGTGGCGTTCAAACTGGCACAGGCGCTGATGGAAAAGCGCCTGCCCGAGAAAGACCTCTCGCGCCTGCTGATGTCGTTTATGAAAGTCGTCGCGATCGCAACCATCGCCGACGCTGTGCCGCTGACCGGTGAAAACCGCGTTTTCACGAAGCTGGGGCTCGATGCATTGCGGCGCGCAGTCAATCCCGGATTGAAGGCGCTACTGGAGATGGCGCAGATTCCTGCGACGCGTCCGCCCACGTCGGGCGAGATCGCCTTCCGCATCGCGCCGCGCCTGAATGCGGCCGGACGCATGGATGTGGCGCGCGATGTGATTGAACTATTCAGCGTGAAAGATCCGGTGCGCGCTCGAGAGATCGCCGGGCGGCTTGATCAGTTGAATGCCGAGCGGCAGGAAGAAGAGCGCCACATCCTGCAGGCGATTGACCAGCGAATTGAGCAGGAACCGGGATTGCGTGATGCGTACTGCGTGGTGATTGACGGCAAGGGCTGGCATCGCGGGGTGATCGGCATCACCGCCACGCGGGTGGTCGAGAAGTATGGACGGCCCACGCTCGTGATCTCTCACGACAACGGTGAAGCGCATGGGTCGGGGCGATCGATCCGCGCATTTCATTTGCTGGATGCGCTGGAATCGTGCCGCGAGCTTTTCACGCGCTACGGCGGGCATTCGCATGCGGTCGGATTCTCACTTCCTTCCGAACGTGTTCCGGAATTGCGGGCGCATCTCGAGCAATATGCGCGTGAGCGCTTGACGCTGGCGGACTTCGAGCCGGTGCTTGATTTCGATGCTGAACTTGATCTCGAGCAGGTGACACCCGATTTGTTTCACGCGCTCGAGCGACTGGAGCCTTTTGGGCAGGGCAATCCCGAGCCTGTCTTCACGGCGCGCGCCGTGCGCATGATGGCTCCGCTAAAGATTCTGAAGGACAAGCACGTGAAGTTAAGGCTGGCCGCAGCCTTGGTTCGAGAGAAAGAAACTGAAGTGCTCAGTGCAGCCGCAGTGGCAGTGACTCCGCGGTGCCATCCGGATGGAGCGGAAAGCCGCCGGACTGCCACCGAGAGATCGAAGACCGGGAACTCCAACTGGCGGCGCAACATTGCCTTCGACGCGCTGGGCTGGCACATGGCCGAACGTCTGCAGGCGGCGAAATTGCTCGCCGGCGATACGCTCGATGTCGCGTTCTGCATTGGTCACAACGATCATCCAGAGTACGGCGGGCTGGAATTGGCTTTGCGCGATTTTCGGGTTGGAGGCTAAGAGCCTTTAACCGCGAAGGACGCGAAGGTCTCGCGAAGCACGCAAAGAAAAACTACATTCTGCTGATCTAATCCTGTAAGCCGGCCAGTGTTTTGTGCCTTTTGACCGTTCCGCTTGGCGCCCTTGGCGGCCTTTCTTTGCGCCCTTTGCGGTTACAAATCTTTCGACCTCGTATTTCCTGCTTACGTTTTGTTATCTTTCCTTCCGAAGCCCTACGGTCTTCCCACGAGGAACCCATGAAACTCGTTCGATCGTTGCTCGTCATCGCTATTTTCAGTACCACATTGTTCGCGCAGCGCAACACGGTCCTGGTGCGTCCCAAGCCCATCGATGATGTTCTGCTCAATCCGAACATGGGCTTCACCACGTTCAACCGCTTCAACGGGCAGGCGACCAATCCCCCGCTGGAGTGGTCGGAATTGGGGCCGATCGAAAAATTGCCGCAGGCTTCGACCAAGCCCGACTTTCCCGACACCACCATCGCCTATCTGCGCTGGTACTGGACGGCGCTCGAACCCGAGCACGGGAAATATCGCTGGGACATCCTCGACCTCGCGCTTGCAGAGGCGAAGGCGCACGGGCAGACGCTGGCGATCCGGCTGATGCCTTATTCGAATAAGGATCCGCTGCCCGAGTGGTATCAGCAATCGGGCGCGAAGCGTGCCAATAAGCCGACCGACAAAGATGGCAACATCTGGCAGCCGGATTTTTCCGATCCGCTGTTTCTCAAGTACTGGGGAGAGTTGGTGGCCGAGGCCGGCAAACGTTACAACGGCAACCCCTATCTCGACAGCGTCGACATTTCTTCCGTCGGCTACTGGGGCGAAGGCTGGAGCCCGTACATGCCGTCGTTTCCCTATCAGCGGGCGCTGATCGACATCTGGTTCGATGCCTTCCCTTCCACCACCTTGCTGATGAACTTCGACGAACCGCAGGCTCTCTCTTATGGAACCAGCCGCGGGGCTGGGTGGCGTCTGGACTGTCTTGGCGACCTGCGCGTGAAGTCTGACAACCCGTACTTTGAGCCTGAGATGCTCGACGTTTACCCGCAGCAGGTGGTGCGGTCGGGCATTCAGGACGTGTGGGAGAAGCGACCGGTCTCGCTGGAGGTATGCGGCACGGTGTCGGAGTGGAAGCGCGACCACTTTGATTTGAACTACATCTTGGCGCAGGCACTTCGCTGGCATGTCACGTCGGTGAACTTGAAGTCGTCGCCGATTCCCGATGACTGGAAGCCCACCTTCGCCGACTTCGAAAAGAAGATGGGATACCGGTTCCTGCTGCGGCGGCTGGAGTATCCGAAGAGCGTGGCGGCCGGGTCAAAGATGATGGTCCACATGTGGTGGCTGAACGCGGGCGTGGCTCCCGCCTACATCAACTATCCGCTGGCGGTGCAGTTACGGTCGGCAAGCCAGAGTGCGGTGATTACTGTTCCCGTAGACGTGCGGAAGTGGTTGCCGGGCGATGCCGTTTTCGACGACGACCTGATCGTTCCGGACAACCTTCCGGAGGGAACATACGACTTTCGCGTCGCCATGCTCGATCCCCGGACGAACAAGCCCGCGATCCGGCTGGCGATTGCGGGCCGCGATGAGGACGGATGGTATACCGAGGGCAAGATCCAGATCACTTCCTCGGCTGCGAAGCCATAGTCAGCTGAGGCTCAGTTCCTTCGAGTTCTGCGTCTTATATTCCTGGCGCATCTTCTCCAAGGCGCGCTTCACGCCAGCAATGCTGCGCATCACGTCTTCATGCGACGTCTGCCAGTTGGACACGCTGACACGCATGGCCCGTTGGCCCTCAGAAGTCGTGGTGCCCGAGAAGAATGACGTTCCCTCGGCGTTAATGGCTGCGATGACGGCGTCGTTCCACTCATTGGAGACCGCTCCCGATGGATCCGGGAACGAAACCAGTCCTTGGTTAATGACCGGAGCGCGGAGAACGGTCACGCCTTCGAGTTCTCCGAGGCCCGTCACCAGTTCCGCAGCGCAGTCGCAACAGCGTTCGACCAGTTCCTGCACGCCCAGCCGGCCCAGTTCGCGCAAGGCTGCGTAGCTGGCGAATCCGCGGGCGCGGCGCGAGAACTCCGGATTCCAATCCATCGGATCCCGCGTCAGGGTCTGATGCGTCAGGTAACTCGCCTGATAGGTCATGGACGAGCGATGCGCTTCGGGCTCGGCCACGAACGCGTATCCACAGTCGTACGGGACGTTCAGCCACTTGTGGCCGTCGGTCGCCCAGGAATGTGCCTGGTCCATTCCCTGCACCAGGTGTTCAAAGCGCGGCGACGCCGTGGCATACAAGCCAAAAGCGCCGTCGACGTGCGTCCACGCCCCGTAGCGGCGGGCAATCGGGATGAGCGTTTCGAAATCGTCGAAGCTGCCGGTGTTGACGTCGCCGGCTTGCAGCAGAACGATCGCAGGCTGACCGTTGAGATTGCGGAGAGCGTCTTCAAGGGCCGCGGCGTCGAGCGCGCCGGTTTCATCGACACGAAGTTCGGTGAGTGACTGCGAGCCAAGACCGAGCAGGCGCAGCGTGCGGTCGATGCTGCCGTGGCGCTCGCCGCAGAAGATTCGAATCTGCGGAGAGCCGCTCATACCCTGTTGTTCGACGTCCCACCCGTGGTTCTTCAGCAGCCAGGTGCGCGCAGCAGCAAGACAGGTGGTGTGCGCCATCTGGCAGCCGGTCACAAGCGCGAAGGTCGTCTGGGACGGCAGGCGGAAGAGGCTCTTCAGCCAGACACCAACCGCTTCTTCCACGATCGCCGAGGCCGGGCTCACGCTGTAGAGGCCTGCGTTCTGATCCCAGGTCGACGTGAGCCAGTCGGCGGCGAGCGCCGATGGCAGAGACCCGCCGATCACCCACGCATAGAAACGGGCGTTCACCGAGTTGTTCAAGCCGCCTCCGATGTCGGCGGCAAGTTCGTTGACGACGTCGTCGGCAAGCATGGGATGGTGGTTCCACTCCTTGCACAGACGCCGGCGCAACGTTTCAAGCGAGACCGTCGCGCCAACCGGGCGGTCATCCACCGTTCGCAGGTATTCGAGAGCTTGCTGAAACGCCGCTTCGAGGGCGGGCTGAAAGTCTTTACGCATAAGAAGCCTGGTCTAACCCTTTCCTGTTTAGGATTCACCTTTGGCCGGAAAGATGCGGCCCGGGCAAATCTCCCATGCTGCTATTAACTCTCTTAAAGCGCCGCGCCGTCCTTTGTACCGACTGAATTTTTCCTGTTTTTTTTCTGACAGGCGCTGATGTAGCGCCGGCATCCTGCCGGCAGTCGTAAGGGCGTCTCGCCCTCGCAGGGCGGGCGAACTCCGCTAGAATCGCGCATTACCCTACACTTTCAGGAATGATCCTATGGAGAATTGAAGCTCTCGGCTATCCGGAAGTTGCGCTCCGAACGCCTCCACTTAACAAGCCCGGCCCATCAACAAGACTCCCGTCACGTGCGGCGACTGCGCTCCAAACACTCTGTTGATGATTGATTCGATTGTCACGACTTTGTGATCGGGATGCCGTTTTGGCCCGGTGAATCGCGTGGTTGCAGCGTTGACAGTCAACCATTCCATAACACTCGGACTCTAACGTGCTGTTGGGCCCCCTGTGTTGAATTCCCCGATTTCGGCGGGATTTCTTCCGCCGGGAGGTCGCTATGTCTCGCCTTGTCTCGCTTGCTTTCAGCTTTGCGATTTGCCTCTCCCTGACTCCGTTTAGTTTCGCGCAGAAGAAGGTCATCACTTCTGCGGTTCCCGACAAAACCATCGCGACGGCGCTGGACTCGAACGGCTTTGCGCGTCTTCCCGTGAAGCGCGTCGTGCTCTACAAGAACGGCGTCGGCTACTTCGAGCACAACGCGCGCGTGCATGGTAATCAGGAACTGGCCATTGATTTCACCACCGGCCAACTGAACGACGTGCTGAAGTCGCTGACAGTGGTCGATCTCGGCGAGGGCCACATCGGATCCGTCCGCTACAACTCGATCGCGCCGCTCGACGAGCGCCTGCGATCGCTACGCCTCCCCTTTGGCGAGCAGGTTACGAGCGAGGAGTTTCTGACCGCATTACGCGGGGCCCGGGTCGACGTGCGCAGTGGCCCGGCTTCTGCGACCGGACGCCTGCTGAGTGTCCAGAAGGAACGCAAGCAGAACGGCAAAGGCGATTATGTGGACGCTACCACCTTCGCGGTCGTGACCGACTCGGGCGAGATGCGAACCTTCGAGCTCGGCGCGGGAACCTCGGTGCGGCTGGGCGAACGCGATCTCAACGACGAAGTCGGACGATATTTGAACCTGGTGGGCAGTTCGCGGGCGCGCGATCTGCGCCGCATGACAATTTCTGCCAACGGGTCGGGCGACCGCAATGTTTTCGTGAGCTATATCAGCGAAGTGCCGGTGTGGAAGAGTACGTATCGGATCATCCTGCCCGAGAAGCCCGACCAGAAGCCGCTGCTGCAAGGATGGGCGATCGTCGACAACACCGTCGGCGAGGACTGGAAAGACGTGCAGTTGTCGCTGGTGGCCGGCGCGCCGCAGTCGTTCATTCAGGATATTTCTCAGCCGTATTACACCCGGAGGCCGGTGGTTGCGCCGTCTGAATCGCTGATGTTGTCGCCCCAGACGCACGAATCCACGATGAGCGCCCCCGCGCCACCGCCCCCACCATCCCAGGGTTCTGGAGGTACGGGAGGCTTGCAGGGCACGGTCACCGATCCAAACGGAGCGCCCCTCGCAGGTGCGCAGGTCACGGTACGCAACGAGGAAACAGGCGCATCGCAATCCACGACCAGCGACGCGAATGGGAAGTACCGTTTCTACAACGTGCCTGCCGGGAATGCTGCGCTGTTCGTTAGCTCACCCGGCTTCAAACCATTCAACTTGTCGAACATTTACCTCGGCGTTGGTCGCATGAACGAAATTCAGGCTGGTTTGCAGTTGGGTAGTACGAGCGAAACGGTCGAGGTCAGAGCGGAGGCTAGCGCCCTAAACATGAGTTCCGCCATGATTGGCAACGCGCTGAGCAAGCAGATCTCGGAGGCAGAGGGCAAAGGCTTCGGAGATTTCTTCGAATACGCGATCAAGCAGGCGGTCACCATCAATAAGAACCAGTCGGCGCTGGTGCCGATTCTGAATGCGCGAGTTGAGGCAGAGAAGGTCACGCTTTGGAGCGGAGAAAACGAGGACGACTCGGACTCGGATCATCCTGCCCGCGCCTTGCGCGCACTTTGGATTCGGAATACATCGGGCGAGACGCTTGATGCAGGGACGTTCAACATCCTCGAGAAAGACACTTTCGCGGGAGAAGGCGTTCTCGACGCGATTCACCCTGGCGAACGGAGGCTGCTGTCGTACGCGGCGGACACGGCCGTGCACATCGTAACCGAAGATCAGGCCTCCGACGAACCCATCACGCGCGTGCGCATTGCGAAGGGCTTGATGATCACGACCCGAGAACAACGCGAGTCCCGGCTCTACAAGATTCGCAATGCTGACTCCGCTGCGCGGCAGGTAGTCGTTGAGCATCCGGCGAAGGAAGACTGGAAACTGCTGAGCGACGGGCCGAAGGCGGAAGAGTCGACTGCTTCGTTCCATCGGTTTCGAGTGAATGTCGCACCGAACTCGACGGCGGATCTGAAAGTGGAAACATATCACCCGCTGAGTTCCACCTTTGCTTTGACCAATCTTGACGAACAGCAGGTCGGACTTTGGACGGAACAAGGTCGAGTAACGCCATCGATGAAGGAAGCCTTCAGTCGAGTGCTGGGCAAGAAGAACGAAATCGGCACGCTGGAAGTTCATCTGAAGGAACTTCGGCAGGAACGGGAGGGCATCACAGCGGACCAATCCCGCCTGCGCGAGAACGTGAAGGCCTTGAAGGGCAGCGCGGAGGAAAAGGCATTGCTGCAGCGCTACACGCGACAGCTAGATCAGCAGGAAGACCGGCTGGTTACGCTGCAGAACCAAGTGGCTGATCTGAACGGGAAGAAAGTGAAAGCTGATGATGAACTCAGCCAGATGATTCAGGCGATTGTGGTGGATGAGAAGTTTTAGGAGTTAAGCGAACGGGCGGCCGGCGGGGACGCCCGCCGGACTGTCGGCGGGACGTCGGCGCTACGGGTCCGGACAATAGCTGGACCTCGCGGCTCGTGTAGGAAGCCCCGGGCCTTCGCCGCGCATCAAGTACACTGAACCCGATGCCGCTGCAAATCTCCCGACTCCGGCGCTGGCTGGTGCTTGCTGCGGCGTTGCTATGCCTGATCGTGGCCGGGGCCTACATTCATCGGCGGCGGCAGGCGCGCGCCGTTTTCAAGCAGATTCCCGCCAAGATGAATCTGGATATTCAACAGACGGCGGAAGGTTTCAAAGTGTCCAAGTCGGACCAAGGGCGCACGCTCTTTACCGTCCAAGCCAGCAAGGCCGTGCAATTCAAGACTGGGGGGCGGGCGGAACTGCATCACGTGACAATCACCCTTTACGGCCGCGACGCCAGCCGCTACGACCAGATCTACGGCGATGACTTCGCCTACGACCAGCAGACAGGGGACGTGACGGCCAAAGGTGAAGTGCGGATTGACCTCGAGGCTAATCCTGAAGGCATTCTCAAGCCTGACCAGTCGAAGCCCGAAGGGATGAAGAACCCGATTCACTTGGTCACCCACGATCTGGTCTTCAATCAGAAGACCGGCAATGCTTTCACTCCGGCAAAGGTTGAATTACGCATGGCGCAAGCGACGGGTTCGGCGACCGGCGTCCACTACACCGCGAAAGACAACGTCCTCACGCTCGACTCGCACGTCGACCTTGCGCTCTCGGGTTCACGGAACGCCACGCTGCAAGCCGCCCGAGGCGTGATCAGCAAAGAACCCCGGCAGGTCGTGCTGGAGGAGCCCCGGCTTACGCAAGGGCCTCAGCAGATGCAGGCTCGCCGTGCCACGCTCTATTTACGGGAGGACAACACGGTGGATCACGTGGTCGCGAGCGATGATGTGCAGGCGAAGATCAAAGGAGATTCGCCTGTTAACGCGCGTGCCGGACGCGCGGAATTTGCCGTGAACGAAGCGCAGGATGGAATTTCGCGCGCCGTCTTTCAGCATGATGTGCAGGTGGAGTCGGGGGGCGACCGGCCTAGCCGCATCAACGCTGGGCGCATGCAGCTGGATTTGTCCGGCAAGAATCGCGTCAGCAAGATCCGGGCGGAAGAGAACGTAAAACTCACCGAGACGACCCAGCAGAACGCAGGGTCGGGCGCCCGTGGTGGGCGCGACACTCATGAAGGTACTCAGCAGGTTGAGGTCAGCGCGCCCGCAATGAATTTTTCTCTCACGAACGGCAAGCGGATTGAGCACGCCGAAACCTCAGGTGGAGGGCGCGTCGCAATCCTCCCAGGGTCGAAGAACGAGCCATCCACCGTCATCACCGCCGGAGACTTCCAAGCAAAGTTTGACGCGAACGGCCGCATGAGCAGCGTTCACGGCGCGCCTGATGCCAAAGTTGTAAGCACAGCTCCTGGTCCGCCAGAGCGCAGCAGTTCCAGCCAGCAGATTGACGCGACATTCCGCGCGGCCGGCGGCATCGACGCCATCGTGCAGCAGGGGAGTTTTACCTACTCCGATGGAGAACGCCAGGCGCGAGCCGATCAAGCGCGGTACACGCCAGTCGATCAACTACTCGTGCTCACCGGCTCGCCACGCATCACAGATAAAGGGCTGGCCACAACCGCTGACACGCTTCGCATGAATCGCGGCGCTGGCGACGCTGTGGCCGAAGGCCACGTCAAGACGACGTATAGCGATTTGCGGGAACGGCCGAATGGGGCGCTCCTGGCGGGGGCGTCACCGATTCACGTTACGGCCCGGACGATGACTGCGCATCGTAATTCGGCGATCGCAACCTACACCGGCGATGTTCGCCTCTGGCAGGATGCGAATGTCGTGGAGGCTGCGAATATCGACTTCGATCGCGATCGTCGGTCGATCGTTGCACGCGGGAACGGCCGACCCGTTTCAACCGCGCTGGTGCAACTCGACAAGAATGGCAAGGTCACGCCCATCACCATCACCTCGACGCGCCTGACCTACACCGACGACGAGCGGCGCGCTCAATTCGAGGGAGGCGTGACCGCCCGGGGAGCCGACGTCACCGTGACTGCCGACCATGTCGACGCATACCTCTCCCCGCGCAGCCAGAATGCTCCGAGTGAGAGCTTGAAAGGCCAGGGACAACTCGAGCGGCTGGTAGCCCAGGGGAATGTTGTAGTTCAAGAACCGGGACGAAAAGCCGTTGGCGACCTGCTGACCTACACCGTGGCGGACGACAAGTTCGTTTTGAGCGGCGGAACTCCTAGCATTTTTGATGCCGAACGGGGCAAAATCAGGGGTGATTCGTTGACTTTCTTTAGACGCGATGATAGGGTGCTCGTTGAAGGCAAGGATAGCTCACCCACCGTTACTCAAACGCGAGTGGCACGATAAATGCACTCACTGGCCACGGACGAAATCGGAAAAACTTATCGCGGCCGCCGGGTTGTGAAAGGCGTGAGCCTGCGCGTGGATCAGGGCGAAGTTGTTGGATTACTTGGCCCAAACGGCGCCGGCAAGACCACATCTTTCTACGCCATCGTCGGTCTTGTGCCTCCGGATACGGGCCGGGTGCTTTACGACGATGAGGACATCACTGACGTCCCGATGTACCTGCGGGCCCGGCAATTCGGGATCAGCTATCTGCCCCAAGAACCTTCCGTATTTCGCAAGCTGACGGTCGAGGAGAACATCCTCGCGGTGCTGGAAGCTCAGCCCATCTCCTGGCACGAGCGCCGGGAGAAGATGGAAAAGCTCATCGAGCAGCTGGGACTGGATCACATCCGCCAGAACCGCGGGTATGCCCTGTCGGGCGGCGAGCGGCGCAGGGTCGAGATTGCTCGGTGCCTTTGCATCAATCCCACTTTCATTCTGCTGGACGAGCCGTTCTCGGGAATTGACCCCATTGCCGTGCTCGACCTTCAAAAGATTATTTCCGACCTGAAGGCCAGCGGCATCGGAATTCTAATCACGGACCATAACGTACGCGAGACGCTGTCCGTGACCGATCGCGCCTACATCATCAACGAGGGGCGCATTTTTCGTGCGGGCACGCCGGAGGCGCTGGGCAGCGATCCCGAGGTCCGCAAGGTGTACCTGGGCGAGAGTTTCTCGCTGGTTTGAGGCTGGAGCGTGTCGGACTGGCTGAGCCGGTGTCGACACGAAATTAACGTACCGACATTACGGCTGTAATGTAGCCGGAATGAAGATTTGCTTTGATACTGAGACATGGGGCATTGAGTTGCGCAGGCCTCGGCCGTGATGGGATCGGGATACGGGTCCTTCGGCAAGTGCAGAGAAAAGATAGGGTTAGGAGTGTGGAACTGATCGCATGGTAATGCTGCAGCACAAACTGAATGTCAAGCTGTCGCAGCGGCAGATCCTTACCCCGGGCCTCGTCCAGATGGTTTCCGTCCTTGCGCTCAACAAGATCGAACTCAAGGACATGATTAACGCGGAGATGGTGGAGAATCCGGTTCTCGAGGAACTGGAAGATTCTGTTCCACTGATTGACGATGTTGGCCGGCGCGAAGAAGAGCGCGACCGCGTCACCTCCGCTTCGGCCGTTGAAGAAGCCCCAGTCCCGGCGGAAGAAAAGAAAGATCCGTTCGACGAAATTGATTTCGGCTCGTTCTTTCAGGAATACCTCGATCCCGGCTACCGCAGCCAGAGCGAGATGGAAGACATTGAGCGGCCGTCGTTCGAGAATTTCCTCTCCAAGCCGACCAACCTGACGGATCACTTGATGTGGCAGTTAGGGGCATTATCGGTGAGCCGCGGCGTGAGGGAAGCGGCCGAACTGATCATCGGCAACCTGAACGAAGACGGTTATCTTATCGCCACTGACGATGAGCTGATGGGAGTTGCGGCTCCTTCGGCGCCTGAAGTCGACGCCGCCGCGCAAGAGAATCTGTTGAAAGAAGTCGAGGCGCTTGGCATTGGCGCACCGATTGAGGGCGAAGCGGACGAGATTGCCGATGAGTTCTCGGCGAGATGGGACGGTTCCTCGAATGGGTCTTCCGAGCTGAGTGGAATATCTGCGGCGACTGCCGTTGCACCTGCCCCCGAGGCTCCCGTCCAACCGGCTCCCGCGCCCGCGCCTGCTCCCGCCCCGCGGGCGATTTACAAAACAACATTCACGCTGAGCGATTTGCACGAAGCCCTGGAGATTGTTCGCCAACTCGATCCCCCCGGCGTAGCTTGCCGCGACCTGCGCGAGTGCCTGCTGTATCAGCTGCGCTACATCCAGCAGCAACATTTGCAGCAGAAGAATGGCAACGGCACCAGCCAGGTGCTGGCCGATGCCATGGGAATTGTGGATCAGCATCTGCGCGCGCTGCAGATGAAGCAGCACAAAGAAATCGCCAAGGCGCTTGGCCGCCCGATTGAAGCGATCCCGCCTGCCCTCGAATTCATCAAGACACTCGATCCGCGTCCTGGCCAGCAATACAACAAGGCCACCACGCGCTTGATCGAACCCGACGTAGCTTTCATCAAGCACGGCGACGAGTGGCTCTGCCTGATGAACGATGACGACGTTCCCCAGTTGCGCCTGAATCCAGCTTACAAACGCCTCCTGACCAAAGAAGCCAACGATAAGGACACGCGCAATTACGTCAAAGAGCGCTACAAGAGCGCGATCCAGCTTATTAAGAACATCGAGCAGCGCAAGCAGACCATCATGAAAGTCTGCTATTCGATCGTGGCGCGCCAGCAGGATTTCCTTGAAAAGGGCATCGATCAACTGAAACCGATGATGATCAAGGAGGTGGCCGAAGAAATCGGCGTCCATCCGTCCACCGTGAGCCGCGCGGTGGCGAATAAATACGCTCACACTCCACAGGGCGTATTCGAATTGCGGTACTTCTTCTCCGAAAGCGTGCAAGGTCCCGAAGGCGGCAACACGTCGTTGCTGATCCTGAAGCGCCGAGTGAAGAAGCTCATCGAAGAAGAAGATCCAGCCCGGCCGTTGACCGACGAGCAGATCACCCGCATCCTTCAGTCGCAGGGTATCCAGGTCACTCGCCGCACGGTTGCGAAATACCGGGAGGACATGCGCATCCCGAGTACCCACCAGCGCAGAGTGAAGAAGTAGCAGTCGCAATACCTGCAGCACCGGTTGTTTGAGCCCAGATCGTGGAGCTAAGAATCCCAGGAGGGCGCTCAATGAACGTGGAATACACCGGCAGGCAGTACGAAATCACACCCGCCATTCGCAAAGAAGTAGAAACCGGCCTCTCAAAAATCCGCAAAATTCTTGGCGATAAATTCGAAGCCAAAGTAATTCTGGCCGTCGAGAAGCACCGTCATAAAGCAGAAATCACTATCAGCCCGCGCAACGGCCCAATCGTCGGACTGGCCCAGGCCACTGACATGAAAATGGCCGTCAGCGAAGCGCTGGATCATATTGCAAAACAGGCCGTTAAATACAAAACCCGGATCATTTCCAAAAAACGCAAGTCGCACAAGAAGTGGAACGGCGAGGCCAAAGCAGATGGCGGCGAGCCACAAACCGCGGTCGGCCTCACGGAAACCACCGCTGTGCCCGTCGTCGTTCACAAATACCCGGCAGTCGCAAAGACTACTGAGGTGCACCTGACGCATTCATCGGAAGCCGTCGCGCTGCGCCCGATGACACTCGAAGAAGCGATCAAGGAATGCCACTTCCGCGACCGAGACGTTTTCGTGTTCCGCGATCCGAAGGGCAAGGTGATGGTGCTGCACCGGACGCGGGATGGGAAGATGGAGTTAATCGAGGCGCCGTAAGAACCGGCTCTTAGCGGTTAGCTCTGGGCTCTGTAATCTGTGGAGGCAATCGGACACCCTATCGGCGCCCGATTGCTTCCGAGCCGTGCAAAACGTTGGCCCCGCATGAAGATCCTGCCTGCTCTTCTTCTGCTGTCCACTCTCTCGTTCGCACAAAATCGTTTTGAGGGAACCTGGGAGATGAATATGGACACAATCGAGCTTTCAGGCCCACCCGAGGAATACCTACTGAAGAATGGTACGTACCATTGCTTGACTTGTGTCCCCAGGCTCGATGTTTTAATGGACGGGAATGAAAAGAAAATTACAGGACACCCGGGTTTCGACACGATTTCGATTCGCATCCTAGATGCGAATTCAGTCGACTTTGCGTTCAAGAAGGAAGGCAAACCAACTTTTGCCTGCACGGAAACAGTGTCGAAGGACGGCGATAGCATGATCGAGGAGTTCACTGAAAACCCAGCGCTACAACGGGTCACTGGACAGGCATACTTCAGGAGAGTGGCTCGCGCTCCTGCCGATGCGCATGCACTCTCGGGCTCTTGGCAGATGCAGACCGTCAAAAACGTTTCCAGCGCCGGGCCGATGACGACATACCACGTCAACAACGGCGAGATGAATGTGACGTCGGGTAACCAAAACTACGAAGCTAAAATTGATGGTCAGAACTATCCGGTAAAGGGCGAACCTGGACACGCTGTCTCGCTGAAGTCGCTCGATCCCGCCACCATCGAACAAACGGACAAGCAAGATGGAAAGGTTATCAGAATTAGTCGCATGACCATTTCCCAGGATGGCAAGAGAATGACAGTTGAAGTCACTGACCTGCAGCGGGGCAGTCGAATGACATATAGGGCCGAAAAGCGGCCTTAGCGTTCATTCAAGCCAGCTATGGTAATCCTTCGGGTAAAGATGCCGGCAGCCCCAACAATTCGCACGCAAAGAAGTTTGCACACTGGGGCGAGCTAACGACCAAACGACTCTGCTTGCGACTGACGACTAGCGACTGCTTTTTTTCAGGAACTCCCAATCAAAATCCCCGTCAAGAACACGAGCGCCCCACCCAAACCAACCTGCAGGGCCGCCGAGGGAATGGGCGTATCCATGTAGCGGTGGCGAATGCAGGTGATCACTCCTAGTTCGACCAGCACCACCGCGATCGCCAGCGCCATCGCGTAACGGAAGTCGTGGATCAGAAACGGCAAGGTGTGGCCCACGCCGCCGAGGGCGGTCATTGCGCCGCAGACCAGGCCGCGAATCCAGGGATGTCCGCGCCCGGTCAGGCTGCCGTCATCGGAGAGCGCTTCGGCGAAGCCCATGCTGATCCCGGCGCCGATCGAGGCCGCTAGGCCGACCAGGAATGCGTCCCAGCTATTGCGCGTGGCGAGCGCGGCGGCGAACACCGGCGCAAGCGTGGAGACCGAGCCATCCATCAGGCCCGCGAGGCCTGGCTGCACGATCTGCAGAACGAACAACCGGCGATTCGCTTCGTCTTCCTCGGCTTTAACTCCGGCCGTGAGTTTTTCTTTCTCGAGTGCGTCGGCGCGCTCTTCGTGATGACGTTCTTCATTGGCCAGGTCGTCGAGCAATTGCCGGATGCTGGCATCTTGCGTACGCCGCGCTGCTTTCTCGTAGAAGCCGCGCGTCTCGAGTTCAATAGCACTGGCCTGTCGACGAACCGTTTCGAGCCCCAGTGGTCGCACCAACCACACCGGCTTGCGCTGCACGAACCCGCGCACGTCTTGCCGGCGGATGAGTGGAATGTGCTCGCCGAATTTCTCCTTATAGAGCTCGATGAGCCGACGGCGGTGCCCGGATTCTTCTTGCCGCATGCCTTCACAAACGGCAGCGGACGCGGGGAACGACTCGCGCAAGCCTTCTGCGAAATCCGCATAGACGCGCTCATCTTCCTCTTCAAGCGAAATGGCTAGTGCTAACACTTCCCGTTCCGTGAGTGCTTCGAAGCTTTTCATGGCGCGGATAGCTTACCAAGGGAGTGTTATCAATCGCAGTGCGCAGCATATATTGCGGCGAAGTCGGTCGCGTTTCCGACGCAGAGGTGGGAAAACTCGAAGGAACGGAACTAAATATTTCTCCCCGGTGCGCTATCGAGCACAAAAACTCAGAAGGCTTGAAACCTTTCCAACCTGTTCGGAGAGCCGCGATCAAAGCCAGCATGGGATATGAATCCCAGGTTCCTCGGCCCCCTATTGCTGGCGCTCGTGTGTCCGTGCGTCGCGTCCACCATCACCATTACCACTCCCAGCGTGCCCAACGGCACGGTGAAGACCGCGTACTCTGCCGTGATCACGGCCAGCAAAGGATGCACGCCATACAAGTGGGCGATCGCCTCGGGCGCTCTTCCGGCGGGAGTCACGGCGAAGCCATCGAGCACAACGACGTCGCTGACGTTTAGCGGCACCCCCACAACCGCGGCGACTTATTCTTTCGCGGTGAAGGCAACGGGGTGCGGCGGAAGCGTCTCGCAGGTTGCGTACAAAGTAGTGATCCAGGCGGGGGCGAATCACGTGGTGGACCTTTCATGGAAGGCTTCGACTACCGCGGGTGTCGTCGGCTACAACGTGTATCGCAGTCCGGACGCGGCCAGCTGGAAGAAGCTCAACCCCGGCCTGATTGGCTCGACTCTATACAGCGACTCGACCGTAGCTAACAGCTCGACGTATTACTACTCTGCCACGGCCGTCGATGCTACGGGACATGAGAGTACGAAGACGGCCCCGGTGAAGGCGACTGTGCCGTAGTGAAGTTGCAGGCTAAGAGCTCTTGACCGCTAAGCGCGCGAAGAAAAGCCCCCAAGGGCGAAGAGGAAAGCTCTTTTTCCTTGCGTACTTCGCGCGACTTTTCTTTGCGATCTTTGCGGTTAGCAGCTCTTTTCGGTTAGGGGGTTACTTAGTATTAGGAAGACGCCCGAAGAGTGGGTTGCTGAGGAGCTCTCATCCTTCTGTGTCCTTCGCCGCCGTGCCTACCACGTCCATGACTAACTCTCGCCGCCGCTTGCCATTGCCATTGCGCGTTTCAAGCACGCGCACTCTGCGGGCGGCGATGCTTACGGGATGAATCTTTCCAATGCGGCCGTCGACAACCTCGGCGCGGAAGCGGAACCAGTCGGTCCGGAACAATCGGCCCGATACGTAGAACGTGATGGAGACGGCGACCGTGCCCGCGTAGTCGTCGCCCGTGCAATCAAAGAAACGCTTACCGAGTTCGTCTGTCCAGGTGGTACCTCCCACTAGAGGTTCGTTCAGGAAGTAGCGCGAGGAAGGCACGCCTAGCGAGAGCTTGCGCAGCTGCACCATCTGCAATAGCACGGAAATCTTGGCGAGATTCGTGATCACGAGCCTCGCATCGTGCGGAGAAACCCGCTCAAGCTTGATGTGCAGTTCCGGCGACCACTCGCGCTCGAACTCTTCGCGCGCCAGGGCAAGGCTCTTGTCGCTGGCCGCGGCGTAGCGCAGCGTCGCGCGCGCCAGAACAAGGCTAAGGATTGTCGTGACGACGGTCGCGATGAGGGGGATGTAGGCGATCAGCACGGTCAGGATGCCGTGCTGGTTGAACCATTGCATCAGGTTCATCGGAACGTTGCCCTCCCCGCCATCGACGCTCGGTCCCACGAGTTTAGCGAGGGAAGTCGACCCGTAATAGTGGCTGAAGGACTAGTCCGGGTGAGGGTGACCTTTCGTCATCTGGCGTTGCTCCTCGTTCTGCTCTCAAGTAGTGGATCCGGTGATATCCCTGAAGCGCCAAGGTCATAACCTTCGCGACAATCCGCGCAATATCCACTAGTCGTCAAAGACGAAGTTTGAAGCAATTAATCCTGCGGCTTGATGAGCTTTACCGATAGGGTCTTGTGATCGCTTTCGGAGAGCGTTACAACTTTCGGTTCTGATTGGAAAGAGATACTTTCGGAAGAGATAGAAGATTTTGCGAACACTCGATACTAGCGTAGGTCGCCACCATTATAGCCAAATCGCATGCCAGAGCGAGCGGAGCCTAGAGCGAAAATGTCTAATCACAATCTGCGAGAAACAACGTGGCGATAGACAACCTTGGTATGGATTGCGGCAATGCAATGCAACACATCGCAGATAGGCCGGCCAGATCCCAAACATGGTGGGCACTGAATCCGCGGATTGGGGCATGCGATTGCCGTCTGAAAACCGCACCGAGGCCGTGATAGCATTTCTGTATCTCGATGCCTTTGCGTCGCACCGTGTCTCCTCATTCGCACTTTCGGGTTCTTGCCGCTTCCCTTCTCCTGCTGACCGTCTGTCACACCCCCCTGCACGCGGCTGAGCCGCAGTGGCAGGAATATCGTTCAGCACATTTCACCGTAGTCACCGACGCGGGCGACAAAAAAGGACGCGAGGTCGTTTTGCGCTTCGAGCAGATGCGCGCCGTGTTTGCCGAACTGCTGGCCCGCAAGAAGGTTGTCATGCCGGTGCCTCTGACGATCTACGCGCTGAAGGATGACAAGCGATTTTTCCAGATGGCGCCCCTGCACAACGGTCAACCCATCTCTGTGCCGGGATTTTTTCTGCCTGCCGAAGATCACCAGTTCATCGTGCTGAACATGTTCGAGGAGGAACCGTGGCGTGCAGTGGCTCACGACTTCGCGCACCTGATGCTGAATTACAACTATCCACCGACCCAGGGATGGTTCGACGAAGGCTTTGCGGAGTACTTCTCGTCGATCAAGCTCGATAACAAACAGGTGGAGATGGGAAGCGATCCGGAATTGGCGTCAGCCTACAGCGAGGACCTGCTGGGCAACCAGACCGAGGCGCGCACTCCACCGAAATCTTTGACCGAGTTGCTAAGCTCCTGGGTGTGGCTCTCGCTTCCCGATCTGTTCACGATGAAGCACGATGCGTCGAAGTATCAGGAGGGCACCCATCGCACGCTTTTCTACGCGCAGTCGTGGATGACGATGCACTACCTGCTGAACAAGGACAAACTCAGCGAGACGGGAACTTATTTCGGATTGGTGCAGCTGCAGCACATGCCGGTGGAAGAGGCGATCCAGCAGGCGTATGGCATGACGCCGGCGCAGTTCGACAAGACCGTCAAAGACTACTTTCATTCCCTCACCCAGCTTTTTCAGAATCAGGATGCCGCTCGGCAACCCGGGGCGACCCCGAGTGCCGCGGGGATCTACCGCTCGGCTGTTCCGCTGGGTCCAGACGACATTGCCATCAACGCCAAGCCGATGACAGAAGCGGATGCCGACGCCCAGCTTGCTGAGGTGATGGTGCGCATCCCGGAGCGGCGCGAGCAGGGACTGCGTGAGATTGACCGGATCCTGAAGCTGACCGACAAGAATGGCCAGCTCATTGACAACGAGGTGGCGCATCGCGCGCTTGCGTGGGTGCATCTCGACAAAAAAGAATTTACCGAAGTGGCGGAAGAACTGGGCAATGCGGCAGCGATCGATCCGCATGATGTCTGGAACCGCTATTACCTGGCGCTACTCAAGTACCGGACAGCGCAGACGAATCACGAGGAGACGTCCGGGCTCGCTAACATGATGATCGATCTAAAGGCGACGATCGACTGGTATCCGGACTTTGCCGAAGCCTTCAACATGCTGGCGATGGCGCGCATCGAGGGCGGCGGAGCCGCGTCGGCGTTGGACGCGATGAAGCAGGCGATCGTGCTGAGCCCGCGCAATGAGCAGTATGCGTTGAATATGGGAAAAGTCCAGGAAGCTTCCAAGAAGTGGACGGCGGCCGAGGAAACATTCGAACGGCTGAAATCAAGCAACAACCCGCAAATCGCGGCGGCAGCGAAGCATGAACTCGAGGAGCTTCCTACGTTTCGCAAGTACGGAGTTTCTCCCAGCGCACCCAAGCGCAGTGCACAAGCGTCGCCTTTCGATGAGTTGGAGCAGGAGGCACAAAAGCGCGCGCAGACTCCGGATCCGAAAATACCCGACAAGCGTCCGACGGTTTTCAGCAAAGGGATTCTCACCAGTGTGGATTGCTCAAAAGCTCCGGCGGCCACCCTGATGGTGAACACAGGCACTCGATCCATGAAACTGCATACGGGAGACTACAAGGCGCTGCTCGTGATCGGGGAAGATCAATTCTCATGCGATTGGAGAAATCGAAAAGTGGCCGTGAACTACAAGGCGGCCGGCCCGGGAGATGGGGATCTGGTTTCGCTGGAAGTGCAGTAGAGCAGGTCACAGGTTACGGTCGACAAGTCACAGCTTATGCGCCTTTCCTTTCACTCGCATTCGTGAGGGCGAACCTCAACGGCTGAAGCAGCTGTGAACTGTCATCAAAGCGCTGGAACCGCGTGGACTCAACGTGGTGCCACTTCGAGCGCTCCGGGGCGCGAACTTAGGCAACAAACAGAGCACGTTGGTGAGAACGCCTGGTTACAATAATGCCGGCTCACTCAAGTTGTTCCATAGTGCAGAACAAAAGCCGCCGAGGACATCCCGCGGCTTTGACCACTTAAGCACTTTGAGTGGTAACGTCGGGTACTGGATTACGAAACCCAGTTTCAGATCCCAAGGTTCTTCGGATTCTCTACGCACCGACCTTCTCACCAATCACTTCCCCGGAGACGATGATCTCGACGCGGCGGTTCTTCTGACGCCCCTCGCCTGTGCTGTTGTCCGCCACAGGGTTGTTCATGCCGAAACCAAGCGCTGATAAGGACCTGGCATCGAGTCCCTGGCCGATGAGGTAGTCGCGGACCGAGTTTGCACGCTCTTCGGAGAGGGTCTGGTTCAGTTCGGCACCGCCGGTGCTGTCGGTGTGGCCCTCGATGTTCAATTTGAGGCTGGGATAGTTGAGTACGATGCCGCTCAGCTTCGCCAGGGCCTCGCGGGCATCGGATCGAAGATCGGACTTGCCCGTATCGAATAAAACATCGCCCATGTTGACGACCAGGCCGCGCGGTGTGTCGCTGGTGGGCAGGACGCGATTAAACTGTTCGAGTAAGCGCGCCCGCAATTGTTGCTTCTCTCGTTGGGCGGCCTGCACGGCCTGTTCCTTGGCCGCGATTTCGGCATCTGCTGTGCGCTTGGCTTCCACCGCTTCGGCATCTGCTTTGCGCTGGGCCTCAGCGGCTTCTGCAGCGGCCTTCGTTTCCGCGTCAGACTTGGCCTTGGCCGCCGCGTCGTCACGCTCCTTCGCGATGCGTTCCTCTTCCTGGCGCTGCACCGCTAGAATTCGAGCGTCCTCAGAGAATTGAACCGTCTGCCGCGCTGTCGAAAGGGTCGCATTCTTGTCGGCCTTGCTCGCGAGGGACTTCTCCGCCATCTGCAGGCTACCTTCCGCCTTGGAAAAGATTTCGGGTGCGTACTTGTCGGCCGCGCGCGACTTCGCGATCTCCACCGCGTTGCGAGCTTCGTACATCTCCAGCGGGACATTGGGATCCAGGGTCAAGGCCAGTGGATTTCCCATTTTCTCGTACTGAGCACGCCTCAGAAGCTTGTACTCATTCACGGGGAAAACCTTTCCCTTAGTGTCGCTTCGCCGTTCGCTTTGCAGGACCACCATTTCGCTTGGCAGGCGGACGGCGAAATAGGGTTCGGCCGTAACCAGTAACGAAAACGTTTGTGCAGGCGTGGTGGCGGTCAGCTTGCCCTCTCCATTTTTGTTGAGGAGAATTTCCCCGGTGTTGCCACTACGTCCCTCGGGGGTGACCACCCAAAGCACGTACGTCAGAAACTCAGCGCCGAGTGCCGAGGGAGGCTTCAGGCCCTTCATCTGCACCTCAACGCTGCTCCTTCCGGCCTTCGCCTTGATCTCAACCTTTGCCCAGCCGTTCGCCTCGGGCATCAAGTCAGTGGATTTCAAATCGACCTTTGTGCTGCCTCCTCCGACTTCATAGCCGATAGCCGTAACGGACTTGGTGATCGTGGCGGACTGGGGTAATTCCTGATTTGTTTGAGCATGAGCGTCACCTGCTGATAATCCAGTCGACACCCAGGCCAGAGCTATGGCACACGCAATCATCCGTTTTCTGCAAGACTTCATAGGTACCTCTTCTCGGACCGCCGTTTTTGCGTCACACAGCACGTATGAGTAGACCCAGGATGGTCCGACCCGTCCGGGTCGTATCGCTCGCACTTGGCACAAGACGGCGGGCTACCGCACTCAGCGGGGCACGGTGTGTTCGGGAGTGAGTATTGGCCCGTGCTGGCTGTCCGGCCACTGTCAATAGCTACAGGGACCGGGTAGCTGGTGAGCGTGCTGGTTCTGTTTACGTCTTACGTCAAATCACGGCAGTGGTTCGAAACGTCCGACATTTCCCTGTGCGTTATTACAGGTCCTCCCATATCAGAGGGGTGGGCTAATCAGATGGGAAGAACTGTTTCTCGTTGATCGGAACGGGAACGACAAGGAGGGCACCAGCGAAATTCAAGACAATCGCTGCAAGCCTCGTTGTGGTCTTGGTCGCTGGAGTTTTTGCAAGCGCAGGAGACTCCCCCGACCAAAAACGGGGCAAGACCCATAAGATGGCGGCCCAAAGCCTGAAAGACTTGTACAAGACGGAACCCACAGCTCAGGGGGCTATCCAGAAGTCTGCGGGATATGCCGTCTTCAATAACATGGGAACGAATCTGTTTCTGTTGAGCACGGCGCGTGGCTCAGGAATGGCCGTCAACTCGAAGAGCAAGCAAGAAACCTTCATGAAGATGATTTCGGCTGGAGCTGGTCTTGGCCTGGGAGTGAAAGACTATCGCGTCATCTTCGTGTTCGAGAACGATAAGGCGTTGTCTCAATTCCTCGACTCTGGCTGGTCAGGCTCAGCACAACGGATGCGGCTGCAAAGGCAGGAGCGAAGGGCGCTGCGTATTCGGGAGCGGTCGAGGTTTCTCCGGGCGTTTGGGTGTATCAAATCACGAAAAATGGCCTCGCGCTGCAGTTAACTCTGCAAGGTACGAAGTACTACAAGGATGATGACCTCAACAAGTCATAGCTCATGATCGTCGGCGAAACCTACGAGGTGCCAGATTTGCGGGCGTCAAAACGGCTAGGGGGTGGTTCTAAACTGTTGTTGGGGGAACAATCCCCATCTCACTAAGTCAGAATGCGGGGCTCTTCTAGAAGACGATAGCGCACACTTCCACTGCTCCGATCACGATCCAGCAAATCGCTCTCCGGCTTTCCCCAGCCAGCCAGAAGCCGCTTGCTGCACTGAAACAGAGAACTGCACTTGTCCATCCGCTCACCAACGCACCGGGCTTGCTCAACATTCTTAGGAGTCTCATCACGTCAGTTTACGATTGATTGGCGAAAGATCGCGATTACATTCATTGACATCGAGAAGGGTTTTTTTCGTGCTACCGCCTGTGGCTGCTGAAATCGCCGCATGCGGAATGAATGAACTAATGATGGCAAACACACTATTCATTCGAATGACGATCTGCGGCATTATGCTCACTGCCTT
>DASRDJ010000160.1:0-6783 GCA_035652655.1 Terriglobales bacterium
GAAAATCTTGAGGCAGCTTGCGAAATCGAGCCTTAGCGAGTACGCCGGGGCTCGTTCGGCTGCATATTATCGGGTCAGTACGGAACTCGCAGCCTATAAAAATGTCGAAGTGGAGCGCGCTAAGAGCGAATTGGAAGCGCATCGGCTTGTGTGTACCCTACAAACCTGAAAGTGAAAGGATCAGAGCCAAACATCTATACGAAAGGGCGAGGGTATGTGAGTGACAAAGAAGCGCGGCAATCCGAATTGGGGCAAGCCGGAATTGAATACGGTTTCCTACACGGGCGCCACCTCGTTCGAAGAGGTCGCCAAGCGACTATGCCTGTCCCCTCAGCAATACGGCAACTCAGCTCAGCTCCGGGATTGGGCCCAAAAGAACAAGGATCACAAATACGTGCCATCAAACTTGCTCGAATTGTGGGGTCTTGAGGTCAAAGGAGAGTCGTAGTGCCCGGCGCTTGCCAACCGTTGCTGGATGTGCACAGTTACGGTTTTGTAGCCTTTTGCGAAATGTACATTGAGGTAAGGATGCGGCGCAGCGGGCGCCATTGGGGCTGCAAGATTAAAACTCGCTCACCAAGGCTGCGCCACATGTGAGAGGCGCCGACCATGCAGATTCGCTCGTTCCCCGTCTCACTGCAAAGCCGGATACGGTCGCTGCGCTTTTGAGTCTGCTCAATATTGCTCAATGTGTGGAACATCAGTAAGCGGGCATTTCCTGAGCCTTTGCGATAAGACTCGGCATCTCTGAGCAATATCGAACAGTCAGACTTGAGTTCGGGTCGGTAGGCTAGTGACATGGCAATCGTAAGGCATTACCCGGAAACGTCACCAGAACCAACCGAGAGTTCATACCCGGGATACCCAATTGGCGTCTTCCCTCCGATCGTCTCTTCTTTCTGCAAAGAGGGTGCTACATGCGAAACCAGACACAGTGATTGCAGTCTGCCAGGTTGTGTCTGTCAGTGCCATTCCAGGCCAAGATGACAGGCCGAGAAGCGCGGCAAGGAAAAGCGGCGGCGGGCTTTATTGCCTATGCAAGGCGGAGTACGGTATGGATTTGGGGAAGTAACCTGGAACGGAGCGTCTACTTCACAAGTCTGCGTAATCTCAGCCGGACAAATCACTGTCAGCGTTTTTCAGCTCAGCATTCTCGTCCCGGTGACCTAATTGACCATTCATGCTTGTATTGCCCCCCTGATTGTTCTGGTCCTGCTCCACGGCGCCCTTGCCTTGGTCTTGATCCGTTCCACGCTCGATTACGTTGCTGCCGATCTGAGTGAACTTTTCATGTGTCATCTTGGGTTCCCCTTTACCCGCAAAAATACGTGGCCGGCAACAAGAAGGAAGGCCGCAGGTTCGCGGCCTAGGCTTCGTCCCTATGCATGCACAACTAAATTAAACCGTATTCCTATTGCCGTATGGTCAGAAGCGATCACTTTTTGCTCGGAACCCGGAAGGGTTTCGATAACAAAACCGATCGCCATTTTCAGTAACCAGGGCTCCCGGTCGCCCCTCTCAGGAATCGCTACGCCATGATCACCAGTTCGATAAACGTCCACCGCACGGCCACGATGCTCCGACCTGACCAGTCCCGCGTTCTTCTGCGCCCGTTCAGACCGGAAACTTCCGAGCGAGCCAGCAGGATTATCGCCCGGATCATGTCCCTTCCGGAAAGCCAAATCGGGCCACTGCTGGACGACGTATCCGCTGAATTTTCGCAACGACACCAGCAAATCCGCCGATCTTTTCTGGAACGGTTCGAACAGGTCCGAGATCTCGTGTTGACCGATGTGGAAATTTCCGAACAGAGACAGTTGTTGATCGGTGCCTACTTCGTTTGCGAATTCTCCCTAGAATCTGCAGCCCTGTTCAATCCGTCCATCGTGCTGCACACTGACCAATCCGGCCTTCCTCCCGGTGCGTTGCGTTTTATCCTCAGCTTGCGCGCAACCGGGGAAGGACACATTTCCTCCATCACTTTTCGGACGGGTATCATCCACTCTGACAACCGGATCGAGGTCGAAACTCCGACCGGATTCCTCACCGAGCCGCGCCAAATCCCGAATCCTCACTACGAGAAGGCGCTTTTCGAGCGAAAACTCTTTGAGTTGGGCCTGACCAGCGGATTCACGCGCCGGATCATGGACAGGTATGGGGAGCGTTTCTCGTTGGAAGAACTGCGCGCCCATCTCGAAGTCGAAATAACGCAATCGCGCTCGTCGGATCAGGAGGCGATCCGCGGAATTTTGATGCTGGCCCGGTCCAATTACGAGGTTCAGTTTCAACCCGAACAGCCGTTGTCTGAACGCATTCTTTTTCCCGCTACGCCATCGCAACGCAACGGCATTGAAGACGCCCGGTTTGTCCGTTTTCAGAACGATGACGGCAGCTACGTTTACTACGCCACCTTCACAGCCTTCGATGGCAAGGTGATATTTCCAGAGCTAGTAGAGACCTCTGATTTCCTCCTCTTTCGGTTCATCACCCTAAACGGTCCGGCAGCCAAAAACAAAGGTATGGCTCTCTTCCCCCGGAAGATCCACGGTCTCTATGCCATGCTCTCCCGCCAGGACAATGAGAACATCTACCTCATGCTTTCTGACAATGTCCACTTCTGGTACGAAAGCAAGGCTCTGCTCAAACCGATGTTTCCGTGGGAGTTGATTCAGCTCGGGAACTGCGGCTCCCCCATTGAGACCGATGCCGGCTGGCTAGTCCTCAGCCACGGGGTTGGCCCTCTTCGAACGTACTGCATCGGCGCCTTTCTCCTCGATCGCGACAACCCTGGCAAAGTGATTGGCCGCCTTTCCGAACCGTTGCTTAAACCGAACAAAAGTGAACGTAAAGGCTATGTTCCGAATGTCGTCTATACCTGCGGCGCTGTCCTCCACAACGGCGAACTGATCATTCCCTATGGCATGGCCGATCATGCTACCGGTTTTGCTACCGTTCCCCTTGATGAAGTGTTGGCATCCATGCAGTAGGGAGTGCGGTCGAACAGCATGAGAGAGCCCAACAAACGAGTGGCTGTCCTGTCGCCGATAGCCTGGCGAACTCCTCCCCGGCAATACGGCGCCTGGGAAACCGTGGCTAGCAACATTACCGAAGGGCTCGTCGCCCGTGGCTGGGATGTCACATTGTTTGCCAGCGGAGATTCTGCAACCCGCGCTCACCTGCATTCTGTGGTGGACAAGGGATATGAAGAGGATTCCGCGGTCGATCCCAAAGTGGCCGAATACCTTCATATCTCAGAGGCGTTCGAGCACGCAGGCGAATTTGATCTCATCCACAGCCACTGCGATTTCATGGCTTTGACCTACAGCCAGTTAGTTAGAACGCCAGTTCTAACGACCATCCACGGCTTCTCCTCTCCCCAGATTCTTCCCATCTATCACAAGTATCGCGACGGGTACTTCGTTTCCGTTAGCGACTCTGATCGAGCCACAGGCTTGAATTACCTGGCGACCGTCTACAACGGCATCGATCTCTCGTTGTATCCCCTGCAGGACTCTGTTGGCGAAGACTTGATTTTCCTAGGCCGAATCCACCCGGATAAAGGTGTCCACCTCGCCATCGAGGTTGCTCGCCTCAGCGGAATGCGTTTGATCATCGCAGGGATCGTTCAGGATGAGGCCTATTTCCGGGAGCAGATCAAACCCCATCTCGACGATCAAAACATCCTCTACATCGGGCCGGTGGACGTAGAGGCCAAGAACGAACTGTTTGCTCGAGCACGAGCTCTCCTCCACCTGAACACCATCCCGGAACGATTCGGACTTGTGCTGGTCGAAGCGAATGCTGCTGGGGTCCCTGTCATCGCATTGGACCTCGGTTCGTGCCGTGAGGTGATCAAAGATGGCGAGACCGGCTTTCTGGTGGACAACGTTGCTGATGCCGTTCGGGCCCTTGGGCGAATTCCAGAGATTGATCGTCGGGCCTGCCGCAGCCGCGTCCAGCAAAACTTTTCGATCAATACCATGGTGGACGGATACGAGCGGGTCTACTCAACGATTTTTGATCTGGAGGAGAAGAGCCGATCATGAAGCGGGACATTGTCAGGCGGTACCGAAACAATCCCATCCTCACCAAAGCCGAGATTCCCTATCCTGTGGAGACTGTTCACAACGCGGCGGTCGTGAAGCACGGGAACGAATACATCATGCTGTTCCGCTCCCATCTTCGCACCGGACGGTCCATCATCGGTTTGGCACGCAGTCCTGACGGATTTCGCTTCACTGCCGATCCACGGCCTTTTTTGACTCCTGACCGGGACGGCCCTTTTGCTGACTATGAAGAGTTCGGCGTGGAGGATCCACGCGTGACCCAGCTCGATGGCGAATACATCATCACCTACAGCGCATACTCACGAAATGGAGTACGGATCGCTCTGGCCAAGACGAAGGACTTCATTCAGGTGGAAAGAGTTTCGCTTATTACCGAAGCGGATTATCGGAATGTAGTCATTTTCCCCGAGAAGTTTGATGGGCTCTATGCTCGACTGGATCGCCCTCATTCGGAAATCGCCCCCTGGTCAATCTGGATTTCCTATTCTCCGGATCTATGCTATTGGGGAGAATCCCAGCTGATCATGAGGCCTGTGCCGTATCACTGGGATGAAATGAAAATCGGTCCGGGTGCGCCACCCATCAAAACAGACAGCGGGTGGTTGTCCATCTACCACGGAGTCTTCCGAACTATGGATGGCTCGATTTATCGTTTGGGAGTTGCTCTTCACGACCTCCGAGACCCAGCGAACATCATCGGAGTGGGTGACTCGTGGATCTTGCAACCGGAAGATCCTTGGGAAGTCACAGGATATGTCCACAACGTGGTCTTCACTTGTGGCGCTGTTCTGGAGCCCGATGGAATCGTAAAACTCTATTGGGGCGGTGCAGACACGGTCATGTGCATGGGCGAATCAAATATCTCCGAGCTGGTCGCGCTATGCCTGGAGAATGGGAGACCAGCCAAATAACATTCTTTCTAAATTTGGACGAGATCTTGACGCTCCCCGTCGCAAGAAGCCGACAGCCAGAGATGATCACGTTCGAACCTAGGTCTGTTCAGGGTCCAAGAGCAGTTCCTGAATTTCTTACAACGCCAAAGGTGGCTGCCAGTGCCATTGAATGTCAATCAGTACCGTTAGTGCGGACATTGACACGGTAGAACCCGGTTTGATTGAGGGAACGGCTTGTGGAATTGGAACGGCCTATCGAGGAACTATGGCCCGTTGCCTTAAAACAGAGTCCCGCCGATTTCGGTGTAGCCGTCCCCGCCATTTCCCTGCCGTTCGCGTTCCGCTACATCGAAAAGACTGCTTTAAATGCCATCTGCTGCCGTGAAAGTAATTGGGTTTACGTTTGCGTGCCGATTCGACTCGCACACGCTTCCACCAAGAACAAAGGGCTTGCAATCCGTTCGGCAATCCGTTTACTGATTCTCCATCACTCTTCATAACATTTGGTGCCATCCGGTGCTCTGTAAGTGATTGGATTTACGTTTTCAAGCGGATTCGAATCCCTCCCTCTCCGCCAGTTCCTTCATTCCGAACCATTTACCTTTTGATTCTCTGCTTGATGATCGTGAGAATAGGACTTGCTGGCTACGTTTTAATGTCCTCTGGGTGTCCTGACTGTCCAAGGAACTAACAGAGTCTTCCATCGGCAACGCGCAAATCAGCTCCTGCAGCCCAAAAACTTCTCAATTGGTGTAATCGCGATTTTTCGCCAAGTTGCCACTGTAAAATGTGGACGAGTCAGTATCCACTGCTGATGTGGTTCGGAGTTGGCTTTGCCTAGATGCATTTATTTTCTGGTCTTTGGGATAGGCATGCTTGGGGCAGCGATTGCCCAGGGGCCAGCGCCACAGTCGGAAAAAGATGCCTTCCTCGCCGCTATTCACCGCACGAGCCCGGAAGCCAAGGCTGAAGCCTTGGAATCATTTCTGAACAAGTTTCCTGAGAGCGAACTCAAAGAGAGGTCTCTGGAAATTCTCCTAGAAACATATTGGCAGCTTCAAAGGTTCCCCAAGTTCGGAAACACTCTGGACGAACTGTTGAAGGTGAATCCAGATAACTTACTCGGCCTTACGGTCAAGGCGGAGTCGAGATGCGATAACGAGAGTCTAGGTCTGTGTGAAAAAGAGGAAACAGACATCGCAAATCGGGGTCTTCGTGTACTGGCCACAGCAACCAAGCCAGCGGACGTGAGCAAAGAGGATTTCGTTTCGCTCAAAGCACGGAGCAGTTTCGTGTTTCACCGAACGTTGGGAAACTGGGCGCTTAATCATCATGACTACCAAGGTGCTCAGGTGAATCTCCGAACCGCTGCGGAAATCGATCCAACGAATTTCGCCACTGTTTATCCGCTAGCCCTCGCTTACTTGAACTCCAAGCCGCCCAACAATGTGCAGGGACTGTTCTTCATTGCACGCGCACCTAGTCTCCTGAATTCGAACGGCAAGTTTCAAAAACAGCTTGTGGACTATGGCAAGAGGGAGTACGTCAAATACCATGGTTCCGAAGTGGGGTGGCTTGAACTGTTGCAATCTGCGAAAAATACACCCCTACCTACCGCCGAATTCACGATTACTCCTGCCAGCATAAATCCCTAACGAGAACGCCTATCGAATTTACGAAATCAGGCGTGTCTGTTGAAAAAGTCCCTCAGTTGATGCTTGTGACGGAGCAACGTTCGCGTTATAAGCTGGCCAGAGTTCCCGATGCTGCTGTTCACCATGACATTTGGAGGCCTGCTGCTCATGATGGGACACCATTCCCGC
>DASRDJ010000161.1:0-20891 GCA_035652655.1 Terriglobales bacterium
CTTGTGGGGGGCCAGGCCATATTTCAAGCTGTGGTAATGCGCCATGAGCGTCGACGGGTGGCGCGACTGATTGCCCCGTGTGCGAAGTCACCGTCCGCAGGAAAGGATGCCCGATGAGCACTGCCGCCGCACCCACACCCAGTTTGGAGGTCCAGGAGTATGCGCGAACCTGGGCGGTAAGCCTGGCTTCTGCGCAACAAGCGATTCCGGGAGCGACTGGCGAGATATTCACGCAGGCTCCGCCTAGAGCTACCGATATCGACCAGCAGGATCTCTGGATCACTGCGACCAGCCAGGATGATCCAGGCGGTTTGATCACCTTTCGTATCGACCGGAAGACAATGTTGCGCCTTGCGGGAGCCTCAGGCAGTCGGACTGCGGAAGCGTCCGCCGATCCTACTGACGCAACTCGGGCGGCGCTGCTGGAATGGGTTCGCAGGGCGGTCGAAGGGGTCAACGCAAGTGCGCCGCACCAAGGCAAAGGCGCGTTTCTCGTGGAATTCCGAGATTCAGCGCAAGAGAACAAAGCAGTCGCATTGTGGCTGGAATTTTCCGGTGGCGCAGAAGATCCGGCGGTTGTGGAGTTTTGGCTGGACAACGTCATCTTGAAAAGGCTCTTGTCGCCGAACAAGTCCCCGATTCCATCCACAAAATCTGTGACAGAAACCAAGGAGGCAAAGCTTGGCATGCTGATGGGAGTGGAATTGTCGGTCACCCTCCGGTTTGGAGGAAGTCGCATGCTTTTGAAAGACATACTCGACTTGTGTGCGGGCAGCGTCGTGGAACTCGATCAGGAGGTCCAGGAACCCGTGGACCTGTTGCTGGACGGCAAGTTGATCGCGCGCGGTGAGGTGGTCGTGGTGGACGGCAATTATGGATTGCTGGTCAGTGAAGTTCTGTCGGAACCGCTTCATTAAGGAGAGCATCGTCGATGTTGCTTCCGTTGTAAATGCATGGCACGAAAGGATCCGCTGCAGGACTTTCTCGCCACGTTGCTCTTGGTTGTGATGTTCGGCTACCGAGCGTATCTGGCATCGAACACCGATGGTGCTGTTGGATGGCTGCTGGGTTTGCTCGCCGAGTTGTTTGGAGGCCGCCGCGCTGACTCAATTTGAGCGCCTCTGCGCAACCCGTACGCCAGTCTCGCAGCACCGCGTGCCTTTAGGTCTCCTGATGCTGTCTCGCGGATATGTCACCGAGGCACAACTGCAAGCGACTCTTAGCGCGCAGCGTGAGGCTGGGTTCGGAAAATTAGGGGACTGGGCGCTGAAACTCCAATTTGTGACGGAACGCCAGTTGCTTAACGCCTTGAGCCTGCCGTGTCCAGTATTGGCCCTGCAGACACCTCCCGATTTCACGTGTACTGAGTTACTTCCTTGGAATCTGTTGCGTTCTCTCCGCATGATGCCGATTCGCCTCATTCGATCCACCCATCTTCTTTATATGGCGGTGTGCGAGAAACTCGAACATGCCTCTCTGGGGGCGATCGAGCAAATCCTCCATTGTCGGGTTGTGCCTTGCCTGGTGAGTGACCGCGCAATGGATCGATGGCTCGAGAACGGATCGCTGTTGAAAGCAACCCGCGTTTTGGTATTTGAGAAAATTTCAGGTGCGGCTGAGATGACCAGCATCACGAGCAGCTATGCCGGGCGACTTGAGGCTGACGAGGTTCAGATCGTTCGCTGCGGGCCCTACGCCTGGGTGCGCCTGGATGTGGCGCACACGCCCACCGATCTGCTTTTCAATGTTGGCCGGGCAGACTGTGAGGAGGAGTTACCATCTTCGGACGAATTGATGGCAGCGGTGGGATGACTGTCGAGGAGACGTGGATTGCTACTGATCGATGCGCGCCAGTTCACGACGGTAAAGCGGATTACGGGGGAACTCGTCCGCTAAGCCGCTGAGCAACGAGCGCGCCTGTCCGCGGTCATGATCGCGCAGTGCGGCGACAGCCAAGAGCAAACGGGCATACGGAGCCAGATAGTGCCCGCGCTGAGCGGTAAGGCGAAGCTTGGCAAGCCCTTCTGCTTTATCCGTCCGCGCTCCCGTGAGGCGTAAGAACCAACGGACGGGCGCAGGGTTGACGCTTAGCAGGTAGTTCTCCACCCCGATGGCAAGATAGGCATCGTAGTAGGAAGGATCCTGAGACAGTAATTTCTCCGCCAAGGCTCTGGAATTCTTAATAGTGGTCAGCGCAGCCATGTTGCGCTTCTCTACCAGTGCCAGGTAGTCCCCACGCAGACCGCCGACCATCACTTTCGCGAAGATCGCCGCGTGGTCGTCGGGTGTTTTTTCGAGCACGCGATCAGCAGACTCCTCGGCGCGTTGCAACTCGCTATTGAACGCATTCCGGACCTTCGGGTCGGGAGAAAATGATTTTCTGTGCTCGAAACGGCGGTCGTCGACAAACAGTTCCGACTCAAGAATGTGCATGCGATCGAATTCCGCAAACAGATAGGCCGCAGCATTGGAGACAGGACCGAGGGGATCCTCCGGATGCGCACGCTCCCACGCAAGAAAAGTCTGGTGGGCTGTGTCGAAATCCAGGTTGTACATCTGGCGATACCCGGCTTCCAGGTTCGCGGGGTCAACCGATGTCGCGGCAGAACATGCGCTGGCCAATACGAGCACGAACAGCAAAAACGCTGGAACAGAAAGTCGGCGATGGGATCGAAGTGAAGTCACTGGGGGGAGTCGATCGCTGAAAACCCTAGATCCTTATTAGAGTGCTGCGAGACAGCATGCAGCAATTGCCCAACGGATGCAACTATTTGTTGAGATTCAGGGCGTTGCCGATCTGTTGCAAGGAGACGAAAGTTTTACTTCCGCGGCGGGAGTTGTGGCTGGTCGCGGATACTTTAAACAGAACAGGACCGCGCTCGGACGAGCTCGGAACAGGCCCAGTTCACGTCCAGCGCGTGGAGGATCAAACGATCGGCGAACTCAAGTCTGCCGGGGTCGACGACGACCTCGTATGCGTAAAAAGGCTCGCTCATTTTTCGTGATGCACCATTCCTCATAGCGAACGACACCGGCGCAGTGTTGGCAACTCGCTTCGGCGTGATAGCGGTTGCTGTGAAAGAGTGGACAACAGTATCCAAGATCACACCGATTTCTCATCTCCAACCCCGTGAAGTCTTTCCGCGACTGCAAGACTTTGCACTCACAAAATGCAAAAATGCATTCGAGATGTGGAAACGGCCGACAGCAATCCCGGCGCAAGACGACCCGGCGATTCACGCCGGCGTTACAAAGAATTGACGCGGGGATGACAACAACCGGCATACTGCGGCGTACCGTTCTTGTATGTGAGGAGGGCCAAACAGGCCGCTGGGGAGCGGGTTTTGACGGTCCATCAAAAACGTGATTTGTAAAGAGAAGATTTACAGCATCTCCACCGTTTTGATGGGCAAAAAGCGTTGCGAGTGCGCTATGTTAGCTCCGTCAAGAATCTCCCCCCGACCAACGAACTTGGTAGTTCTTGTAAAGACCCTGAGTAGAAAGACCCTAAAACGGAAACCCCCAGTTCCGTAAGTAGCACAAACAAGGCCAGGCCCCTGGAATTAGTGCTCCTGATAGGTTCGGCGGACGCGCTAGATCGAGCTTTCCGCCACTGCAAAGGGAAAAACAACGCTCGCTGATATTGCCAGACGTGTGATCTCGCTCCATGAGATCTGTTCGTCGGGCTATCCCCCTGAAGTGGGTGACGGGCAAAAGATCGCTGTTTGCGATCGGGGAGAGGTCTGCCTGTAGATCGGGCGTGCAGTTTATCCCGGATCGTTAGGCGGTTTGTCCGTGGAATGTACGCAGGGTATTTGGGCCCGAGGTTCGAGTGTTCCCTCGTGTGAGCGGACTCTGTTGGCAAGAGTGCTCCCGAAAGAGGAGACCGTAAATGAAGAAACAATCAGCGTTCGTGATACTTGCGGTGCTGTGTGTAGGGTTGGGGCTGGTGGTGGTCTCGAGTCGCGGCGTGCGTGTTGCCTTGGTGGTGAAACAGGCCGACGCTGCCTACCGGGACGGAGCATACCAGGCGAAGATCGACGTGGATCGCGGGCGCAAGCCTCACGTTTCCAGTGGCCGCTGGAGCACGGACCAGGACCGCGCTTCGTTCATCGCCGGCTACGAGGAGAGTTTCAAAACTCTCACGGAAGCAAAATCGGGCAAAGCAGAGCCTTCTGCCGCAGAGGTCGCTGGCTATCGCGACGGTGTTGCGGATGGGGCTCGTCATCGTCGCGCGTCACAACCGTTTCAGCTGAACAAGACGGATAACTATCGGCGCACCGAGACCGGCGCCGGTTATCGCGATGCGTATTCCAACGGCTACCAGGACGGCTATTACCTGCCGCAGGAAAGCGCTGAACTCCGTACGATCAGTCAGAAGTAAGAGCGATCGAAAGATCGCCCCAGGGTTCTCGTAAATCGGCGGCCGTCAGAGCTGCCTTAATAAGTAAACGGGCGCGGATAGAAACATATCCACGCCGGTGGAGGAGTCTACTCTCATGAAGACCCAGTATAAGTTGAACATGATTGCAAACTTAGCGATTCTCGTGGCCTGTAGCGTCAGCGTTTTTGCCGCGAACGGCGCCTCGGGCGCCGCGAATCCTGCGCCATCCGGATCCGGCGCATCCGTGGTCGGCAAGGTGAAGTTTACGGGCCAGGCTCCGCAACCCGCGAAGCTCAGCATGAACGCTGATCCGAGCTGCGCGAAGCTTCACTCCGGACCCGCCATGAGCCAGGACTTTGTTGCTGGCAGTGACAACACGCTGGGCAACGTCATCGTGTTCATTTCCGATGGTCTCGCTGGCCGCACCTTCGACGTTCCGGCTGAGGCGGTCACCTTCGAACAGAAGGGCTGCGAATACGCTCCGCACGTGGTCGCTCTGCGCGCGAACCAGAAACTGAAGATGGTGAATAGTGACAACACCACGCACAATATCCATCCTGTTCCGGCAAACAACCGCGAGTGGAACAAGGCAGAGCCCGCAGGCATGACCATGGAAGAAAGCTTCCCGCGCGAAGAGATCGCCATTCCTGTGAAGTGCAATGTTCACCCTTGGATGAAGAGCTACGTCGCGGTGTTCAAGCATCCCTTCTTCGCCGTCACCGGCAAGGATGGAAGTTTCCAGCTTCCGAACCTTCCGCCGGGCGAATACACCGTGGAGGCCTGGCACGAAAAGCTGGGTACGATGACGCAAAAAATAACGGTAGCAGCGGGCGAAACCAAGGCTTTGGACTTTACTTTCAAAGCACACTAAGCAACTACGACGCGGCATCGGGAGAATTCCTGATGCCGCGGCTTCTTGTGTGATCAAAATAGCAGGGAGGATTACATGCAACTTCGTCCCGGGACCCAGCAGAAGACGATTGGATTGTTTCCGAAATCTTTCTTGATACTCACCCTGTTGCTCGCATCGTTCGTTTGCCTAACTAGTCAGCCGGGATACGCCATCCCGGCCTTTGCTCGCAAGTATGGATTGCCCTGCTCGGCGTGCCACATTGGCTGGCCCGTACTAAACAATTTCGGAATTCAGTTCAAAGACAACGGCTATCAGCTCGGGAATGACAAAGACTCTCCGATCTATCAGAACAACGGCTATTTCCCGATTACCTTCCGCACTACACCGCAGTGGCACCTGGAGAACTCGAACAAGGTTCTAATCGACCAGACAGGCACTGAGCAGAGCGTCACCACCCATGGTTTTGACCTCTCCGGCCTCGATATCTGGACGGCGGGAACTCTTTCCAAAAACATCTCCTTCCAGGTTTTGCCGTCGATGGAAGAAGGCGATGGGTTTCACTTCGAGGCGGCATGGGTGCGCTTCGACAATCTGTTGCATTCACCCTGGCTGAACGTGAAGGTTGGCAAGTTTGAATTAGACAACCTGCTATCCGAGAAACGTTTTCTGACGCTCTCAAGCCAAGGTGGCGAGTGGTTCAACTATCATTTCCTTCCCCAGGGGGACTTCAATCAGTTCGGCGGGATCGGAGAAAATCCAATCGGCTTAGAACTGTCGGGGCACAACAGCAACAGCTACACTCGCTACTCGATTTCTTTGCTAAGTAGTGTGAATGGAACGCCGGGGCTGACCAGCGGTGGACAAGGAAATACCGCACGGACCTATGATGCTTTTTTGAACGTAAGTCAAGGGTTTGCCGTCAAGGGTCTGGGCGTCCAGCGCATCGGAGCCTACGGCTACTTTGGCCAATCGCCGACGTATTTCCTCACCAGCGACGGGGTACCGGTCCAGGCAAAGGGCAATCGTAGTTTCTCGCGCGTGGGTGCTTACGGGTGGTGGTTCATCAAGGACTTCGACTTCGAGACGTTCTACATGCACGGCCAGGACAACGTGTATTTGGGTAACAGCCTTCCAGTCAACGACCCAGTCGGGTTACCCCCAGGTGCCGCCGGACCCACTTGGAATGGTGGCTTTATCGAGGCACACTACACAGTAAATCCGCAGTTCATTTTCACGGGTAGATACGAGCTGGTGCACATGTCCCGGCAGGCGAATCCTGATTTGGCGGCGACGCCGAATCTGGGTAACGTCGACTCCTTCACGATTGGATACCGCTGGTATCCGATCATGCTGAGTCGAGCCGGCCTGGCAGTTCACAACGAATACTCGCAGGCGAGGATGGGTAATTTGGCACCTTCGGGTACAGACCTCCTCAACCGCACCGTAATGCTTGGTTTCGATTTCGACTACTGAGACGAGGGCCAGCCCGGGTTTGTAGCGAGTCCTAAGTCTTCGGATATTGATGTCAAAACGGTGAAACTTCTATGAGCATGGTCTCGAAGCGGTACCTAGGCAGCATCCTTCTTCTGGCAATTGCCACGGCACTCCCCTTGTTGGGGCAAGAAGCGCACGTGGGGAACCTGACCGGGCACGCACCAGCAGGCAAGAAGCTCTACCGCCGTTATTGCCTCGGCTGCCACGGCCCGCTGGGCGACGGCAACGGCGACAACGCGCCATGGATCGATCCAAAGCCACGAGACTTTGTTGGCGCGACCTTCAAGTGCCGTTCCACGCCAACCGGCACCCTGCCGACTGACGCAGATCTCTACAACTCCATCTCGCGTGGCTTCACGAATTCCAACATGCCGCACTGGGATGCATTGCCTCCGCAGTTCCGCATCGACCTGGTGGCTTACGTCAAGACGTTCTCGCCACGGTGGCAGAGCGAAAAGGCTGGCGAGCCTATCAAGGTACCGTCCGAGCCCGCGCTCACTGAGCAGAGCATCGCGCATGGCGGCGAACTGTTCCAGAAGATGGAGTGCTGGAAATGTCATGGCCAGCAGGGGCGAGGCGACGGGCCTTCGGCTCCGACCCTCACTGACAGCAAGGATCAGCCGATTCATCCTTACAACTTCGCTGATGCCACCAATGACTCGCGCTTCAAGTGCGGTTCGACGAACGAAGATTTATATCGGATCTTCATGACGGGCGTAGATGGAACACCGATGCCGTCCTTTGCGGACGTAATCCAGCCGAATGATGCGTGGGATCTCGTTCACTACCTGCGAACCCTGCAGACGCGGCGACGTGGCCCGGAAACGGAATTGTCGAAGAGATCGGGGGCGAAACCGCCTGCGCCCGCGAAGCCGTCAGGCAGCGGCTACTAGAACGCCAGAACACGGCGACCGAACTCAGCAGGGAGCTCAACCCTAGGCGAGCTCCCGCGCTTGTCCCGCCCTCCCCCAGCACTCCTGGCGGGCCGCAAACGTAATCGTTGGAATGATTTGCCGTTTGTCAGCCCTCCCGCCCCCGCCCGACTCCTTCCAGCCTCGTGGCACCGGAATTGCTCTATTCAGGCGAGGTGTTGCAGTAAGCTAGTATCAGGGCGCGCTATGCAACCACTTCGCGTGGTCGTTATTGACGATGAAGTAAACACCTGCACCTTCCTTCGCACTGTGTTCGAGGCGGAGGGGCACGTGTGCCATACATTCGTACGCGCGGAAGAGGGCGAGCAGTTTCTCTCGAGCAATCCAACCGATTTGGCGATGGTGGACGTCTATCTGGGCAGCCTGAACGGCATTGACCTGCTGCAGCGACTGAAGGCTCAACAGCCCGGCATCTACCCGGTGATTATGACGGCGAACGTCAGCGTTGAGACGGCCGCCCGCGCACTTTCGGAAGGAGCGATCGACTATGTCAGTAAACCGCTCACAGTTGATCAAGTTCGCGCGATCGCGAAGCGGGCTGACGGATTTCGCGGACAAAGGAAGGAAACATCCCTCTCGGACCCCGAGGACCCACAGGATTCGGCAATTATCGGACGAAGTCCGAAAATGCTCGATGTGTACAAGGCCATCGGCAGAGTTGCGGCCAGCAACGTAAGCGTACTTATTACCGGAGCGAGCGGAACGGGTAAGGAGCTGGTTGCCCGCGCGATTCACGGCCATTCGAAGCGTAAGGATCACCCATTCACGCCCGTCAACTGCGGCTCGTTCACTGAGACTCTGCTGGAAAGCGAGTTGTTTGGCCACGAAAAGGGAGCCTTTACGGGGGCGGCCAATGCGCATCGAGGACTGGTGGAGGCGAGTGACGGCGGGACGCTGTTCCTCGATGAAATCACCGAAACTACACTGTCATTTCAGGTAAAGCTGCTGCGCGTGATCCAGGAACACCAGGTACGGCGCGTGGGTTCGAACCGATACACCCCGGTCGACGTAAGAATGCTGGCGGCTTCCAATCGCGACATGGGGCAACTGCTCAAGCAAAGCCAGTTTCGAGAGGATCTCTACTACCGTCTGGCCGTGGTACGGATTGAGCTTCCCGCGCTCGAGGAGCGACGGGACGATATTCCGCTGCTGGTCCGGCATTTTCTGCGCCGCTTCAATGAAAAGAACGGATTGAACGTCACGATTGATCCGGCCGCTGTGCGGCTTCTGCAACAGATGCGATGGCCAGGCAACGTGCGCGAGTTGGAGAACACTGTGAATCGGCTGGCGATCTTCGCGCCGACTGGCGAGATCACTTTGGCAGACGTCGAAGCCGAGACCCAAAGAACCCCCGAGGGCGAAGAAGAATCGATTACGGCGCCGGCTCCCGACCGTCTATTGGAACTCGAGCGGCAACACATCCTGCAGATCTTGAAGCAGACCGGGGGCAACCGGTCGGAGGCGGCGCGCCGTCTAGGCATCGAGCGCAAGACGCTCTACCGCAAGGCTCTACGCCTGGGAATCGATCTGCAGACTGCAGGGGATAAATGAAAACCGTCCGTCCAGGCCGTCGGGCATGGGCCCAGGCGGGCGGGCTCGTACTTCTGCTTCTCGTCCTTGTCGCTCTCCTCTCCACGGTCCCCCTGATTCGCGATTGGCAGATGCGGATCGCGGATACTTTCTTCCGGCTTGCACCCTCCGCTCAAGCGCAGCCCAAAGTCGTGGTGGTTGCGATCGATGACGAGAGCCTGCAACGCTATGGCCGCTGGCCTTGGTCGCGAACATTGTTGGCGCGGCTTACTGACACTCTCGCCAAAGATGGTGCCAGCGTGGTCGGACTGGATATCTTGCTGTCGGAGCCGCAGTCGCCGATCGCGGACAAGACTCTCGAAGAAGCGCTGCAATCGTCTCGAGCGGTCATCGTTGACAAGATCGCATCCTATTCAGACGGCCCCCTGTGGATGGAGCCTCTTCCACAGTTTGTCCAAGCGGCGGCGGCGGTCGGTCATGCGCAAGCGCCGCTCGATGCCGACAGCGTTTGCCGTCGCTATCCGTTGAGAGAACTTACATTAGACGGTTCGCGCTGGGCCTTTGCGGTTGAAGTCGCTCGGCGAGTCGATGCTGTGGCAGCCTCCCACTTCCTGGCGGCCTACGGCTTGCAAGAGGGGAAGGAAACGTCTGTCATCCAGGCGAAACCTATATTGGCCTCTATTCCTTTCCAGCGGGGTGCGTTCGCTACCATCTCGGCGCGAATGGTCTTGGAGGGCCTTGATCCCGTTGCCGTGCGAGGCAAACCCGTGCTGGTCGGATTTGGCACGACCGAGATTGGTGACCGACTGAGTACGCCCCTACACCCGGAGTTCCCCACACCCGGTGTCGAAGTGCATGCGCAGATTCTCGATGGCATCCTGTCCGGTCGCATATTGTATCGCTTGCCTGGTTGGCTGGAAGGATTGCTGCTTCTCATTACCTGCGGCCTGGCAGTCGCGGTCTTTCGCAGTTGGAGAGGCATCGCGGCAGTGGGAGTGTTCGCGGTGATGGCCATCGCAGTCTATGCAATCGGTTTCCTGGGGTTTGTTCTTGAGTCTCGCATTTTGCCCGTGGGTCCGATGATGCTGGCGGTCATTTTGGCGCCTTTGCTGGTCTACACGGCTGATTTCGTTCTGGTGGAACGGAGTGTTACCCAGCAGTTGCTCGGGTTGAAATCGTGGCTGGCCTTGCGAGGCAAGCAGAGTGGAACGCGAGAGCGGGAAGATCTTTCATGGCGCCTGAGCTTGTTGGAACAACTGCAGACTGAGTTGGGAGCCCTCTACGAACTGCACAACGCCTTGCTTGAGTCGACGCAAGATCTGGTTGCGATCTTCGACGAGCAAGGGAAGTTGCTACTCAAGAACCGGGCTTTTGCTGACGCCTATGGGCTGCACTCAAACTCATCCCTTACGCTCGAGGAGGCTCGAGCGCGCTGGATGTCGAATAGCGATGGCGAGACTAATCGAAACTCATCGCATGCAGAATTGGAAATTACTCTCGATCAAGAGCTCTATTCAGTCCGGACGTCGCCGCTGCCGCCGACCAATCTCTCGCCCATGGGCGGGACGATCATCACGTTGACGAACTTGCGCACGAGGGTCGAACGCGACCGGGCGCGAGCCGAGTCGCTGGGTTTCATCACGCACGAACTACGCACGCCCTTGGCGTCCATACAGGGGTTTGCAGAACTCATGATGAGCTACCCGGATTCACCGGTTTGTGCGGCTGCGCCAGAAACGATCTTCCGGGAATCGAAGCGCTTACTTGCTTTAATTAGCAGCTACCTGGATGTGCTTCGACTGGATGCAGGCGCGAAGGCGGTTTCGCAATCCCGGGTTGACCTGACAGACGTCGTGCGCCAAGTCTTCGACATCCTGCAGCCGCTGGCCAGTGCCGCCGCAATGCGCCTGGTCCTGGACTCCGGCGATGGAGCCTCCGTCACCGGTGATAGTGCTCTAATTAGCGGAGCGGTATTGAATTTGGTGAGTAATGCGATAAAGTACGGCCAGCCCGGGGGCGACGTTCAGGTGCGCTGTTTTCGAGATAACGAAGAAGTTATTATCAGCGTGCATAACCTCGGGAAGCCCGTCGACCCCGAAGAGATGGCGCGGCTATTCGATCCCTATTTTCGTGCATCCAACGCTGAGAAGAGCAAGACTGGCTGGGGGCTTGGACTGGCCTTCGTGAAGCGAATCGCCGAGAAACACGGCGGTTCGGTGCGCGCCGAAAGTCAGCAATCGGGTACGCGCTTTGAGATTCACCTGCCCGCCGGCATGGAGCCGGCGATGGCGGCAAAGGAGACACCATGATCGCGACACGGCATCTATGCGTAGGATTGTTAACGATCCTCGTACTCGCCGGCGCGAACGGCCAGACCCCCCAGCCGACGACGCTTCCGGCGGGTTCCGCCACCATTGCAGACATGAAAGGCGACGTTCAGATCCATTCCCCGCAGGGAGAATCTGTGAATGCTCAGCGCGGAACCGCGCTGGCAGCGGAGAGCAAGATCGACACGGCAAAGGGCAGCGTCCTGCTGAACCTGGAGGACGGATCGCAAGTGCTTGTGAAATCGAACAGCCATGTGGTCCTGAAGGCTCCGACCCAGGGCAAGGGGTACTGGCTCGAGCTTCTAATGGGGAAGATCAATGCGAAGGTCCAGAAGCGCCTCGGCAATGCTCCGTCCTTTCGGATGGGAACCCCAACCGCGGTGATCACGGTTCGCGGGACCCGTTTCGCTGTTGAAGTAGACAAAAAGGAACGCACGCAGGTGGAAGTGTTCGAGGGGCTCGTTGAAGTTGCTGGATTCTTTCACGGTGCCCCAGTCATGGTGCGCCCCGGCTTCTCGACGGGAGTTGAGCACAACCACGCTCCCGAGCCTCCACATGGCCTGGAGAACCGCGAGAATGAAAATCGGTGGAACCCCGCCGGACCTCCTGGTGGCCATGGGGAAGAAGATCGAGACCACACGAGGCCGAACGGGAGCCACTCTACGCCTCAAACGCCAGATTCGCCCGGCCACGATCACGATCCTGAGTAGAAAAGTTCTGCACTGCAAAATTTCGATCTAGTTGCATTGCCTACAGATCACCTGACTTGTGGCGATCTACAATGGTGTGGCTCTGGCGCGCCCGATTTGAGTCACAGCGACACAGCATCCAGCAAAATTCATGCCAGAAGGGTAGTCTTCCCCATCTAAACAAAGGCGAAACGGGCACGGCTGTTGGTATCCCAAGTGCTTCTCTATTTGAGACGAGGTGCGCAGGGAACTTGGCCCCCAGGGTTTCACTTGCGAAAGTGTGCGTGATTGCGGCTTGCCTTTGGCTGGCCGCGGGCGTCCTTGTGCCTCGCTCAAACGGTCAGTCAGGCGGGTCGGTCTCGCGAAGCCCGCATGGCAGCCTGAGCATTCCTTGCCAGAACTGCCACACTTCAGTGGGATGGAAGCCCATTCGAGCGGTTCCGGAATTCGATCACAACACAACCAAGTATCCGCTGCGCGGCCAGCACCAGGGGGTTTCCTGTACCCAGTGCCATGCCAAGCCCGTCTTCACAAACGTGGGGACCAACTGCTCCGATTGCCATGCGGACATTCATCGGCGGCAGATGGGCGCGAACTGCGAACAATGTCACTCGGTAAAGGGCTGGAGTCTGATCACCCAGCGCGCAAAAGAGCATGACAACCGGTTTCCACTAGTAGCTGGGCATGCGGGCTTGGATTGCGCGGACTGTCACAAAAGCGAAGCGGTCGGGCAGTTCCAGGGATTGTCGATTCAGTGCTACTCCTGCCACCAAAAAACGTTTCAGCAGACCACTTCACCCAACCACGTGGCAGTAGGGTTTTCGACGCAGTGCGAGGACTGCCACACGATCAATAACTGGCAGAGCGTGAAATTCGATCATGCGAAGTTTACGGGATTCGCGCTTACGGGAATGCACGCGACGCTGGATTGCGTGGCTTGTCATGCAGGCGGCAAGTACAAGGGAACTCCTGCTGCGTGCGTCGGCTGCCACTTGCCGGATTTTCAAAAAGCCAGCAACCCGAATCACGTGTCTCTGGGACTTCCCCAGACTTGCCAAAATTGCCATTCGACCTCCGCGTGGCAGCCTGCCAGCTTCAATCATGACTCGGTTGGCTTCCCCCTGACCGGCGGACACGCGAAGCTGCAATGCGATCAATGCCACACCAATGGCAATTTCAACATCACCACGACGGCCTGCGTTTCTTGCCACCTCAAGGATTTCCAGGGAACGACAAATCCAAATCACGTGACGACCGGGATCCCGCAGCAGTGCGAGATCTGCCACACGACTTCTGCCTGGCAGCCGGCCACATTTGACCATTCCAAAACCGCCTTTCCGCTGACCGGTGCCCACGCACAAGTGGCCTGCGCCCAGTGCCACACGAATGGAAACTACAACCTGACGACCACGGCCTGCGTTTCCTGTCACCTGAAGGATTTTCAGGGAACGACGAGTCCGAATCACGCTACAGCCGGGATTCCGCAGCAATGCGAAGTCTGCCATTCGACATCAGCGTGGCAGCCTGCGACTTTCGATCACTCCAAGACTGGCTTCCCGCTCAGGGGAGCGCATGTCAGCGTGACGTGCGCTCAGTGTCATACCAACGGGAACTACAACTTGAGCAGCACGACTTGCGTCAGCTGCCACTTGAAAGACTTCCAAGGCACGAACAATCCGAACCACACTACTGCTGGCTTCCCGCAGCAATGCGAGATTTGCCATACAACTTCGAACTGGAACGCGACGTCTTTCAATCACGCGTCGACTGGATGGCCGCTGACCGGCGCTCACTCAGGACTGCAGTGCAGCCAGTGTCATGCCAATGCGAACTACAACATCACAAACACCGCCTGCGTAAGCTGCCATCTGAAGGATTTCCAGGGCACGAACAATCCAAGTCACGTTGCGTCCGGATTCCCCCAGCAGTGCGAGGTATGCCACAGTACGGCAGCCTGGAGTCCGGCAAGCTTCAACCACAACAACACACCTTTTCCTCTGACGGGGAAGCACACCTCCGTCGCGTGTGCTAGCTGTCACGTCAACAACAACTACACCAGCGTGCCCACCGACTGCTTCAGCTGTCACAAGGCGGAGTACCAGGCCACCAACAGTCCGAACCACGTTTCGACAGGATTCCCGACCACGTGCGCTACTTGCCACACGACCTCAACTTGGCTGGGAGCCACTTTCGATCACACGTGGTTCCCCATGAACCACGGCAACGCGAACAGCGTATGCGCGACCTGTCACACGAACTCGGCCGACTACAGCATCTTCCAGTGCACGAACTGCCACACCAAGTCGAACACCGATGGTGATCATCGCCACGTGAGTGGTTACGTGTACAACAGCGTGAATTGCTACCAGTGCCATCGCAATGGCAGAGGCGGATAGTCAGCGCAGGTGAATGTTCCACTTTGATCTCTCAGGGAATGGAGTAGGGCGTGCGGCTTCTTCACAGTTTCGGAATCGTATTGGCGCTTTCGTCCACGATGTGGACCCAGGCGGCGCCGGATTCCACGAAAATCCTGAACATTGTAGTGGCCGCGGACGGCAGCAACACCCGCGTGGAAATTACGTTGACGGCCGCGGCTGGAACGCCGCAGGTGTCGGTCGCATCGAATCCCGATCGGATCTTCGTAGAACTGCCAGGAGTTGTTCCGGGCGACTGGCACATGCCCGTGACCATCAATCATGATGGCGTGAACACAATCGAATCGATTGTCGACAACAATCCCCATCATCCCGTCACTCGGGTGGCCATCGCGTTGAGTGCCGCGCGGACTTATAGTATCGCTACGGACGGTTACAAAGTTCTGGTGACACTACTGCCTCCCGAGAAATCAGCAAGCGAAACCAAGAAGCGGAGAGGGCCGGCCGGCGCCGCATCCGCACCCCTGATTTCGCGCATCCATCGACAGGACGAAATTCCGCAAGCAACAACTCCGGATACGCTGGCTGCTATTCCGAATCCGCCGCCTTTGCCGCAACCTCCGCCAACTCAGCAATCGGTGCAGCAGACCGGAAGCGCGCAGGCAATTGCTCCAGCCACCACAAGCGCGGAGACACAGACGAGTGCGCCGGCGCAGCCGGAAGCGGGCGAGGGCAGTGTCGACCCGAACGCGATTGTCTCCCAGGCCAATCCCGATGTTCACGTTGCTTTTCGCGTGAAGTATGTTGCGGAAGGAGTGGCCTACCTCGAAGGAGGCCGCAATGATGGTCTGACCGAGGGTATGAAACTCGAGGTCAAAGCCCTTGATCCGTCGGAGAAGACAACCGCGACAACCAGTGTGGAAGCTCTGCCGGTGGCGGAACTGGAATTGGCTTCAGCCGCGCTCTCATCATCGGTGGGAGAAATTCACAACCCTACCCGGCCTGTGCAAGTTGGGGACTGGGCCTACCTTTCGACCGAAGACACGCAATCGCTGATCGCTCAGCGGTCGCTCAGCGCAACACGAAAGTATCCAGTTGTCATCGCTTTCAGCGAGGGCGACACGCTTGACGACGAAGCGCGAGTGGTAGTTCCGCGGCCGCCTCTCCCCGAAATCAATCGGGCGCGGGGGCGCATCGGTTTCGACTACTCGGGAGTTTCTACGCACGACGCCGGTAGCGGTCTAAGTTCGAACGCGGGCGTGATGATCCGAACCGATATTACCCGGATCAACGGAACCTATTGGAACCTGAACGGCTTTTGGCGTGGCCGCCTCAACAACCAGTCGCATGCCGGCCAGGAAACGATTCAAGATCTGATCAACCGCACCTACACCATTGGGCTGACGTACGACAATCCAAACTCGAAGTGGGTTGCCGGGTTCGGCAGGCTTTACCTGCCATGGGCGACCAGTCTCGACACAATCGACGGCGGCTATTTTGGCCGACGGCTCACACAGGGCGTGACAGCAGGAATCTTTGCGGGATCAAGCCCCGATCCAACCTCGTGGAATTACGATCCGAACCGGCGTATCGGAGGGGCATTCGTCAATTTCGAGGGTGGAACGTTCGACAATATCCGGTATACCAGCACGTCGGGTTTTGGTCTCGGACTACTGAAGTGGAACATCGATCGCCCCTTCGTATTCTTCGAGAACGGCATCTTCTATAAGCGATACCTCTCGATTTACCACGCGCTGCAAGCCGATAGTCCCAGCGGGAATCCGCAGGTCGCGGCACCGGGGACCGGGATCAGCCGAAGCTTTTTGACGGTGCGCTTGCAACCCACGACTCGCGTTGAGTTCGATCTCAATCACACGTACCTCCGCGACATCCCGACGTACGATGCGTCGCTGGTGGATACAGGACTGTTGGACAAGTACCTCTTCCAGGGGTTCAGCGGGGGTGTACGGGTCAAGGTCGTGAAAGATATCTGGGTTTACAATCTGTTGGGGCGCAGCAATCGTTCGGGCGATGCGAAGGCTTCATGGAACCAGCTCTACGGCGTGACGGTGGGCCGCATGCCGTGGATCAGCACGCGAACTGATCTGCACTACTCGAAGTTCAATAGCACTTTCGGAAGTGGTTCCTACACATCACTCTCCCTCTCGCGGAATTTCAACGACAACCTGCGCTGGGAAGTTCTGGGTGGAAGACAGTCCTTTGCCTCTTCAACAACGCGAGATATCTCACACTTCGTTACAGGTAGTTTTGAAGCTTCTCTGGGACCTCGTTACTTCGTGCAATCGGGATACACCTGGAATCGCGGAGTCGGGCAAAACTACGACCAATGGATGTTCACGTTCGGCTACCGGTTCGACTCGCGGATGAAAGGGAAGTAGCAGTTCAGAACAAGGCGGCGAAGCGAAGGCTGGAGGCGCGGGTCGGAATCGAACCGACGCATAAAGGTTTTGCAGACCTCTCCCTTACCACTTGGGTACCGCGCCCTCGGAATCTAAGTTAGCGCCCCACGCGCAAAAAGTCCATGCCTCCGGTCGCGAGTCCTGAGAACGAAAATGCCCTCGCGACGAGGGCCTCAGCGTGCGAATCGAATGGAGCGGGAGACGGGATTTGAACCCGCGACTTCGACCTTGGCAAGGTCGCACTCTACCACTGAGTTACTCCCGCTCAGCAGCCGTCATTATAAACGAGCGCCTACAGCCCGGCAAACCTCCGAAGGTAACCTTTGAGCGCCCAGGTCCTTTGTTTCGAACGGTTCACGAGCTTCAGAAGGATCGGAGTCCGTAACTAGGTGCGAGAAGGCTGGCCTTCGTGGTGGCCTGTCCACTGGGGATCCTGCTCGGGGGAAACAATCTCACCATCCCGCATGTGGATGATCTGATCGCCGTATTCAGCCGCTTCAGGATTGTGCGTGATCATCAAGACCGTCTGCCCAAGTTCGCGATTCGATTGCCGAAGCATGCTGAGCACGATCGCAGAGTTCTTCGAATCCAGGTTTCCGGTCGGTTCGTCGGCCAGGACGAGCGCAGGTTTGTTGATGAGAGCTCGCGCCAGTGCAACGCGCTGTTGCTCGCCACCCGACAGTTCTGCGGGCCTGTGAATCAGCCGCTTGCTGATGCCCAGCAGATCGGTGATGCGGTTGAAGTGCGCCTGATCAAACTCCGTGGTGCCGGCAATGTCGTAAGCGATTTCAATGTTGGACCGGGCATCGAGCGTTGGGAGCAGATTGAACTTCTGAAAAACGAAGCCGATCTTGCGCTTGCGCATGCGGGTGCGTTCCGCATCGGAAAGTTGTGCAAAATCATCTCCGTCGATGACCACACGGCCGGAGTCTGCCCGAGTCAATCCACCCAATAAATAGAAGAGGGTCGACTTGCCGCTGCCCGATGGGCCTACTACGCTGACGAACTTGCCTCGCTCAACGCTAAATGACACACCGCGGAGTGCGGGGACCTCGACCTTGCCAACGTGGTAGGTTTTCCGCAGGTCCACCGCTTCGATGAATGGCATGCAGAAATAACGATACTACAGAAGGTCGCAGCAGCGCGGTCTACGCAGCCCCCGCCTGGAACGTGTTGGTCCGGCTCGGCCCTCGCTTGCGAATCAATAGCAAACGTATCCGCTCCAGCAAGTCGGCCGGCACGTGCATGCCCTTCGGGAGAAACACGTCCGCTTGCGTATTGCGGTCGTAAATACGGACTTTCCCTGAGAGCAGGATCGCGGGTGTCCGCGGAGAAATTTCCTTGATGGCTTCGATCAGCTTGGCGCCGTCGAGCCCCGGCATGATCAGATCCGTGAGCACCAGGTCGACCCCACCACGCTTGAACCGGGCTAGAGCGTCTTCGCCGTTCTGACAGGAGATTACCCGGTAGCCTCGGGTCTCCAGCAAAACTTTACGAATGGAAAGGGACTGTTCGTTGTCATCGACACACAAGATGGTGCGTTTTGGTTTCATCGAAGACCCCGAGCGAAAAGTTGCCGCGACTGCATGGCAAGCCGGAAAGATTCTTGAAGATCAGAAATAGAATTCATGGGAGATGCGAGAGCGACAAAAATCCTACGTGTCGATTTCGATGCTGTAAAGTGTCGCCCATGCTAATGGGAAATATTTCCTATTGACTTTTGCTGCGAGCGTTCGCGTTGCGATTTTTCGCGTAGAAACCAGCGATGTTCAGATGGTCATCTCACCGCGCATGATCTCAACCGCGTTCCCGCCCACACGTACGTTAACCACACGGTTATCAGATTTGGAGGCGCGCACGTAGATCCGGCTGGGTCGTTTCATCTCGACACCCTGTTCTATCAACACGCGCTCTTCCGGTTGCGCCACGCCATGAGCCACCATCCATGCAGTAGCGCACCCTGCAGCCGACCCCGTGGCAGGATCCTCGCCGCCATAGAAGAGCATGCGCGCGTGCAAGCGTGTGCCGGGGTCTGCCGTTTCACGGCACACGAAGTAGAAGAACTTTCCTCCGCTTTGCGCCAAGTACTGACTCGACCGCGCAGGATCGATGCGCAGCGTCTGCTGTACTGAAAGCCTGCGTATGGGCGTCACCGTGAAAGGCACGCCCGTCGATATGGTCTCAACGGGAAGGGTGGGGTCCAGATCGTCGATTGACAACCCGATGGCGGCCGCGACTGCCGCACGGTCGTGTTGCAGCACGAATTCCGGATCCAATTGCGTCATCTCACCAAATGCCGGTCGGCCGGGTAAATCCTCAAAGCGCACCGGCACAGTCCCAACGTTCAACTGAAGGCGAACCTCGGGCGCTGCGTCGGAATCACGCAACACGAACGCCGTTCCAAGGGTGGGGTGTCCGGCGAAAGGCAGCTCCTCCTGGACCGTGAAGATGCGGACGCGAGTCGCCTTGTTGCGCTCCGCTTCCGCGTCTCCAGGCAGAACAAATGTCGTTTCCGACAGGTTTGTCTCCCGGGCAATGTCTTGCATCCGTTCAGTTGTTAAGCCTCGACCGTCGAGGCACACAGCAAGAGCGTTACCGGTCAGGCCGCGATCGGTGAAAACATCGATCTGCACAATTTGTAAACGTCGTGGTTCGATTGGCATGGGGAGATTTTACCGGACAGCAACACAACTTGCGGCGCCTGCGATAACATAGATTGCGACGAAGAGAGATCACCAGTAACGCTGGATCTGGGCCTTCACCCTCTGAATCGAAACCGGGCTCGCGACGAGTCCATCCAGAATCAGATATTGAAAGACGAGAGGAAAGAACATGTCTTTGCGCATCAATTCAGAAGCACCCAATTTCACGGCAGACACGACGCAGGGGAAGATCAACTTCCATGAGTGGATCGGGGACGGTTGGGCAATACTTTTCTCGCACCCCAAGGATTTCACGCCGGTCTGCACGACTGAACTCGGTTACATGGCGGGGCTGCAACCCGAATTTGCCAAGCGGAACACGAAAATCCTGGGGCTCAGTGTGGACCCAGTGAACAATCACGGGAAATGGGCTGCGGATATCGAGGAAACGCAAGGTCACAAGGTAACCTATCCGATGATCGGCGATCCAGAGCTGAAAGTCGCGAAACTTTACGACATGTTACCGGCTGAAGCCGGTGAAAGCTGCGAGGGGCGCACCGCGGCTGACAATGCGACGGTTCGCACCGTGTTCATCGTCGGCCCGGATAAGAAAATCAAATTAATGCTGGTCTATCCGATGAGCAGCGGACGCAACTTCGACGAAGTCCTGCGAGTGCTAGATTCGTTGCAACTCACGGCGAAGCACAATGTAGCCACGCCGGTGAACTGGAAACCCGGCGACGACGTGATCATTCCTACCTCCATAAACGACGAGCAGGCCAAGCAAAAATACCCGGCTGGCTTCAAGACGCTGAAGCCGTACCTGCGGGTGGTGGCCCAGCCCAAGTAGTGTCCTCACGGGCGAGCCTCCCCGGTTCGCCCCTCCCATCACCCGGACGCAGTTGCGTCGGGTCGCGGAAGCGCATGGGGTCCGGTGATCCTCCCGGTCTTCAAAACCGGCGGACGGCATCCCTGATGTCGTCGGTGCGTTCGACTCGCACACGCTTCCGCCAGTTTGTTTTCAGAGAGATACATGTACATTGAAGGCTGTCGCAAACTGAGAAGTGGCCTCGCAAAAGCGTCTGACGTGATAGAAACGTGATAACTTCGCCGCGATTTTAGCGCCGTATCCACCCACCACGGGGCCATGTTTTGTAACGTGTCCGTGTCGTGAGTGCTGTGAAACTTTTTCACCAAGTGAGGGGTAGGTTCCGAGTAGCCGACAATTCTGCAGATGATGGCGAT
>DASRDJ010000162.1:0-7161 GCA_035652655.1 Terriglobales bacterium
TGCGGATTCGGCGGATACCGCGAGAGCGGCTACGGTCGCGAAGGGGGTCGCGAAGGGTTGCTGGAGTACTTAGAACCCGTGTGGTTCAAAAATGCACCGGCGTTGCCGGCTGCAACTCCCGCTCCCCCCGAAGCGGACTCCGAAGAAACGGACGTGGCAGCGCCCTTGATCGACCGCACCGTGAAGCTCTACATCGGCGGCAAGCAGGCGCGTCCCGACTCCGGATACTCCATGCAGGTCCGCGGCAAGGACGGGCAGTCGCTCGGCGAAGTGCCGCTCGGGAATCGCAAGGACATCCGCAACGCTGTCGAGGCGGCGCGCAAGGCCAGTGGCTGGGCCAAGAGCACGGCGCACAACCGGGCGCAGGTTCTGTACTACATGGCGGAGAACCTCTCGCAACGGCGCGATGATGTTGCGCACCGGCTGGCCGATGCGGTGGGCGAAGCGCAAGCAACGGCTGAAGTGAACGCCGGAATCGAACGCATCTTTTCGTATGCGGCCTGGGCCGACAAGTTTGATGGAGCAGTCCACAATCCGCCGTTCCGGAATATAGCCATCGCCATGCACGAGCCCATCGGAACGGTCGGCGTGATTTGTCCGCGGGAGGCTCCGCTGCTGGGCTTTCTTTCGGTTGTCATGCCTGTGCTCGCCATGGGAAATACCGCGGTCGTCGTGCCTTCGGAGACCTATCCGCTGATCACGGGCGATCTGTATCAGCTGTTCGATACCAGCGATCTTCCGGGGGGAGCGGTCAACATTGTGACGGGATACCAATCGCAACTCTTGAAAGTGTTGGCGGAGCATGACGACGTAGACGGCATCTGGTGCTTTAGCGATGAAGCCAGCGCGGCGTCGGCGAAGTCGCTCTCGATTGGGAACCTGAAACAGGTGTTCACGAACGAAGGCCGCGCTATCGACTGGTTCGACGTGAAGCATGCGGAAGGACGATGGTTCCTGCAGCACGCAACACAAGTGAAAAACATCTGGGTTCCCTACGGCGAGTAGCCCTCAATGGAACCGACGCGCGTGCCCCGGGTAAAAATCTGCTGCATAAGTTCGGTTGCCGAAGCATGTATGGCGATCGACGCGGGAGCGTCGGCACTCGGCTTAGTTTCTGCGATGCCGAGCGGGCCGGGCGTGATCAGCGAAGAGCAGATTGCCGAGATAGCGGCCACCGTTCCTCCGCCGATTGCCACTTTTCTTCTGACCAGCAAACAGGATGTCGAGTCGATCGTCGCGCAGCAACGGCGATGCCGGACAAACTGCGTTCAGCTTTGTGACTGCGTGACGTCCGGATCGCTCGGCGAGTTGAGAACGGCGATGCCGGGTGTATCGATCATCCAGGTTGTACACGTGACGGGGCCCGAGTCGGTCGAGGAAGCATTGGCCGTGGCGTCGTCAGTGGACGCGATTCTCCTGGATTCTGGGAATCAAGCTCTGCCGGTGAAGGAACTCGGCGGGACCGGGCGTCGACACGATTGGAATCTCAGCCGGCAGATTCGAGAGCAGGTACGCGTCCCGATATTTTTGGCAGGCGGCTTGAACGCGGAGAATGTCGGCGAGGCCATTGAAGCCGTTCAGTCATTTGGATTGGATTTGTGTTCGGGCGTGCGGACGGGTGGGAAGTTGGATCGTCAGAAACTGGAGAAATTCTTTGCCGCTGTGAAAGCGACAGCTGCGTGACTACTGTGTTCGAGTGTGCCAGACGCGCGAAGAGCTGACCTCAGCGGCTAAAGCCGCGTCCTTTGTTGGTTCTTGTGGCGCGACTGAAGTCGGGCCCTTCCCTTTGCGATGGGCTTCAGAGCTTTGACCCGAAGGAAACGGCGATCCAAACGCGTACTGCTTCAATCGTGAGTACCGGAGTCGATGCGTCAATGTTTCAAGCGCAACCGGCCTTGCGCAGGCGTTGACACCCTTCCCTGCGCTGGCTAGACTCGGCGTTCTTGTCTTTGTGTGGCAAATAATCGACTTGATCTTGTGAATTCTATGGCGAAGCGTCCTCGGATCGCGGTGGTGGGCAGCGCAAACATCGACCTGACAACTTTTACGGGCCGCTTCCCAAAGCCCGGGGAAACAATTTTCGGGGATTCGTTTGACCTGGGATTCGGCGGCAAGGGAGCCAACCAGGCGGTGGCGGCGCGGCTTTGCGGCGCGGATGTTTTCATGGTGGCGCGCGTGGGCAGCGATCTGTTCGGGCCCGCCACGATCGAAAATTTCAAGAAGCAGGGCATTGACGCAACCCATGTGAAGCAAGTCGAGGGCGTGTCGAGTGGGGTGGCGCCGATTTTCGTCGAGCCTAACGGGCAGAACCGGATTTTCGTGGTGAAGGGCGCCAACGATCGATTGAAGCCTGCCGACGTCGATGCGGCTGCCGACCTCCTGAAGACGGTCGATTGCATCGTGCTGCAATTCGAAATCCCACTCGAGACTGTTTACCATTGCGTGCGCTTCGCGCGCGAGAATGGCATACGGTGCATCGTGAATCCGGCGCCGGCGCAACCGGTCGATCTGAGGGCGCTCGAAGGGCTGGACTACTTCGTGCCAAACGAAAGCGAGTCCGAGACAATCGCGGGGATGCCGGTGAAGAATGCGGACGATGCCAAGAAAGTTGCGGAGAAGCTTTTGGCGAGTGGCGTGAAACGGGTGATCATCACGCTGGGGGCGAACGGTTCGCTACTGGCGGGTCGCGAAGGCATGGAGCATCTTCCGGCTTTCCCGGTGAAGAGTCTGGACAGCACAGGTGCCGGCGACGCCTTCATCGGAAGCTTCGCGGTATTTCTGGGTGAGGGCCTTGCCGAACGCGAAGCGGTGCGCCGCGCCAACCTGTACGCGGGATTGTCGACCACCGGAGTGGGCACGCAGAAGTCCTTCTACGATCGTGCCCGTTATGACGAGGAGTGGACGGCACGCGGCAAGTCTTGAAGCAATGTCCACGATTTCCACAGAAACTGCACAGCGAGATTCATTCGCCCCGACGCACAGGTCCGGGCCATCTCCGGGCGGCCAATCAGGCAATATCGATATTTTCCGCGCTTCAAATTGAGAAGACTCGCGTTGTAACGCGGCTCGACGAGCAAGCGAGAGCGGCACCATTGTATCGCGTGTGGAAAACTCACAAAGGGCTTGACTTCACAGCCCTAAATCCAGTTATATGAGCGCACTCCGATCAGGGACCTCCGTTTGTTTGCGTGGGGAAGAGAGCGTCCCTTTTGGTCATTTCGGTGTGGGATCTCTAGGGGGATTCATGCTGAACCGCAAAGCGCTGCTTTTCGTCTTTTGCTGTTTCATTCTTTCGACAATTTCTCCGCTGCTGTATGGGCAAGCGACCGGCAGTTTCGAAGGCACGGTCACGGATAAGACCGGTTCGGTGATCGCCGCGGCGACAGTGCGCGTAACTTCGCAAGCCACCGCCCAGACCCGCGAAGCGAAGACAGACGATAATGGACATTATCTGATTCCACTGCTGCCGGTGGGCAATTACACGTTGAGAGTCGAGTCGCAAGGTTTTCAACCTATCGAGCAACGGGACGTGCGGCTGCAGGTCGACGAGCATCGGGAATTGGATTTCCCTTTGTCGCCAGCGTCGGTCACGTCAACCGTAGAAGTCAATGCGACTGAAGTTGCGGTGGAGACCTCGAATCCTACGCTCGGCCAAGTCATTACTTCAGAGCAGGTAGCCGACCTGCCGTTGAATGGTCGGGATTTTGTACAACTGGCGACGCTAACGCCGGGCACCACGCAGGAAACCAACCCTAGCAGTTTCTTCAACGGTGGCCCGAGCAGCGAGGTTTCGACTCGCGGATCTTATTCCCTCTCTGTTGGCGGTTCCCGAGTCAGCAGCACCGATTGGCTGCTCGACGGCAACGACAACAACGAACTCACCGCCGGTGGAATCGCAATTCTGCCTTCGATTGACGCGATTCAAGAATTCAAAGTGCTCACCTACAACTACTCGGCGGAATGGGGAACACGCGCGGGTCCAACGGTGCTAGTCAGCATCAAGTCGGGATCAAACAAACTGCACGGTTCGGTGTTTGAGTTCTTCCGGAATACGTCGCTTGACGCTCGCAGCGCGCGCGCGGCCACCCGCGAGAAATTCAATCTCAACCAGTTCGGGTTTGCCCTGGGTGGTGCGCTTGAGAAGGACAAGACGTTTTTCTTCATCGACTATCAGGGCAAGCGGCAGCGCCGCGGAATTCCCTTCAATGGATTTGTTCCGACGGAAGCCATGCGGACGGGGGATTTTTCATCGGATCTGAATGGGAACCCCGTAGCCACTCAGATTCTTTATAACCCGTACACAACGACTGTCACGACCGACATGTCTGGTAATCCGGTGTCAGCAAACCGGGATGCTTTCAAATGCAATGGAGGTGTTCCTGTTAGCCCGAATGCGGATGGATCGCAGACCGGAGGCGTCCCTTGTAACAAGATTCCAAGTGAGCTCATTGACCCTGTGGCTGCGGCTATGATTGGCCTTTATCCGTCACCGAACGCCAGTGGAAACGGATTCAACTTCGTAAATGTTCCAGTCCGAAAGCTGAATGAAGGCGAGTTCGATGTCCGCATCGATCACAACTTTTCCAGCAAAGATTCGATGTTCGGGCGTTTCAGTTATGACCAAGCGGTATCATTTGTTCCGGGCGGATCGCCCGGGTTTGCTGCGCCCAGCGCTTTTGCCAGCACGCAAAACATTACAAACCACGGTCGAAATATCGCGTTCTCAGAAACGCACGTCTTTTCCGATCGCACCATTAACCAGATCAATGCCGGTTTCAATCGGATCTTCAACCACATCCTGTCATTCGGAGATCGCTCCTGCGAGTCGGCTCGGCTTGGCGTCCCCGGAGCGAACCTAGACAGCAGTTGCCCTTCGTTGGGCGTTGTTCCCCCCGGGCTTTCCCAATCCACAAAGGATTGCATTAGCTGCGGACTGAACATCGCGCAACTCGGAGGTCCCTACTGGGCACTGGGTGACCGCGGTTTCGCGCCCTTTCAAGGAGGCACGAACGTATTCTCCATCTCCGATTCATTCGACATGATCCGCGGCCACCACAACATCCGAATCGGTGGAGGCGTCCGAGCGAACCAATTGAACGTGTTGACCAACGGCTTCCAGGATGGCTTCTGGGTGTTCACAAATGCATGGACGAGTGCGGTTGGAGTTGGTTCCGGAATAGCCAGTTCCTATTTTGGCGGGGGTGACAACGCGGCGAACTTCCTGCTGGGAATGACTGATCTTGCTCTTCATGATCAGACTTTCTTTGGCGCGACTACTGGGCGTCGCTGGAAGATGTTCCGTCCTTTTATCCAAGATGATTGGCGCGTGACCAAGAATCTAACCCTGAACCTCGGATTAGCATGGGCTCTGGTGACGCCGGTAGTGGAGGCGGAGAACAGACAATCTAACTTCAACTTCGACACAGGAACCTATTTGGTTCCCGGCGTGAATTCTGATGGACGAGTAGGAATAAAGTTCGACAAGACCGCATTCGAACCGCGAATTGGTATAGCGTGGCAGCCCGGCGGTAGCCAGAAGACGTCGATACGCGCCGGCTACGCCATATTCCATGACTCCTCATGGAATATGGGCGGACAGGGACTGTGGCAGAATCCGCCGTTTTACGATGAGACAGCAGGAGGGTCCTTCTTCTTCCCGGATCTCTGTCCCGCGGGTACACCCTCGGTACCCGTCCCGGCATGTATAACAGGGGGTCTCTCGCCTGCCGGCGGACCGAACATGATCATCTCTAACGGGTTCGCGTTTGCTACGTCGCCGCCATCACCAGGTCAGTTTCAAGGAAACGTGAACTCTCAGAACTTCGACTTCAAACAGGGGCGTGTACAACAGTTCAATCTCAACTTTGAGCGGCAGCTGCCCGGCAACGTAGTTTTCACTGTCGGCTATGCCGGAGCACGTGGATCACATATTCTGAGCAGCTTCTTGAATGAGAACGTCAGCCAACCGACTGCCTGCACCTTTGACCCGACATACACCCTCGGTTGCGGAGCCGCCTTTGCTAGCCAAAAGTATCCTTTCGTGACTGTCTATGCGATTCGTGATAATGGCTCAACTCGCTACGACTCGCTGCAAGCGAAGGCTGAGACAAAGAGTGTGCGGCATGGACTGTACGCGCTGTTGGGGTATACATATGCACGAAACTTCGATAGCGGACTGTCGGACGGACTGGGCAGCAATATCGGCGCGACCTATTGGCCGTTGCCGGGAGCTAACAAGCTGGATTGGGGACTCTCGCAGATCCAGTTGAACCATCAGTTCACAGCAAGTGTGTTGTACGATCTGCCATTCGGTCGCGGGAAACAGTTTGGAAGCGGATGGAATGGACCCGTCAACCAGGTTTTCGGCGGATGGTCCATCAACGTGATTGAAAGGGTCAGCTCTGGCTTCCCACTGTTTCTCGTGGCAAGCACAAATAATACTGGCGTGCAGTTCTCTGAGAACGGGACGGCTCTTACACGTCCGATTCAGGTTGGAGACCCGCACAAAGCAGGCCAAGTTGCCGCCAACCCAGGTTGCACTGCGCCAGATAAGCTGGGTGCATCTACTACTTGGTTCAATCCCTGCGCTTTCACGGATGCACCGTTTGGAGAGCTCAGTCCCCTGCCTCGGGCACCGCTCTATGGCCCGAGTTTTGTGAACACAGACTTCTCGCTGATCAAGCGGTTCATGCTGCCTCGGGAAGGCACAACTCTTGATTTCCGCGCAGAGTTCTTCAACCTGTTCAACCATCCCCAGTATTTCCTGGGAGGTTCATCAGGGAACGGCCTTCAGGATGTGGACTCGCAGGCAACGTTTGGAGTCGTAAACCAAACCGTGAACAATCCGCGACTGGTTCAGTTTGCTTTGAAATTGCAGTTCTAAAGCAATCCGAACGAGGGAAACTGACTAAGGGCAGGCGAATCTAGGACGTCCATCCTAGATATTCGCCTGCCCTTTTGTGTTTGCAGGCGAACAGAATGACTTTCTCCCGAAAACTGGCCGCACAAGGGTTTCGTGTTCGCATAGCCATGCTCGTCCTAACCGCCTCCCTGCTTCACGCTCAGCCTCGCCGCAAGGTCATCATCGATCAGGACTGCTCCGGGCCCGGCGGCAGCAATCTGCAGACGCTGCTGGTGATGCTGCAGTCGCCGCAGGTCGAG
>DASRDJ010000163.1:0-10562 GCA_035652655.1 Terriglobales bacterium
CGTCGACGCTCATGGCGCATCACCACAGCTTGAAATATGGGCTGACCCCCCACAAGCAACGTAGCCGGACTGCTCACGGCTTTGCGCAGCACCAGTAGCGTCCCCGGCCTGATCGTCATCAACTCTTTCGCCGCTACCCGGATTCCAAGTACTCCCAACTCCACCGGGACCGGACAATGCAGAAGGCGAGCCTTCACCTGCTCCTTCAATCCGCTGGGCCCGTCTGGCTTGCGATATGCCCAGTCGGTGGACACCTTGCGCGGAAGGGCCGCTGATACCGTGGCGGGAATCGCAATCTGCAAATTGCCCCGCGACTCCAGCATGTTGATACTGAAGCTCAGGATTAATACTTTGTCGTCAGGCGGCATTACGCATAGCGCATTGCCTGTCTGCTGGCGGCGTTCGAACTGGAATTCCAGTCCCAAGGGGCCTGCCAGGCAACCCCCAGTTGGCGGCACACAATCTGCACAACGCACTCCAGAAGTTGCTCCTCGATCTCCGTAACCTCGCGCGGCTCGAGCGAACCCTTGCCTTCTCCCCCCAACAGAAGATCAATCAGGGGAAATGCAATCGATAGATCAAACTGAAACAAAGACGGAACATCGAGAGGCGCGAGCTTGCAGGAGTACAGGTAGGTAACTTCGGGGAGACGCTTCTATCCGGTCCAGTTTGAGATCTTCTACCATCAGCAGCGACTCCGACGGTAAACGGCTCCGCCGCAACAGCGCCCGGATGCGCGCCGATAGTTCCGAAAAAGAAAACGGCTTCACCACATAATCGTCGGCTCCGGCATCGAGACACATCACCCGATCATCGACCCGACCGCGCGCTGTGAGCACGAGAATTGGCAGTTGGGGCTTTTCGGCGCGAACGCGCCGCAGTATGTTGACGCCGTCCAGCCGCGGAAGGTTCAGGTCAAGGACCAGCAGGTCGTAGTCGAGTTCCGTCGCCAGGGCACGGGCCTGCTCGCCGGCGTTGGATACGTCCACGGCATAGTGCTCTGCCTCGAGCCCTTTTCTCACGAACCCAGCGAGCGCCGTATCATCTTCGGCGATGAGAATCCGCATGTTGCGCGGTGTCCTTCGAACCGCCACCGAGGTACGCGCCAAGTTTAGAAAATCAAGAGAGTTATCGGCTGTGACCAAGACACGAAAGTGTTGTGACCAATGAACATTGCTTCCGCCACGCTGAACCCCGAAGGTCATTCACCTTCACACTGCCCGGATGGATAATCAAAGCAAATAGCCTTGATTGGTGAGGACTCTTTTACGTGAATTTCCGCCCCGACGGCCTTCTGAAATCTCTGGTCATGCCCGGAGGACTCCTTCTGGGCATCGCAGCCGGTATTGTTCAGAGCGGAGCCCTTCGCTCTGCCGGGACGGTAATCGATTTTTTCTACTTCACTGCTTTCGGAGTTGGGCTCCTCTTGGCGTGGAGGTTCCATTCCAGCCGTGTGGCGTCTGCTTTAGTTGTCTTGATCCTTGGCCACCATGCCATCGAATTTTTTGCACAGGGACGCGTTCCCCTGGCAGGCCCAGGCCTGACCGCCTTCGAAGCGGTGTCTTTTCTGGTCCCGCTCAATTTCGTTCTTCTGGCTATCTCCCGGGAGCGTGGAGTCACCCTTGCCATCGCAGTTCCACGCCTGGCGCTCTTGTTCGTTCAATCAGTATTCGTGGCTGTCATCTGTCGCCCGTCACCGTCCCCTGGCGCCCGCCTGTTTCACGGAACATTCTTCGGCCGAACGTGGTCAGCGTGGACTCCGATCCCCCAAATTGCCCTCCTTGTTTTTGTCGCAGTATTTGGATATCTGATAGTCCGGCTGGTGTCGCGTCCGAAACCTGTGGAGAACGGCTTTGCCTGGGCTCTTCTGGCACTGTTTTTGGCTTTGAATATCGGAGGAATTGGCCCTGCCGCCCGGGCTTACGTGGCTTCCGCCGCCATCATCCTGGTCGTCTCCATCATCGAAACGTCGTACGCGATGGCGTATCACGACGAACTCACCGGTCTGCCTTCCCGCCGCGCATTTAATGATGCGACCTTGCAGTTGCAGGCACCTTACACCGTAGCTGGCATCGATATCGACCACTTCAAGAGCGTTAACGACACCTTTGGCCATGAAACGGGAGATGAGGTTCTCTGTATGGTCGCCGCCAACCTTGCGCGCGTTACAGGAGGAGGTCAACCCTTCCGCGTGGGCGGTGAAGAATTCACGATCCTTTTTCCCGGCAAGTCCTCGGTTGAAGTAATGGAGCATGTGGAGATGCTTCGACAAATCATTCAAGAGAGCCCCTTTCGGTTGCGTAGAAATACGGACCGCAGATCGGCCCCCCGAGGCCCTGACCGTCGATCCTCAGGCCAAAAGAAGAACACGCGTACAAAAGCGAGAGCACACCGGGGGTCTCTGCAGGTGACGGTGAGCATCGGGGTAGCCGAGCCACACGGAGAAGACATGAAAGTGGAAGAGGTCCTAAAACTCGCCGATCAGGCCCTGTATGCCGCCAAAAGAGGCGGCCGCAACCGAGTAGAGGTCGCGGGCGCCGCCCAGAAACGCTCCAAAAGAAAAGGCACTCAGAACATCGCCTGATTGGGAAGACGGCGAGCCAGAAAAAGCATTAGCGGCTGCGCCGTGCAAGATCCTCAATACTTGGGAACGAGCGAACGTCCATAAAAGTTCGTTCCGGGGGCATCACTCCGGTCTGTAAAGCATGAGCGAGCATGTCCACAGCGGTGCCGGCATTCGCAGGAACGATGACCGTCGCTGCCAGCGTCCCGTTCCGCACCCATGCTTGTCCAGTCTTCGGCATGCCGTCGCATCCCGTGAACGGCAGAGCTAGCCACCGATCGCGCTGCTCCATGTCCGCGATCTCCTGGAAAGCTTTTCTCGCACCTATCGCCATGGAATCATCCTGCGCGATTATTGCATCCATCTGCAGAGTGCGCGACGTCGACAGCCGCAGCCATGCGCTTACGGCCTGGTAAGAACTCCCCTCCGTCCAGTGCGCGCGAACCATTCGCACCTGGACGTTTTCCGGCTTCCTTTGCTGCATCCCGTCAGTGCGTTGTTGCGCGGCATCGCTCCCGGAAGGTCCTTGTATATAAAGGATGGAGCCCCCACGCGGCACGAGAGCCGCGACTTGATGCCCCTGAATCCGTCCTATTTCTTTGTGATCTGACGTGATGCAAAATACCGGCACTTTGTGAGCGGCGCGCAACTGGGCGACATAGTCGACCTCACGATTCAAGATCACCCATCCGATACCCGCGCTCACCGCCGCCTTGGCCACCTGCGGAAGTCCGGTAGAACCAGCCGGCTCGAACACAATCGCGTCGGGTCGCGCTTCTCCCCCCGACTGAATGATCTTCAGCAATTGCTGGCTTTGGTTGATGGCATCGTTGTCGGCGTAAACGATCTGCAACTGCACCCCAAGCTTACGAGCCACCTCTTCGGCGGATGCCGCTTGCTCGATCTGGTAGTCGTTGTCGTTCGTCGTGAGGGAAAGCAAAATGCTGGTCTTCTTCATCGTGATTGAGTATCGCAAAAGCGACGCGTCTTGCGGCGGCAAACTTGTTTTTCATGTTCCCTACGCAAGGTTGGAAAAACTAGAGAGTAGCACTCTAGTGCTACAGGAGCCTCGACTCAACTGACATTATTCCCAGTAGGCATTGAAGTACGATCCCTCTTAGCATTGAGCGTATCCAAGATTCCATCCCCCAGGGTCAAACAATTTCGCGCTGTCTGTTCCTTGCCGAGCGATGACTCGCACAGCCAAGTCGAGTGGAGTGATTTATGACTTCCGAACATGTGACACTAGATGTGAGCGCTAGCATACCAATTGACTGTGATTTCTGGTCGGAAGATGATGGCTGGAAAGGGCTCTGTAGGAGTCTGTCGGTCAGCGTTTGGGGCAGTAGTTTCGAAGATGCCAAAAAGAACATGGCAGGTGAGTAAGAGTGCACGGCAAATCGCGTGACAGTTTTTCCACCCTTCACCCTCGCATCAGAGCGCTGTGTTCGTGCTGCTGTTCGTCACCTGCACTTTGTATGCCGCGTCACTTGCAGTCCAGTCTTCACTTCTCAAGCTCGGAAGCTCGCGACCCGCACGAAGACCATAACCGGTTGCCTGCAAAAAGGCCACGAGCCAGACGAGTCTTCAATCATTGATGAAGACGGCGATGTCTGGGGTCTACGCAGCAGCGCCGTCAAGCTTGACGGGCACCTTGGGCATAGAGTGACTGTCAGCGGCCCCAATACACACGAATCGACGGCGGAGAGAACATTAGGTAACAAGGAGTTTGGCGATCTGCGCGTCGCGAGTTTGAAGACGGTCAGCGGGACTTGCGACAAGTAGCCCCACCAAGTGGTGCTTTGGAGCGAGGACCCTGGCCTATTCAGCGTGGTGCGGTAGCCCCGAACCGTGAAGGCAGGCGTATATGCATGGCAGAATTCTCAGCTTTGATCACTAAGAAAAATGACTCTGTCGTAAAATGCCTTGTGCTGCTCAGAGGTAAGGTGCAACCAATCTTCCAAAGCAGGGCCAGTTTAAAAGGGGTAGTTTCACCTTGGCCGCGAAGATCTCGAGTTGGGATTATCGGGGGCCAGATCGTTCTTCTGTGCACCTGTGTGCTTGCTCGGCCAGGAGATGCGGCAAGTGACCGCCCCCGGGCTCCGTCGGCATCATCGGCTGTTTTGCCTTCGAGTCGAACCAATCCCCCAAACATTGTAGTCGGCTTTCTAGGTGGCTTTGTCCGTCACGATGAGCCCCACCACCCCGAAGTTCAGCTGATCCAGGACCTGCGTGAGGAGTATCCCACGGAGGTTTATTTCGGCCTATTTGAAAACCGCAAGGTTGACGTAGCCTACAACACCATCCTGAAGCTACTGGGCACCACGGAAGGCGATGCCGTGCGGCGAGCGCGAATCGTATTGTTCGGGCACAGTTGGGGTGCTTCGGCTGTGGTAAGCCTGTCTCGGAAATTGGAACGGGCGGGCATCCCGGTGATGCTAACGATACAGATAGATAGCGTCGCAAAGCCTTTTCAAAATGATTGGCTAATTCCGGGCAACGTCCTCGAAGCTGTGAACTTTTACCAGACCCATGGCCTGATTCACGGCCGCCGAAAAATCGTGCCTGCCGATCCGGCGCGCACGACAATCCTTGGTAATTTCCGTTGGGAGTACAAAGGGGAGCCTGCGGAATGTTACGGGTTTTCCAGGCGTGGCCGTCTTTTGAGTAAAGGCCACACTCAGATCGAATGTGATCACAAAATTTGGTTGCAGGTAAAGGCTTTGCTGGGTCGACACTTGCCAAACCCAGTGGTTACTCAGACTGGCGCCGACGAGCCAACTCTTCTGCCCTCGCACAACGACCGCGATGGTTCTCAGCAAAAGTAGTGTTATCCGACATCGCGAGCTTTCACTCTCGGGTCGTTCAGCGTTTCGACACGCTCACTCCTACACCCTGTACTTCCTGACAGTTATGCGTCTTGCGCGAGTGGACTAGCATCACCCTGGAAGGGTGACATCTGGAGCAGGGTACCGTTCTTCGCATGGACGGGCACCGGCGGACTAGAGGCTAGTCTTGAGAGCGGGGAAACTGAGTGGCATTCTGCTTTTCTGCCTGTGCGCAATTCCCCGGGCGAAGGCTGGGGCAACCCTCTTCTTGGGCGAGCCCTACGGTTACGATGGCGCTTTTGCCGGGACAGGGCACGCTGCCGTCTATCTCAGCCGCGTCTGTGCCACATCCCCGGTTATCCTGCGTCTCTGTGCCCCGGGCGAAACCGGGATCGTTCTCAGCCGCTATCGCGGTATCGGGGGATACGACTGGATCGCAATTCCTCGCGTTCCTTACCTGTACGCTGTAGAAGAACCAGAAGACATTCCGCTTTTGGCCGACAAGAAGCTCGTTGCCTTTCTACGCGACCGGTACCGGCGCGATCACCTTGAGTCGCTGGTGCCCGATCTGCCCGGTGGCGGGACACCGGATGGCGACTGGTACGAGTTGGTCGGGGCCTCGTATCTGCGCACAATCTATGCGTTTGAGATCGAGACCAGCCCCGAGCAGGATGCGAAGCTGATTCTCATGCTTAACGAGCGGTCCAACCGGCAGCGCTGGAACCTGATTACGGCGAACTGTGCGGACTTCGCGCGTCAGATCATCAGTTTTTACCATCCACACTCGGTGCATCGCAGCATCATCGGCGACTTGGGGGTCACCACCCCGAAGCAGTTGGCAAGAACGCTGTTGAAGTACACCCGGCGACATCCTGAGTTGCAGGCATCGAAGTTCGTGCTTCCACAAGTTCCGGGGACGATAGCGCGCTCCAGGCGGGTGAAGGGTGTTTTCGAGGTCATGCTGACGTCGAAGAAATATATGCTGCCGATATTCCTGTTTCACCCCTACGCTGCGGGCGCGGCGGTTACTGTGTATGTACAACACTGGCATTTCAACCCGGGGAAGGATGCGCTGATCCTCGATTCAAAGCATCAGTTGGGCGCCGCTTTGACGAGTACGAATCGTCGCGCTGTTCAGGAACAACTGGAGAAATTGGTCCGGGCCGCGGCTTCAACGGACGCTGCCGCAGACGAGCGCCAATGGACGTCTCTACACGCGGCAGCCGAGCCAGCCCTCGATGCCTCAGGAGGGCCCACCCTGCTGGTGCGCGTGAATGGTGAACTCACGTCCGTCGGGATTACGCGATCCAATATTCTGAATGTTGCGTCCGGCTCCGAATTTGCCGCAGGACTCCTGAAGGCACGCCTTCGCGAAGAATTGAAATCCGCCGCTGCCCAAAAGACAGCGCACTCCGATGTCGAAAGCGATCTGGCGCTGCTCCGGGAACTGTTGCCGCGATCGAAAGAAATAGCAAGCGTCACCGGTGTCCCCATTGAACGCCGCACTTTGTCCTCACAGCCTACCCATTGACCCTGCGCAAAGGGTGGCGGCTGTCATAAGTGACAGGCGCGCAGCCGAGCTGCCTGTTGTGAAATCGTACTTGGTTAACGCCAAGTTCAGGAGCTCGTGCATGCCGCGAAAGGAGATTCCGGCAAGCCTGTCCTCGCTCAGAAACGTCCGGAGGCATGGGGCCTTTTGCGCTAGAGGATTGATCTGGCTCAGCCTATGTGTGGTGTCGTGCGGGTTTCCGATACCTGCAGTGGCGCAGTCTCAGGGTTCTCTGACCGTCCAGGGAGGAGTCACTGACACGCTTGGCGCTCAGGAAACAGGTGCATCTGCCGGCGAGCCAAACGCCAATTGTCGGGCTACATCAGCGGAACGGTGCTTGACAGATCCGGAGCCGTTGCCATCGGCGCTCAAGTGCGACTTACGCGTGATGACCAATCCCCAGCACAGGAGGTATTGTCAGCCGACAATGGGCAATTCTCTTTTGCCAATCTGCCCCCTGGCCCCTTTCAGCTGACAGTCGCGGCAGAAGGTTTCAAGACCCAAAGGGTCTCCTCGGCCCTGCCTCCGGGACAGGCTTACATCGTCCCGGAGATCCGGCTGGCGGTTGCCCCTGTTGTGACGGAAGTGCAGGTGGCACTCACGCCGATCGAAGTGGCGGAAATTCAGATAAAGGAGCAAGAGAAGCAACGCGTGCTCGGTTTCATTCCCAACTTTTTTGTCAGCTACGTCCCCGACGCAGCCCCCCTCGCTCCGAAGCAAAAGTTCGAGCTTGCGTGGAGGTCAACGATCGAGCCTTTTACTTTCGTGGGGGTAGCTGCCCTTGCGGGAGTTCAGCAGGCGACAAACGACTTCGCGGGATACGGGCAAGGTGCAGAGGGTTATGCGAAACGGCGCAGCCTACGCTAATGTGATTTCAGGTACGTTCATCGGAAGCGCGATACTACCATCGCTTCTGAAACAAGATCCGCGTTATTTCTACAAGGGAACCGGGAACACCCGATCGAGGTTTCTATACGCGCTTGCCAGTCCCTTGATTTGCAAGGGCGACAATAAACGCTGGCAACCGAATTACTCTGGGATTCTCGGAAGCTTCGCAACCGGCGGCATCTCCTATTCTTATTATCCGGCAGGCGATCGCAATGCAACGCAATTGGTCCTTCAAAACACCCTGATCAGGATTGGTGAGAGTGCCCTCAGCAATGTCTTGCAGGAATTTGTCGTCCGGAAATTCACACCGCGACTTCAACACCACTCTCCGGACCGACCTGAAACCGCCAGTCGGTGATCACGTCCCTTTAAACTTGATGAGCACGATTGCTACGCCAATTCAGCGATCAGTCGCGCCGTTGATTTCGAAGCATCCTGAGGATCGGCCCAGATGATGGTGCGGCACCTCTCTCGAGGCGCTGTCCAAACCCTCATCATTAGCACTCGCCATTAGGTTTTCCGATTCATCTTCGATCGAGATCGTCGACAACAAATCAACGCAAGATGAGGGTTGCCAGTTCGGCCTGCCCAGCCAGCAATACTCCTCCGCCCGAGTTTTGTTATGCGTCGATGATCGCCCCATCTTTGGCAACTCCGCGAGATCCTTGGAGAATACGGCTACGTCGTCGTTGGTGCGAACAGTGCATCCGCACCCATCGCGAAACTGGAGAACTGTGCGATTGACGCCGTGCTTCTGGAGCAACAAATCTGAAGGTATGGACGCGGTAGCCATAACTTTCCAGATCAAACAACGGTTTACCGCTCACTGATTGCACGTGGTGCACTGAAGGACTCTACGGCCAATGCTTCGTCGTCCTTCACATCGAAGACGGTGTAGAGCTTCGTGATCTGCAGCAGGTCGTGGACTCTCTTGCTCAGGTTCAGCAGTTTGACTTCGCCGCCCTGCTTTTTGGCAGCGGTGAAGGCACTGACAAGTTCGCCGATACCGGAGCTATCGATATAGTTCACGTCGCCAAGGTTCAACAGGATCCTTTTCTGCCCCTTGGAAAGCAGGTCGTGCACGGTGTCACGCAGAGTTACGCTGCCTTCACCGAGGGTGATTCGGCCCTTGAGGTCGACGATCGTGATGCCATCCGACTGACGGGTGCTGAAATCAATGCTCACGGAGAAGCCTTCCTTTCATTTCAAAGAAATCGCCTAGGGCTAACGTAGGCCGATGGCAGTGTGCCAAGAACTGTCAGAAGTGATAGGGGTATATATGCGCAAAGAGTGAGCCGAATCCGTTATTGGCGTAAACATTGCGATTGCACGCATTGACCGTTCCGGCAAAAGGGTTTTCATACCCACGCGCACGGGCACGCCGCCCTTGCTGAGGTCGTGGTAGAACCTGCTCGGCCTGTTCCTTGTGTCCCAGGCGTGCTTCGCTGAGTTCACCCGTCTCGGAATTCACGGACGCAATTTGTTGGAAGCCCGGTTGATAATCACAACCTATAATGATCATGTTCGGCTCCTTTCTCCCGAGCCTGTTGGTTGACTTTCGCACCATCAACTCCACTCGGGTGTGGGAGCCGACATTGTTATGGAATCACTACACTCAAAACCCCTCCCGTAGCGACCGAAGGGGTAAGGCGGCCCCTTCAGCCTATCCTCGCCGCAATTCCGCCAACTGTTTTTTGGCCTCAACCCAGCACGTATCGCAGACGTGGCAGCGCTCGCAGTCTGGGCTGTACACGTCGCAATGTTGAGCCTCTCGAACCAATCAACAAAAGCTCCCGCTCCGTCTGTCGCAATCCGACTGAGTGACTTTGTGGAAGGGGTACACTTTCCTCATCTCAAAACGAAGCGGAGACCAAGCACGGTTCGAGGCTATAAGCAGATGTGGGACCGTGATCTCACACCGCGCTGTGCCAGAGCCGTCGAGAACGGTGGTCGCCCTCGCTGGTTTTACCGGCTTCGGGCGGGCGAATCCGCCTCATCTGGGAAGCCTACACACCGCGTGACCCGGGTGATGAAGGCTCTCTCGGAGTAACTCGCGTGCTGCACAGTATATGGCGCGGGCGAATTGGGGAACCGAAGAACTTGTCGCTCGAAGGCTCCGGTTCCACTCATCCCCCCAACTTAAGGCCATGCTCGAACGGCAACGGGAAGCGAATGGAAACCCAAACTCCGGACCGATCTTTGCGAATGGCGCCGGGAAGGCGTTCGATCTCGATAGCCTGTACCGCGCCAGATGCGAGAACCCCTCAGCCGGGTAGGCTTTGAGTGGGAGGGTTGGCACGGCTTCCGTCGCGGCCTAGCAACAACTCTCGAACGAATCGGTGTCAGGGATGCGATTGGAGCAATGGTTCTACGCCATTCGAATGATCGCGGCACACGCAAACACTACATCCAAGCCACCCGCGATCGAAGCCATCGCAGCTAAGCAGCGCTTCTCCCGGATGTTTTCGGCAATAGAGGAGCCCAAATTGCTCCCCGGTTGCTCCCAGAGCCTTCGAAAGATACCGAGAGGAACACAGAAGGTCCGTCGGTGCAGTAGGGCCCGAGACGACGTAAATGCTACGATTGAAGCGGTAACCGCACTCATACCGACCGTGGTAAAATGTAGCCCCGCACGTCGGAGAGGTGGCAGAGTGGCCGAATGCGGCGGTTTGCTAAACCGTTGTACGGGCTAACACCTGTACCGAGGGTTCGAATCCCTCCCTCTCCGCCAGAT
>DASRDJ010000164.1:0-3010 GCA_035652655.1 Terriglobales bacterium
ATGCTCGAGCAGCACAACCACTCCGCCGCCGACGTCACGCTGGCCACCATCCAGATCGCGCCCGACGAAGTGTCCCGCTTCGGCGTGGTTGAGGTCGATCGCGATCATCGCGTGAACGGCTTCCAGGAAAAGCCCAAGCAAACTGACCTGCGCTCGCCCTGGAATCCGGAAAAAGTCGCCGCTTCCATGGGCATTTACCTGTTCAACACCGACGTCCTCATTCCGGTGCTGCTGAAAGACGCCGAGGATTCGAAATCGAGCCACGACTTCGGCAAAGACGTCCTGCCCAAGATGGTCGACGAGTACCGCGTCTACGCCTACGACTTTGTCGACGAGAATAAGAAAGAAGCGCTCTACTGGCGCGACGTCGGCACGCTTGAGGCCTTCTACGAAGCCAACATGGACATCGTCTCCGTGTCGCCGGTCTTCAACCTGTACGACGCCGACTGGCCCATCCGTACTCACCAGCGCCAGTATCCTCCGGCAAAATTCGTATTCGCCGAAGCTGGACGAACCGGCACGGCCATTGATTCCATCGTTTCGGCTGGCTGCATCGTATCGGGCGGCTCGGTGAAGAACTGCATCCTCTCGCCCGACGTGCGTGTAAACTCATACACCGAGATCGACAACAGCATCCTGTTCTCGCACGTCAACGTGGGACGCCACTGTCGCATTCAGCGCGCCATCATTGACCGCGACGTCCACATCCCCGAAGGCACTACCATCGGCTTCGACGCCGAAGCCGACAAGCAACGCTACTTCGTAACCGAAGAAGGCATCACGGTCGTGACGCGGGACTATTCGCTGTTCGAGAATCCGGTGACGGTGGATTACTTTACGAGCGAGTGAGAGAGCAGGTGTCAGGTGTTGGGTCTTTAGGTCTTAGGGTTGCCCTGATCCCGGAAGTCGGCCACCTCTAAACAGCCAAGTCATCCTGAGCGGAGAGGCGTCAGCCAACGCAGTCGAAGGCCCCCAGCACTGCCTGCGGCACCCGCGGCTCCACGAAGTTTTTCTAAATGGCACTCGACCGGCGCCAATTCCTCCTGCTTACCGCCGCAGCGGCACTCCGCCCCAGCGCACTGGCATTAACTCCCGAGGCTCCGACCATGCTCGACCACATCCTCCTAGGCTCCGACGACGTAAACGCAGGGATCGCGTTCGTCGAAGAATACACCGGCGTCCGCGCCGCCATCGGGGGCGTGCACCCGGGCCGCGGCACACGCAACGCCCTGCTTTCCCTGGGCGAGCGGCGCTATCTCGAAATCATCGCGCCTGATCCCGCGCAAGATAAAGTCCCGGATTTCGCTGCCCCGCTCCTTCAGAGACTGAAGTCGCTCTCAACTCCCCGGCTGGTCGGCTGGGCCGATCACCCGGGGAACATCGAAGCGCTTGCTGGCAGACTCAAGGCCGCCGGCATCGCCTTTGAAGGTCCGCGCGACGGTTCCCGCGCGCGTCCCGACGGCCTTCTGCTCAAGTGGAAGACCTTGAACCTCACCGATGATCACAAAGGCATCCTGCCCTTCTTCATCGAATGGGACGCAACTTCCACACATCCCTCCGCCGATTCGCCCGCCGGGTGCCGGCTCGAAAACTTCACGATTGCCGATCCCGATCCTGCGGCTTTGAAGAAGACTTGCGAACAGCTTGGTCTCGACGTCCCAATCGAGACCGGCAAAATACCCGGGTTGCGCGCACGGATCGCAGGGCCGAAAGGCGAACTTGAAATGACTTCGTGAGAACTCAGCCTCACGCCTTTAGCGCAAGCTGAGTGGAACTGCCACACCATCCATTTCGTAATCCTTCTCAATGATGAAAATTCTCCTGCTCTTGTCCGCCTTTACGCTGGGAACTCTTGCGAACCCGTCTCCCCAGCCTTCTGAAGTCGTCGTGCTCTGTGCACTACACCAGTTGCACGAGCAAGCTCCCTTCTACACCTACGCCGATCTCAACGCCGCGATTGAAAAGCTTCACCCCGACGTTCTGGCCGTCGAACTCACTCCGGCCGACCTAAAAGACAAAGTTGAGCAGAAGAACAAGCGCGAGTATCAGAACAGCGTGTATCACCTGCTGCGGCGACACAACTGGCCAACCGTCGCGCTTGAGCCCGAAGGCCCACGCCGTACCGAGTTGATTGGCTTACTCCGCGGAGCGGAGCAGGAGCTACAGAAGACCTCGGCCCAGAAAGACGAAGCCTTCGACAGCTACAACGACACACTCTTCAAGTACCTGCTCTCGGAATGGCACAGTGCCGCGGACGTAAACGCTTCATGGACCGATCGCTTTGCGGTCAAACACTCCTTCCAGCAATCGCTCTACGGGCCACAGGAAGAACAAGGGTGGGAGGGCTGGACCAGTACTTCCTCCAACAAATCGCAACCGCAGCAAAACAAAATCCTGGCAAGCGGATCGTGGTCATCGTCGGCGTCGAGCACGGCTACTGGTTGCGCGAGCATTTGCGCAAACCGGGAGAAGTGAAAGTGTTGGACACGGACCTGCTTCGGCGATGAGGTGGAGTCAACCACTGCATAGAACCCACCCAAGCGGAGCTTGGACGGGGCACCCTCGGGAGGAAGTGACGGGTACTTGCCCTGATGTCGGGCCGGAGCCCATGTTTCCAGGCCCGATTTCACTGGTAATTGCAAATCAATCTGGCCTACACTTCTCCCAATTCCCCCGGGGCGTAGCACACCAGTCAGTCAAAATCCTTCTGATGGAGGCACCATGGCGACTGCCATCGCGCATCCCGATACGTCTGCCAAACCGGCGCCGAGTCTCCCCGGCCGTCGCTACGACAATTATTTCTTCATGGGCATGGGTCTGCTCATGGCGGCCACCGTATTCGTCGGCTTTGCACCCAGCTACTACCTCGCAGGGGTGTTTCGCGCGCCGCTGCCCAGCACGATTGTTCACGTGCATGGAGCGGTGTTTACGGGATGGATCCTGTTTTTTATCGCGCAGACCTCGCTGGTTTCGACGGGGCGCGTGGACATTCACCGCAAGCTCGGCCTCT
>DASRDJ010000165.1:0-66892 GCA_035652655.1 Terriglobales bacterium
CGCTGGAAGTCCCACGTCTTGCGGTCGCGTTCGCCCGATACTGACTGTGCGCACATCACCAGCGACCAGAAGCTGACCAGTCCCGCGGGCAGGCCGAACATCCACTGCGCGATGGCGAGCCAGGTTTGGTGCGGAGTATCCCGCTGCACTCGCTCGGCATACTCCACCCACTTCCCGCCTAAGGTGTGCGCATTCTGCTGCGCGTTCGCAAGGATGGCCTGCTTCTCGCTCCAGCAGCCCAGCCCGATCAGCGCACACAAAAGAAACACTACCAGCGCTACAGTAATGGCGCGCGCCGGCCGCAACTCCGACCGCAGGTGCCGCACGAACTCCGGATTCCGCCAGAATCTCAGCACGTTACATTACCTCGTGTCGCGAAAGTTTCATGTACAGGTCTTCCACAGTCTGCTTAACTTCGGCGAACGCTTTCACGCGGATGCCCGCCGCCACCAGTTCCGCCAGCAGCACGGCCGCGTCGTCGTCCGACCCCGCCAATTGAAAGGTCGCCGTCCCCGCGCTAAATTGCAGGTTGGAGATGTGACCGTGTCCCGCGAACTTGGCTTCCAGCGCGGCTTGCGCGTCGCCCAGCCAGTTCACGCGGAAATCGCGCGCCAAGTGCTCGGCCGCCGTGACTTCTTCGATCCGCCCGCTGCGCACCATGCGGCCCTTTTCCATTATGCCGATCGAGGTGCAGAATCCCTCGAGCTCGGTAAGAATGTGCGACGAGATCAGGATAGTGGTGCCCTGGTCGCGCAGCGTGCGCAGCAGGTTGCGCAACTCGAGCCGGGCCTTGGGATCGAGTCCCGACGCCGGTTCATCGAGCAGCAGAATCTTCGGCCGGTGAATGATCGCGCGCGCAATGCCCAGCCGCTGCTTCATCCCGCGCGAGAGACCACGAATCATCGCGTCGCGCTTCACTTCTAGCGACACCTGGCCGATGACTTCGGTCAGCCGCGCCGGGATCTCGCTCTCGGGAACTTTGTAGGCGTGCGCGAAGTAGTCGAGATACTCCCAGACCTTCAGGTCTTCATACACTGCAAAGAAATCCGAGAGATATCCGATGGCAAGCTGCGCCCGCTCCGGTTCCTCCGCCACGTCCACGCCATTCACAAGCGCGCGGCCCGTCGTGGGCGCAAGCAAACCGCAGGCCATGCGGATGGTCGTGGTCTTGCCCGCGCCGTTCGGGCCAATCAGACCGAAAATCTCGCCTTGCGGAATGATCAGGTTGAGGTCCTGTACCGCAACCAGTTCGTCATACTCTTTGCGCAGATGAATCAGCTCAATCATGGAGCGCAGCCTCCAGAATGAAAGTTGCCGGAGCCAAGTGCTGTCTACCGCCGAGATCGCCGAGCACGACGAGAAGATCTTCACTGATTTTCGCTAGACAAGCTTTCTCGGCGCGCTCTGCGTACTCGGCGGTGACGCGCTTTTTTTCTGATCGTCGCCGTCGTCGCCCGACTCGCCCGCACGCCGCCTCAGTCAACGAATACTACGCCCGAACTGAAGCGCAGGTTCCAGAAATCTGGCGCCGAAACCGTCTAAACACCTGAACAAAACTGCGTGCGTTCTGGGGGATCCCACCCCACCGCCTGAACTTGGAAACAAGTGGCGGGGCGGGATGTAGGGCCTTGGGTTGACTGAGACAAGAACGCTCAGGAAAGACAGAACTTGCAGAAAAAGTGGACTCCACGAAACAACTTTCACAAACCTACCATTCCAAAAGGGCACTGAACTCTACGAAACTTGTCATCCCGAGCGGAATGAGGCGAAGCCGAATGAAGTCGAGGGACCTTGCGTTTCGCGGCGAAACCCCAAACCAAGGGTCCCCCATCCTAGCGCGCTCTTTGTGCTAGGGTGGGATTCCACGAACGCGTCGATCGAGGGAAGTTGAAACCTTGAAACCCTGAAACCTGAAACGTGGAAACCTAATCCCTATGTGCTACGCGTCCGCCGACGATCGTAGCAATCACTTTCCCGGTCAGCGCCCACCCATCAAATGGCGAATTCCTTGCCAGCGATCGCGACTTCGCCACATCAAACGTCCACCGTTTCTTCGGATCGAAAATCGTTACATCGGCGTGACTGCCGCGGCCGAGCGTCCCGCGTCCCTGCAAATCGAACACATGAGACGGTCCGCTGGTGAACAACTCCACGATCCGCGAAAGCGGAATTTTGTGTTCGCGATGCAGTTTGGTGATCGCCAGCCCCAGCGCGGTTTCCAGTCCGGTGATCCCGAACGCGGCGCGTTCGAACTCCACCTGCTTCTCGTGGCTGGCGTGCGGCGCGTGGTCGGTGGCGATCGCATCGACAGTGCCATCAGAGAGGGCTACGATGATCGATTCGATCTCGGCCGCCGAGCGCAGCGGTGGATTCATCTTGCAGTTCGTGTCGTAGTTGCCGACCGCCTCATCGGTCAGCGTGAAGTGATGCGGCGTCACTTCGCAGGTCACCCGCGCGCGAGCGCGTTTGCCACGGCGCACGGCTTTCAACGAATCTGCCGCCGACAAGTGCGCCACGTGCAAACGGGCGTTCGGAGTCTGCTGCGCAAGCTGGACATCGCGGTCCACTATGCTGGCTTCCGCCGACGCGTTCCATCCGCGCAGCCCCAGGCGGAACGATGTCGGCCCGTCATTCATCGGGCAATTTTCCGTGACTCGCGTGTCTTCGGCATGCTGCACGACGGCGAAACTCAGCTCTCCGCTCAACCGCAGGCATTCGCGCATCACGTCATTGTCGAGAATCGGACGGCCGTCGTCGGTCACGGCCACCGCCCCGGCACGCTGTAACCCGCGGAAGTCCGTGAGCACCGCGCCTTTGCTGGCATGGGTCGCCGCTGCTACCGGGAAGACATTTACCACGGCGCCGCGCTCGGGCTGGCGCACCCATTTCACCCACTCCTGCGAATCGAGCACCGGGATCGTGTTCGGCATGCAGCACACCGACGTGAAGCCCCCGGCCGCGGCGGCTGCTGTGCCTGAGGCAATCGTCTCCTTGTAACTCTGCCCGGGCTCTCTTAAATGGACATGCAGGTCGATAAATCCCGGCGCGACTACCAGTCCGCGGGCGTCGAACTTCCCCTCGGCACTGCCGCGAACCTTATTGGGCGGAGCCACCTCGGCCACCTGCCCGTCGCGCAACAACACATCCATAGGGGCATCGATCCGGTTCGCCGGATCGATCACGTGCCCGCCCTTGATCAGCAACGACGCCGGTTTGGATTTTTCATGTGCCATAAAAGACAGGCTCTAGGCTCTGGGCTCTAGGCTCTGGGCTCTAGCAAACACCTCGGTTCCGAATAGTCTGGCAATGTTCAGCGTATCAACCCGTGCAGAAGAACCCAAAGCCCAAGGCCCAAAGCCTAGAGCCTGCCTTTCCCCGCCCGCGCCAGAATTGCCATGCGCGTCGGCACGCCGTTGCGCACTTCCTCCACAATCGCCGACTGCGGCCCGTCTGCCACATCGCCAGTCAGTTCCAGTCCGCGAATGATCGGCCCCGGATGCATCACGATGGCATCCTTCTTCGCCATCTTCATCCGGTACGCCGTCATCTGGTAGCGCGCGATGTAATCGTCGAGGCGCAGCTTCAATCCCGCGAGCCGTTCTTTTTGCACGCGCAGCAGCGTAATCACGTCAGTCCCGTGCAGCGCTTCTTCCAGATGTCGCGTCACGCTGACGCCGGGTGCGAGCGTCGTCGCCACTTCGGGCACCAGTTCGGGAGGGCCGCACAGCACGACTTTCGATCCGAACTTCGTGAGCAGATGGCACGCAGAACGCGCCACTCGGCTGTGAAAGATGTCGCCCACGATCGCAACCCTCAGCCCCTTCAGCGTTTTTTTGTGTTTGAGAATCGTGTAGGCATCGAGCAGCGCTTGCGAAGGGTGCTCGTGCATGCCGTCGCCCGCGTTTACCACCGGTATGTCGAGATGCTCGGCCATCAGTTGCGGAGCGCCTGCCAGCGGATGGCGGATCACGATTACGTCGGCGCCCACAGCGCGCAAGGTGTAGCCGGTATCGAGCAGCGACTCACCTTTCTCGATGCTCGATCCGCTCGCTTGGACGAGCGTGGTCATCGCGCCCATTGACTTGGCGGCGATTTCAAACGACGAACGCGTTCGTGTGGAGGGCTCGTAGAAAAGCAGCACGACACGCTTGCCGCGCAGCAGCAGACGCGGCTTTTGCGGATTCATCCGCCGCGCCAGCGTCAGGATCTTCAGGATTTCCCCGGCGTCGAGCGACTCGATGCCGAGCAGGGAACCGCGTGCGACCTTTGTCATCGATTGCCTGGGAGGCGGGGCGCGTGTGGCCCGGAACGCATCCCGAATTCCGCTCAGCCTTCTGTCTCGAGCTCATCTGGCTCGTCGTGCTTGCGATCCGGGAAGGATGAACGCAGCATCATACGCGTCCCGTGCGCCATGCGGCAAGCTTCGTGTGGTGCCTGCCGAACAGCTGCTGCCTGTCCGCGAAAACATTATTCGAAAACGCCAATCATCAGAAACTGGCGTGGCTTCTTGTCGGGAAGCTGGAACTCGTAGATGCGCCACACATCGGCTTCGCTGGAGTGATGGTCCTTGACGATCCGCGCCTTATAGTCGCCCGGCAGGAGCAGCGCGTTGGGCGAGGCGGTCGATTCCAGCTCGTATTGCTTCCCGTCGATGACCGCTTTCAGTTTCTGGAAGTGAGCGCCGCCGCCGCGTTCCATTACCATGCGACTGCTGCTCACGTGAACGTTGAGGTTGTAATCGGGCGGGTCAGCGGCCGAGAGAAACGAGCACAAGAACAGAACAACCAGCAAGTGTTTCATGGCGCCTCCTGCGAATGGCATGAACATATCAGCAAACCGCGGCTGCGCCAATGGCAGCAACAGCTTTTCAACGCCGAGATCGCCGAGTGGAACAAATGAAAGAATTCCTCGGCGGTCTCGGCGGGAAATGGCTTTTTCCCGGGCCTCGGTCGACAGCCCCGGTGTTGGACAATGGAGCTATAATGTGCGAGTTGGAGGTGTAGCCATGCGAATCACCGGCCTCCTCGTGGTACTGCTGCTTATCTTGATTTTCTTTCTGGCCGCGCCTGCGGCCAGCTATGCGCAAAATGCGCCTTCGGCGAAACCCGTGGTCAGCACTGACGGCAAGGACGCTCCGGCTCGCGCGTTTCAAGACTTCCTGCGCGGGGACGGCAGCCAACTCCAGATGGACGGCGTCTGCTTCACCATGCGCACTTATGTGGTGGCGCGGGAAGACAGAGATTCCGATGTCACGCGCCCGGTGCGAGTTACGCGATGCCTACCTGCGATGAAACTGGAGTTCAAGTCGGCGGTGGCCCCAGAGCGGAGCGAAGAGGATAGCCGCGAGCAGCGGTAGAGTGATTTAAGATTTTCGATTTCAGATTGCAGATTGATCGGGGCTCGTGCCCGTCCATCGTCCAGTGCCGTAATGCATAGGTCCGTCGCTGCGTTCGGTTGCGCCTCACTCGCTCAGGATGACGGGATTGCATTGCAAAATGAAGTTCAAGAGAAATCGGCATCGCGAAATGACGTGCGCGATGCCGTTAAGCCTTCCCGAGATTGCTAGTGCCGTGGAATCCCACCTTTGCGCAAAGAACGCGCAAAGATGGGGCACCCGTCAAAGTGAATCGTACAGAGAGAGTCGAGATACCCGTGGCCTGGCCAACGACTGAAAGTGACCAACTAGCGACTGAAGCTAGCGACTCGCGACTGACGACTAGCGACTACGTTTCGATCCCCACGTAACAGACTCGGCCGATCAGGTAGTCCGCGGCCGTCTTGCCGTCGTCCATCGTCATGACTTCGATCGGGTAGGCCTGGTTGTGCGGGCGCAGAATCAGGTGGTTGCCGGCGACCTCGACGTACTTCACGGTGCAGTCACCGTCTTTGGCGACGGCGTACATGTTGAACTCGCCCTTGCGATATGGCTTCAGCGAGTTGTAGTGCCGGTCGATTAACACGCTCGCGCCGGGCAGCAGGCGCGGATACATGCTCATGCCCTCGCGCGCATCGGCGCGGATGATCACGAAACGTTCCCAGCCTTCGCGGTCGCCTTCGATTTCGGGCCGCATCTTGCGCAGGAAGCTTTTCTTGAACTTCAACATTTCACGGACGTTCATGCTCATGATGAGCGGTTCGGTCGCGGCGATGGGGCCGTCCACCAGCAGGACGTTGTCGAACTCGTCCTCGGTGGGAGGCAGGATGCTGGCGCGCTTGTTGACCTCGGTGGGTTCGATCAGGTCGAGGACGGAAAGGTGCTGCACGTTGAGCACTTTGTCCATGCCCTCGATGCTGAGGCCGCGCTTGCGATTGAGAAAGTTGGAGATGTGGGCCTGCTTGAAGCCGGTCTGCTGCGCCAGGCGGATTCCGGTGAGCTCGCCTTCTTCAATGCGGTCCCAGAGCGTTTTGCGCAGATTATCCTGCAGAGCCTTGAATTTCATGCGAAAAGTATAGCACCGGCTTATAGCGTTGGGATATTAACAAGTGAAGTTCAACATCTGAAAGAAAATAGAGTTCTTGACATTGCTGACCACGAGCTATACGATAAGCGGCATTAATAGCTTATAGGTGGTATTACTCGGAGCAATCATGGAATTGGTACAGCCTGGCGAGGAAGAGCGCGGGTTCGGGGAGTTTCGCCGCAAGGTGCGCGACTCGGAACTGCTCTCGGCTTCGCTGGAAAAACTTTTTTCCGCAATTCATTTTACGGGCCGGATCAGCGTGGTCGTCCAGAACGGACGGGTGCTGAAGTCCGGCTACGAGGAGGGCTACTTCCGGAGCAGACCTGAGTAGCAGGTGACGGGTCACAGGTGACAGGTCAAAGGAAAACAGCAGGTAGCGTTGGGAAGCAGTTCGGCATTCATAACTAAATAGCGCAAGCAGGTCATCGTAAGAGAAACGAGCCCTGCGTCCGGGGATACCGGCGCAGGGCTTTTTCTTTGGTCGTTGGTGCCACCCATTCATAACGAAGGGCCTTCAGGAGGCAATCATGGAACGTCTGGACGATGTGTTGGTTCCGATGGAGTTGAAGTATTGCGAGCGGTGCGGTGGGTTGTGGTTTCGCGGGAAGGATACGGAGGAAGTGTACTGTCCAGGTTGGGTGCCGCAGATGGCCGACATGCCGAAGCCTAAGGGGAGGCGGGTGGTGGTGGTCGCGGTTGATTCCGTGGACGAGATCGAAGGTTGCCTGGCTGAATTGGCCGCGGTGTGCGGGGAAGGCGGCAACGCATGACGGCCGCGGTGGGTTTTCTGGCGGCGTCGATTGATTCTTCCGACTGGATCGACGAGGCGTGGGATTCGGGAGCGAATCCGGATCTGTGGATCTACCGGCGGCGCACGAAGGCGATCCTGCGAAAATTCTTTCGCATGTCGGTGGAAGTAGGGCGGTTGCCATCGATTCTGGGGAGCGAATTTTTCCGGACGCACGTGACCTCGTACAGCGTTTCCAGTTTTGAAGACGCGGTGATCTTCGTGCATGACGTAGAGCGGTCTGCATGGGGAAACTGGACCAGGTTTCGCAGACATTGATCGGGCGGGTGATTCTGCAGGGCTTCTCGCATGAAGAAGCGGGAAGACTCCTGGGATGTACCCGTCGGACGGTGGAGAGAAACCTTCCAGAAGCGGTTGACAGGCTCAGCGAGATTTTTCTGGCGGCTGGGATTTTAGAGTCGGTAGAGGGTCCGAGAGCGACTGACGAAAATTGTTGTCAAGAGGGGGAAGAGGACGAAAAATTTGTAATCGTTTGATTCGAAGGGGAAAATAAATTTCGAAATCATGTCACATTTACCCCTTCGAAATTGTTATGCTAAATTTAGAGAGTCAGATTGAAAGATTTATCCAAGAGGGCGCGTCCTGCGGACGCGCCTTTTGTGTTTTGGGATGAGTTTGTTTGCAAAGCGAAAAGCTTTTAACCGCAAAGGACGCTAAGGTGGCGCGAAGGGCGCTAAGAAAAGCCTCAGATCTAGCCAGTCGTGTGAATCCAACGCCCTGCGACTGCGCTTATAGCAGGCTCTCGCGCAAAAGGCCCCCTCAGGTTGGGGATCCCGGGTTGGGGGTAGCGCGTAGGAATGCATAGGTCCTTCGCTTCACTCAGGATGACAATGAGTTTAATTATTTTGTGAGGATGGGATGAGCGCGAAAGCGGCGACGAAGAAGAAAGTGAAGAAGACCAGCAGGAAGACCTCGACGAAAAAGTCGGTCAGCGGGCCGGAGAAGGTAGCGGTCACGCGCGACAAGGTATCGCATGTAATCGCCGAGCACGCGCCGAAGATGACCGAGGCGATGGCGGCCGAGGCGGAGAAGGGGCATTTGCCGGCGTTCAAGTATTTGTTTGAACTGCTGGGAATTTATCCGGCGCCGGCGGTTGAGCAGCCGGAAGCCGAAGACAGCAATGACCTGGCACGCGTGTTGTTGAACCGGTTTGATTTTCCGTACAAGGGGCCAGCGGAGGAAGAAGCCGCCGAGGGGTCGAAAGACGCAGAAGTCGTTCCGGCAGGGGTGAAGCACGATTCGGTAGAATGACGAAATCAGGTGACAGCTCACAGGTGACGGGTCACCGGTCTTAAGGTTTTGGGTGGTAGTTCTTCGGCTGCGCGGGGAGCGGAACTTTCGCATGGATATGACATGGGTGACCGGCCGGATTGCGGTCGGGGGTGGGATATGGAACGAGGAGAACATGGCAGCGGTGGCGCAGGCCGGGATCTCGCACGTGATTGACATGCAGATCGAGTTTGACGACACTCCGCTAGCCGCGCCTTTTGGAGTGGAGGTTTTGTGGAATCCGATTGACGACGATTTCTTACCGAAGCCGCCGGAGGTTTTTCAGCGCGGGGTTGAGTTCGCGATTGAGGCACTGGATCAGCCGGGTACGAAGTTGTTTATTCATTGCGCGGCGGGAGTGCATCGGGCGCCGATGATGGGGCTGGCTCTGTTGTGCGCTCTGGGGTGGAAGTTGAACGATGCGATCCGGTTGATTGAGACGCGGAGGCCACAGGCGGATTTTGCGGATGTGTATGTGCGGAGCGTGGAGAGATTTCTGAATGGGTATGCGGCGGCTCGGAAGTAGAAGTTCAAATCTTTAACCGCAGAGATCACTGAAAACCGCCGCCGAGGAAATCCTAAGATCCAGGCACTTGTGGAATCCCATCCTAGCGCATAGAACGCGCTAGGATGGGGCACCCTCGAGTCGTGATGTCGCATCGGAGTGCATGGATCCTTCGCTGCAATGATTATTTGGACGGGTTTGTTTCGAACTCGATGACATTGGTGGTTGTTTTGCGGAGTTGAAGGTTCGGTTATCAGGAGGAAGGCATGTTGGATGGTCGACGCCGCCCGGAGGGGCGGTTTTTTATTGGGATGCTTTCGGTGTTGCTGGTTTGGTGGGGGCGCTGGCGGGAACGGCGAACGCGGCGGACGGCAGTGCTCCTGCGACCACGCGCGTTAGCGATACGCTGTTCCGCGCAGATGGCGTTCCGGCTGCTGGCGTGGTCTTGATTTCCTGGCCGGCCTTCACGACTTCTGATGCCAAGCCGGTGGCGGAGGGGACAAAGAGCGTCACGCTCGGTAACGGTGGATCGCTGGCGCTGGCATCGTGTCCGGCGGGCGTGGTTGCGTCGGAGGTTTTTTATTACGTCGACCAATCACATCTACAACAGTGCGAATCCGACGGCGGCGACGGCGTTTTCCTTGAAGTACGTTGGGACCGGGACGGCGGCGACCGCGACGGTGAGTGGCGGAGTCTTGAGCACGACGGTGACGGGCGGCCCTGGCGGACAGAACCTCCGCATCAATCTTGGGAGTGCGTCGTATGACACCCTGGGCGAACTGACTTCATATATCTCGAGCAACTATGCGGGTGTGTATACGGTGACGAATTCGACGACGCCGCTGATGCGCATTGCGGCGCACTCGAGCACGCTGGCGAGTTTTACTGGACAGGACATCAAGACCGCGGCTTACGGGTTGCAATTCGCGATTCCCGGATTGATGACAGACGCGTGCCTGAATGCATCGAGCTGGGCGAAGACCGGAGTGCGGCAGTAATCAAAACGTGATGAGGAGTGAATATGTCATTCGGTTTTAAGAATATTGGACATTTCTTCGCGACGGTTGCGGGAGACATCGTGAAGGGAGCGCGGGCGGTGCCAGCGTCATGTTGAAGGCTCAGAAGGCGGAGCCGGAGATTGAAGCGCTCAGCAGCCTGATCTTTCCGCAGGCAGTGGAGTTGGAGCGTGGCGCTTTCGCGCTTCTGGGACTGGCGGCACACGCCGTGTCGGAAACGGGCGACGCCGCCGCAGCCAACGGCATCAACATCGTGCTCGATCAGCAGTTGATTAAGGACATCAGGGAATTGATTGTGGCGATCGAGGCGTACGCGAAGTCTGCGGGCCTGACCAAGCCGGCGGCGGCAGCGAAGTAAGCTGCTTTCGGGAACGCCACAGAAAGGGCAGCGGAAGCACTAGAGCCCGCTGCCTCTTCTGGATTGATTTGCTTGCGCCCCTCCGGGCTGACTCGTGCTTGCGAGGAAACCCAGCGCTGACGCGCTGGGCTAATGAATTTCGCCGCTCCGCGGCTTGGCTGTCCCTCTCTTAGGGCAACTATTTTTCGTGAGACTAAATTCACGCGCGACTACTCTCCTGCGAGGCTGCTTCCTGTGAGAGCCCGTTCTTTCCGGGTGACGACGACTTCGCTCACGGGCGAAAGCCTTCACCGGTTCGCAGATCGCCGTCCTACCCGACGTCTTCACTCCAGCCTTCCATCGTCTTTTTCACCAGAGCCATGAACTGATCGGCGACTGCGCCGTCGATCAGGCGGTGGTCGTAACCGAGTGTCAGGTGCACGACCGAGCGGATCGCAATCGAGTCGTTGCCGTCTTTGTCGGTGATGACCATGGGCTGCTTGGTGATGCCGCCTACTCCCATGATCGCGGAGTTCGGCTGATTGATAATGGGCAGGCCGAATACGGCGCCGAACTGGCCTGGATTCGTGATGGTGAAGGTCGAGCCTTCCACGTCGGTGGGCATCAGTTTCTTATTGCGGGCGCGCTCGCCGAGATCGGTGATGCCGCGCTGCAGGCCGAGGAAGTTAAGTTCGTCGGCGTTCTTGAGCACGGGAACAATCAATCCCCAGTCGAGCGCTACGGCGATTCCAGTATTGACGTGCCGGTGGTAGCGAATGCTGTCGCCATCGAGTGACGCGTTCACGATGGGATACTGCTGCAGCGCGATGATGGCTGCGCGCACGAAGAACGGCATGAAGGTAAGACGGGCACCGTTACGCTGCTCAAATCCGTTCTTCAGCTTGTTGCGCAGGTTGACGATGCGGGTCAGGTCCACTTCGAACATGCAATGGACGTGAGCACTGGTGCGGCGCGACTCGATCATGCGCTGCGCGATGATCTTTCGCATCTGGCTCATCGGGACGACGTCGCCGGGGATGGCAGCCGGTGCGGGGCGCGGTGCCGGAGCAGTAGCGCTCGGACGTGCACTCTGTGCCGCACCGTCGGCTTGGGGTTCGGGCGAGATCTGTGGCGCCGCGGTCGGGCCTTTCTCGATGAAGGCCATGATGTCTTGCTTGGTGATGCGGCCGCCCAGACCGGTGCCAGTCACTTGCGACAACTCGACGTTATTTTCACGCGCGATTTTGCGAACGAGCGGAGACGAACGGACGTCTTCGTCATGCGATTCAGATTCTGCTTGCGGGGGCGGTGGGGCTACGGCCTGCTTGGGCGGCGGAGCGGATTCTTTCTGCTGGGGCGCAGGTGCAGATGGAGCCGGAGCGGCAGCTTTCCTGGCTGGTGCCGCGGCACCCTCGCCGTCGGCGGCAATCGTGCCCACGATCGTATTGACCTGCACGGTGTTGCCTTCGGTGACCATAATTTCCTGCAGCACGCCGGAAGCGGGAGCAGGAATCTCGGCGTCCACCTTGTCGGTGGAGATCTCAAAGAGAGGCTCGTCGCGCTGGACCTTGTCGCCAGGCTTCTTCAGCCACTTGGTAATGGTGCCTTCAAAAATAGACTCGCCCATTTGGGGCATGATGACGTCAGTCGGCATAAGTTCCTTCCGCACGGCCCACGGGTATGAATTTCGGGCCAGGCACAAATCCCTATTATATAAGGAGGCAGGCGCCCGCAGGCAGGCCCGTCCAAGGGGCTCGGTTACGCTCGCTCGGCCCGCCGTTCAGTGTTTGTCGTGGTCGTCGTGCCCTTCATGCTCGTCGTGGCCGCCTTCTCCTCCGGGAGGCGCGACCCCGAACGCGGTCTTCCAGTAGTCCTGCGCCGGACCGGGCAACTTCTCCATATGCGACAGGAAAATCGTCACCTTCCAGATGTCCTGATCGCTGAGAACCTTGTCCCATGCGGGCATGCCGGTATAGCGAATGCCATTGCGGACCACGAAGTAGTTGTGGGCATCGGGATCATCGGGCGGGTGCAGGACAAGTTGCGGAGGCGGAGGATAGAACGATCCGGACTGCGGGGACGGCCTCTTGTCGAGGCCGCCGTGGCAGCCCGCGCAATTCATGGTGTAGAGCTTCATGCCATCGATCAAATTTTCCGCCGAGGGCAGCACCGGGCTTGTGATGTTGCCGGCGTGCTTGTCGGTGTAGGCGTCCACCGCGCTCATGGCCAGGTGGCGCTCCCAATGGGGAGGTTGCACGTTCGCTTGGGTGGGAATGAATCCGAGTGTGGCTGCGCCCATACCGCCCAGAATTAGCACTGCCAGTGTGACGACGACGCCAAGAATAAAGTTGCGCATCAGACCTCCAGAATATGAACGGGTTTTCGTCGACTTAAGCAGCAACTACCAAAAATGGGGAATGACGGAATCCCAGTGCTGCCGACCGGAGAATCTCTATCATAAACGAGTCGAGGCTACGCGACGAGACGGAAGGCGTTCCCTGGGTTGCCGGGGGTGAGATGCGGTTGTTTGGTGTTCTCGCAGAGTTTTCTTTTTGCAGGGAATAAAAGAGTCAGTAGGCTCGCAGCTTGCGGGCTTCGCGGATTACGTCGCTGACCTTGGGCAGAAAAAAATCTTCCTGAGGCGGCGAAAACGGCACGGGAGTATCAAGTGCTGTAAGGCGCACGATCGGGCCGTCCAGGTCGTCAAAGGCTTCTTCATTAATGATGGCGCTGATTTCGCCGGCGATGCCGCCCGTGCGCACGTCTTCATGCACGATAAGTACTTTGTTTGTGCGGCGCACTGTGTGGGCGATGGCTTGGCGATCCAGCGGCGAGAGTGTCCGCAGGTCGAGGACTTCGAGTTCGATCCCTTCCTTGCTCAGTTGCTCCGCGGCCTCTAGCGCGACGTGCACCATGGCCGCGTAAGTAATGATGCTGAGATCGCGGCCGGATCGGGCCACGCGGGCCTTTCCGAGCGGGACGATGTAATCGTCGGCCGGAATGTCTTCTTTAATGCGCCGGTAGAGATATTTGTGCTCGAAGAAGATGACGGGATTGTTGTCGCGGATGGAAGCCTTGATGAGCCCCTTCGCGTCGTACGCGGTCGCAGGACAGACGACTTTGAGTCCGGGCGTATGCACGAAATACATTTCCGGATTCTGCGAGTGGAAAGGGCCCCCGTGGACGTTGCCGCCGCTGGGTCCGCGAACTACGAGCGGCGCCGGCCCTCCCCATCGGTAGTGGGCCTTCGCGACCATGTTGGTGATCTGGTTGAAGGCGCAGCCGATGAAGTCCATGAATTGAAATTCGGCGACTGGACGCATGCCGGTGAGCGCCGCACCGAAAGCCGCGCCCACGATCGCGGATTCAGCGATGGGCGTGTCGATGACACGCTCGGGGCCGAAGCGGTCGATGAAGCCATCAGTGACTTTGAACGCGCCGCCGTAAATGCCGATGTCCTCACCAATGCAGAAGACGGCAGGGTCGCGCTCCATTTCTTCCCAGATGCCCTGGCGGATGGCTTCGAGGTAGGTGACGGTCGGCATGCAGATTAGGTGGTGGCTCCTCCCTGATGGCTGGTGACGATCATTTCAGATGAACCGCAGCTTCGGATGTTTTCTGCACGGACCCTTTACCTGCGCGGATTTTTGGCACTGCGTATTTGGGCCTTATCTCATGGCATTCCGGGCTGCAATACGGACGGCCGACGGCACTCTCGGGTTCAGGCATGGGTGACGCTACGGCAAACTCGCGGTCGGCTTCGAGCTGCGCATCGACATCTGCGATCAGCTTTTCGTTCTCAGTCCGCGATAACCACTTCTTCACATTCAGCAGGTAGTTTTCAAAGCGCGCAATCGGATCGCGCTTCTTCCAATACTCGAACAGCGGCTTGGGAACATACTCCGCCGCATCGTGGATGGCATGGCCTTTCATGCGCATCATCTTGGCTTCGATCAGCGTCGGGCCTTCACCGCGGCGCGCGCGTTCGCAGGCTTCATGGGCGGCGTCATAAACCTGACACGGGTCCGTACCGTCGACAATCACGCCTGGAATGCCATACGCGATCGCACGTTCGGCCAAGTCTTCCACGCGGAACTGCATGTCGGCGGGAGTCGAGTATCCCCAAAGATTGTTTTCAACGAACAACACTAGTCCCAGATCTTGGACGGCAGCGAAGTTCAGGCCCTCATAGGTAACGCCGGTCGACTGGCCGCCATCGCCGATGTAGGTCATGACGGCGATATTCTTGCCCTGCATGCGTGCGCCCAACGCCACGCCGGCCAGTACCGGAATCAGATCTCCCAATGTCGAAATCGGCGCGACCACGTTGCGTTCCTGAATGTCTCCGAAATGTGACGATGCGTCGCGTCCCTCGGTTGGCGAGCCCGCCTTAGCCATGTACTGCATCATGATGTCGCGTGGCGAGAAGCCGCGCACTAGCAATGATCCCTGGTTGCGGATCATGGGGCCCAGCCATTCGTCTGGCTTGAGCGCATACGCTGACGCGCACGAGCAGCCTTCCTGGCCCAAGCCGAAGTACACGCCGCCGACAACTTTGCCCTGTTTGTATAGATTCTCGAGTGCCACCTCCATTTTGCGATTGAGCAGCATCCAGCGGTAGATCTCGATGCACTGCGTCTTACTTAGATATTTCGAGTCGCGAATCGGGGGGACAGGCGAATTTAGAGTTCCTGAGACTTCGTAGCGGACAACATCGCCATCGCGCACCTGGCGAAGCTCGAAGCGGGGCTTTTCCAATCGGTAGTCGAGGATGGTATAAGTGCGCTGCGATGAAGCCGAGTGCTTTGAGGGAGACATAGCGCGCTTGTGATTTGATGATTGCGCGCGTGGAGCTTTGGGCTTGGTCTTCTTCGCCATCGGGGGCCGTGAAGGAGATGCTAAATCGTTTGCAGCGTCATGGCCAATCGATCAGGCCCAGTGGATGTCATCTTCTTGGTGAAGCTGGCGCAGTTCCTCGGGCGGTCGCGCCGGGACGCCGACTTTCTGGTCGATCAGAGCGTCCAGCGTTTCCAGCCATAGCACCTGGCTGTGAAAGACAGTGCCGAAATTTCGAGCAGCAGAATGAGCAACGTTCTGAAGATCCACGGGTCGACCCAGTTCCTTCTGCATCGACGTCACGGGCCTGTTCACAATCCCGCACGGCACGATCAGATCGAAAAAACTGAGATCGGTATTCACGTTGAGCGCGAAGCCGTGCGAGGTGACGCCGCGCGAGATGTGTACGCCGATCGCGGCAATCTTGCCTTGCTCTTTCTTATTGTGCTGCGCTTGTGCTGGACGTGCGGAGACGCCCGTCTCTCCACCGGCGAAGGACGGCTCGGGAGTGGCCCACACGCCAGTGAGCCCGGCCACGCGCTCTGCGGGAATCTGAAAATCGGCGCACGTGCGAATCAGAACTTCTTCCAACCGGCGCACATACTCGATGACACCCAGCGTTTTGCGCTTTCCATCCTCCGCCGGAAATCCGCGCAGATCGAAGATCGGATAACCAACTAACTGTCCCGGGCCATGAAACGTGACATCCCCCCCGCGATCGCAGTCGAATAACTCCACGCCGCGTCGCGACAGTTGTTCGTCGCCAGCCACAACATTCGCGCGCTTAGCGTTTCGCCCCAAGGTGATGACAGGCGTGTGCTCCAGCAGGAGCAACACGTCCCCGACGCGGCCGTCTTTGCGAAGGTCAACCAGTTTCTGCTGCAACCGGAGGCCGATTGCATAGTCGATGGTGCCGAGTTGGAGAACTGAAATCATTTCGAACCTTCGTAGGCTGACAGCAAACGCCTTTTAGCCTCGTCGAGATGATCTGGATGCTGGCTAGGCGAGTTGTAACTCGGCGAACGCCCGATCGCGACGATTGCGGCGAGTTCGTCCATACTAAGAGCGTCGGCCGATTTGCCGAAGTAGTATCGCGCGGCACTAGCGAATCCCCTCCCCCTCTCGTAGGGAAGGTAGTGGCAGTACAACGCAACTCGTTCTTTCTTGCCGAAATGCCATTCCAACATCAGATCCCACATGAGTGAATGATAGTGCCACGCCGCCATTTTCGTTGGACTTCGAAGCTCACTCAACAGGCTCCGCGACGCGAAGGCATTCAGGTGACTGCCGTCCACCTTCCAGACAAAACCCTGTACGTTGGCGGGCGGGTTACGGTCCAAGGGGTCCATATTTAAGTAGATCTCCTGGATTCGTGGAGCGTAGGGACGGAAGTCGTGCACTTCGTAATACAAAAGAAACAGCGTCAGCGAGCCAATCGCTACCCCGAGGATCCCTGCCAAATTCTTGAGCACAGTCAACGCGATCTTCTCTACTTCCGCCTTTCGCTAGGCGTTAATCGCCATCCCATACACACTATTGGATGCATCCAGCATTGCTTCCGCCAGCGTGGGATGGGCATGGATCGTCCACATCAGGTCCTCGACCGTGGCTTCGAGTTCCATTGCAGCCACTGACTCGGCGATCAGTTCCGTCGCCTGCGGTCCGATGATGTGTACGCCCAGGATCTCGCCGTACTTCGCATCGGACACAACCTTGATGAAGCCCTCGTGCTGTCCGACGATCGACGCCCGTGAGTTCGCCGTGAACGGAAACTTGCCGACCTTCACGTTGTATCCCATCTCCCGAGCCTTCGCTTCGGTCAGGCCCACGCTGCCGATCTCGGGATGACAATACGTCACATTCGGAATCTTGCGCGGATCGATTGGCTTGCCTTCCTTGTTCGCGATCTTCGTGACGGCGACGATGCCTTCCATCGCGCCCACGTGAGCTAGTTGCGGCGTGCCGAGAACAATGTCGCCGATCGCATAAACACCCGACTCGTCCGTTTCCAACCACTCGCTCACTTTTACGAACCCGCGGTCGGGCTTGATCTTCGTCGTCTCGAGTCCAATGTTCTCTGTACGAGGCTTGCGCCCGACCGCGATCAGGATTTTCTCCGCCTCGACCTTCTGCTGTTTGCCGTCGACGCTGAACGTCACGGCCACACCGGCCTTCGTCTTATCGATCTTCTCGACTTTTGCTCCCGTGAAAAAATTGATGCCGCGCTTGCGATACACGCGTGCCAGTTCCTTCGAGATCTCCTCGTCTTCCACCGGCACCAGCCGCGGCAGCATCTCGAGAATGGTGACCTCCGCATCGAACGAGCGGTAGATCGACGCGAACTCCACGCCCACGGCGCCAGCGCCCACCACCACGAGCGACTTCGGAATTTCTTTCAAACTCAGGATCTCGATATTCGTCAGCACGCGGTCGTCGGCAGTGAGCCCGGGAATCAAGCGCGCCTCCGATCCGGTGGCCAGAATCACGTTCTTCGCCTTCACCTGAGATGTCTTACCGTCAGCGCCCTTCACCTCGATCGTCAAAACTCCGTTCTGCCGTCCGCCGGTGAGCTTGCCGTAGCCTTTAATCGTCTCGACCTTATTCTTCTTCATCAGGAACTCGAGACCCTTGGCATGCTTGGAAACGATCTTTCCTTTGCGATCCTGAATCGCCGGCCAGTTGAGTTTGCGCGCTTCCACGCCCTCGATCCCGAACTCTTTCCCATCCTTCAGGTGATCCCACAACTCTGCGTTGAACAAAAGCGCCTTTGTCGGAATGCAGCCGACGTGCAGGCAGGTTCCGCCCAGCGCACCATCTTTTTCAATCAGTGCTGTTTTCAGCCCGTACTGCCCGGCACGGATGGCGGCCGTGTAGCCCGCCGGCCCGCTACCGAGAATTGCAATGTCATAAATGGATTCAGCCAAAAGAGTGCTCCCTCACAGGTAGGAATAACGATATAGACCCAAATAGGTGATTCTACGACAGGGCAAAAGGATTCGCGAACGACGGCGGAAGGCAGAAACGAAAGAGCGTTTTCACCCCAGAGTCACAGAGACACAGAGGAGCCCACTCAAATCAAATCATCTTGTCATCCCGAGCTGAGTGAGGCGAATGCCGAACGCAGTCGAGGGACTTGTGTTGCTCGGCAAGCAACGAGGGATTGCTAGCACCTGACGGGAACTACCCCAGCAGCCGCGCCGCTTCCTTCGCGTAGTAGGTAAGAATAATGCTCGCGCCGGCGCGCCGGATCGACACCAGCGATTCCATCATCACGCGCTCGCGCTCGATCCAGTTGTTGCGGGCGGCCGCCTCGATCATCGCGTACTCGCCCGACACCTGGTAGGCAGCCAGCGGTGCGTCGAAGCGCTCGCGTGCGGCAGAGATCACATCCAGATACGGCATGGCGGGCTTCACCATGATCATGTCCGCGCCTTCTTCCAGGTCGAGTTCGATCTCGCGCATCGCCTCGCGGATGTTCGCTCCATCCATCTGGTAAGAGCGGCGGTCTCCGAACTGCGGAGCGGAATCAGCCGCCTCGCGGAACGGTCCATAGAACCCCGATGCGAATTTCGCCGCATAAGAAAGGATAGGGGTGTTGGTCAGCCCGGCTTTATCCAATCCTGCTCGAATCGCCCCCACGCGGCCGTCCATCATGTCGGAAGGCGCGATTATGTCGATGCCCGCCTGTGCCAGAGAAACCGCAGTCTTCGCCAAAACCTCAAGCGTCGCGTCATTGACGATTTCGTACTCAGTTGTGGCCGCGGGAGGCGAGGCGACGGCGGCTCCCAGCGACTGCGGCGCCGCCTTCACAATGCCGCAATGCCCATGCGACATGTATTCACACAGGCAGACGTCGCCCATCAGGATCGCATCCGGCACTTCGCGTTTGATGGCGCGCGCCGCCTGCTGCACGATTCCGTCCTTCGACCACGCCCCGGTCGCAATCTCGTCCTTCTCTTCGGGTAGCCCGAACAGGATCACCGACGGTACGCCCAGCGAGCGCGCTTCCCGCACTTCCTTCACGGCCTCATCCACCGACAGGTTAAACACTCCCGGCATGGAGCGCACTTCCTTCCGCACCCCCGAGCCCGGGCAGACGAACAGCGGGTAAACAAAGTTTTCAGGAGTGAGGCGCGTTTCGCGCACCATGGAGCGCAACAACTCGGTTTTGCGGAGCCGGCGAAGGCGTGTAACGGGAAACGCCATGGCTCGATTCTAGCAAAGCGGCCCGTTCCGGCCACCGCCAAAATCCGGGTCTGTCGGGCATCCGCTTAGTCACCTGCGGATGTGACGGCAGTCACCGACTTTATGTTCGTACTTCCTGTCCTATCTACCTGTCATCACGACCTTTACCCTTGGGGGATGTGGATGGGGCCGGTCGGCCGTGGGGAGAAGTACTTATGTAACTCAGGCATTCCCCGCTGTAATCTTCACCAGCGCCACGCTCAACCCATACACTGACAGGGCGGATGTCGTATTCGCAAAAATTCGGTTTGGCGGGAGTCGCGGCGCTTACCATCGCGGTGGGCGCAGCAGAGTGGTTCATGCCGCGCGGTTTCTCGACCACGGTTTTCGGCGACCTGCTGGCGTTACTCATGCTTAGCGTCGCCTCGGTTGCCTTCTGCTGGAACGCGCTCCGGCAACAGCGCGCGCGCATTTTCTGGTTGCTGCTCGGGCTGGGCTGCGTTATGTGGACCATCAACAGCTCAATCTGGGCTTACTACGAACTGGTCCTGCGCAGAGACCTGCCCGAGCCATGCATCGGCGACGTGATCCTGTTCATTCACATCGTCACTTTCATGGCGGCGGTGGCCTTGCTTCCTCATCGCCCGCGGGGCGATCGCAAAACTGCATTCGACGCCATCAACTTCTTCATGGTGCTGGTCTGGTGGCTTTTCCTTTACGCGTTCGTGGTTTTCCCCGACCAGTACGTCAAGCTCAACGTGTCGGTCTACAGCCGCAACTACGACCTGCTCTACCTGGTCGAAAATCTCGTGCTGGTTTTCGTTCTCGGCATGGTCGCTGCCTCGACGCGTGGCGCGTGGAGAAAGATCTACTGGAATTTGTTCGTGGGCGGTGCGATCTACACGCTTGGCTCAGAAACCATTAACGCAGCCATCGCCCGTGGGAATTACTACAGCGGCAGCATCTATGACCTGCTGCTCCTTGTATCGATTGGCTGGTTGACCTGGACAGCGTTCGCTGCTCGCAAGGCCGATTTAACCGTCTCGCCAACTCCTCAGTCTGCTGGCCGCTGGACGAATGTCGCGCCGCGCTTGGCGATGATCGCTATCTTGTCTTTGCCCTTGCTTGGCTTGTGGGCCTTGTTCGCCCCGAACACGCCGCCCGATTTACGGAATTTCCGCTTGCTGGCAACTATGGCCGCCACCACGGTGCTAGGCGGATTCGTCTTCCTGAAGCAAATACTGCTCGACCGGCAACTGATCCGCCTGCTCGATGAATCGCGTCAGAGCTATGAAAACCTGCAGCGCCTGCAAAGCCACTTGGTGCAAAAAGAGAAGCTTGCTTCTCTCGGACAGCTCGTCGCCGGAGCCGCCCACGAGATCAACAACCCTCTGGCAGCTATTCTCGGATACTCCGAGTTGCTGGCAACCCAAGCTTCGCTCCAAGGGGAGCAAGCAACCATGGCGCAGAAAATCGGACAGCAGGCCCGCCGTACCCGCGACCTGGTTGCCGACCTGCTCAGCTTCTCGCAGCAGAATCCTTCCGAAAAAATCCTGATCGATGTGGGTGGACTGGTGCAGCGTGCCCTTCAGATGAACGACGTGCAGATTCGCGGCAAGAATATTCGCGTCGAGGCCATCCTAGAGCCGGCCCTGCCGCGCATCTGGGGCAACAGCAACCAGCTTCTTCAGACATTCCTTCACCTCACTGAAAACGCGATTGACGCGCTGAATGAAGTGGGCGGTGGAGCGTTGCTCGTGACCGCGCGACAGGTGGACAAGGAAGTGGTCGTTGAGTTTTCGGACTCCGGACCGGGCATGGCTGATGCCGAGCGCGTCTTCGATCCCTTCTACACCACGAAGCCAGTTGGCAAGGGCACCGGCCTCGGACTAAGCGCTTCGTACGGCGTGGTGCAAGACCATCACGGCCACATCAGTTGCCGCAATAAACCCGACGGCGGCGCGCTCTTCACCCTGCGCTTCCCGGCAGCCGCGCAGGCCGCCGCAGCTGTCGAAGCTGGCCACTAAAACCGCCGTTACTTGGACGTCGCATTCGCGATCAGAATCGCCGTACCCTCTTTAAACTCGTCATCAAACCCTGTCATCTCTAGCGGAGTGAGGTGAAGCCGAACGCAGTGGAGAGACCTTGCGTTTGCCCCGGACGTCCAACCCGCTCCCGCCCATACTTCCTGTAACATTATTTTGCTGTCATGCCCCTGACCCACACCAGCGCGCGCGTCCTGGAATTCGAATCTCTTCGCGACTTGCTGCGGGGCTACGTGTCATCTCCGCTGGGCGGAGGGCGCATCGCCGCGCTCGCGCCTTCCCAGGACCGCTCCTGGATCGAATATCAGCAACAGCTCACCGGCGACATTCGCGAATTCCGTCGCGTTGGTGGACGTTTCGAATTTTCCGGCCTTCTCGATATTGCCGAGTTGCTCGACAAAGCCCGCATCAGCGGAGCCGCCCTCGAAACCACTGAGATCCGCGACGTCGTTTTGGTAGTCGATCGCGCCGCCGAATGGCGTGAGATCGTCCAGAGTCCGCCGGCGGCGATGAAGGAATGGATCGCCGTACCACAGCTCTCCGCGGCGATCCCCGACTTCAGCGACTTTCTCCGTGCCTTTCGCAACAAGATTCAACCCGACGGCAAGCTCGAAGATCGCGCCTCGCCCGAACTCGCGCGCATCCGTCGCGACATCGACAAGCAAAAACGCTCTATTCAAGACTCATTGCGCGGCTATCTCCGCCGTTTGGCCGAAGGCGGCACCGTGCAAGATGAACTCGTCACCATCCGTGGCGAGCGTTTTGTCATTCCAGTAAAGATCGAGCAGAAGCGCCGGGTGCCGGGCGTAGTCCACGGCTCCAGTTCCAGCGGACAAACAGTTTTCGTCGAGCCCATCGAAACCATCGAGCAGAACAACGATCTCGTACGCCTGCTCGACGAAGAACAGGCGGAGATCCATCGCATACTTCTTGAGATGACGCGTCGCATCGGCGAGAATGCGGAAGCAATTCGCGGCGCGGCAGACGCACTGGCAGAATTGGAACTCCAGTTCGCGAAAGCCCGCTTCGCGGAAGACTACACATGCGTAGCGCCGGCGATGTCGGGAGCGTCGGCGTCTCCACCGGCCGTCGAGGCCTCTGTAGCCCCGGCGTCCTCGCCAGCAGTCGGCACGGCGTCTCGCCGTCCCAACGAAACCGAGCAGTCGGCATCGCTGATCCTCCACAACGCCCGACACCCGTTGCTCGAACGTAATTTGAAACTGAAGAACGTTCGTGTTGTTCCAATCACCGTCGAACTCGAAGGCGAGCGCCGCGAACTAGTCATTACCGGCCCCAATACGGGCGGCAAAACCGTAACGTTGAAAACCGTTGGCCTGCTTGCCTTGATGGCCCAGTCCGGCATCCCTGTCCCGGCCGACCGCGCCGAGTTCCCCATCTTCGACGCCGTGCTCGCCGACATCGGCGACTACCAGTCCATCGAGCAGAATCTCTCCACCTTCTCTGCGCACGTTACCAACATCGATTTCATCTCGCGCACCGCTACATCGCAGTCGCTCGTACTGCTGGATGAACTCGGTTCGGCCACCGATCCCGAAGAAGGTGCCGCGCTCGCGGTGGCGATCGCCGACCACTTCCGCTGCATCGGGTCGATCACCATCATTTCCACCCACCACACCTCACTCAAGGTTTATGGAGTCAACACGCCCGGGGTGGTCAATGCGGCCGTGGGCTTCGACGAAGCCACACTGCAACCGACCTACGAACTGCGTGTGGGAGTTCCCGGAGCCTCGGCCGGTATCAACATCGCGCAGCGCCTCGGCCTGAACCCGAAAATCATCGAGTCCGCCCGCGGACGAGTCACCACGCAAACCCAGGACATCGCCCGCTTCCTCGACCGCCTGCACGCCAACCTGCGTGAATCCGATGCGGAGCGCCTGCGCCTGCGCACCCGGGAACAGGAAATCGAAAAAGAAAGAGCGAATCTGGCGGCAGAGGGCAAAAAAGAGCAGCAAATCAGGATTCGCGAAATGGAGAAGAAGCTCGAAGCCATCTTTAAGGACTTCGAGTACCATGCGCGCGAAACGGTAAACGCGATTCAGGATCGCGCCGCCGCGCAAAAGCTATCCAAAGACGCCGAGCGCCGCATTGCCAAGATGCGCCGCGAGTTTCGCGAGCAATTCGACTCAGCCGTGGTGGCGCACTCCACCGGAGCGGACCAGGGCGATCCAGATGCCCAGCCATCCCTGGTAAAGCATGTCTCCCAAGGCGACACCGTGAAGCTGAAGTCCGTGGGCCGCGCCGGAACGGTGACCCGCCGTATCGACGACGATCACTTCGAAATCGAGATCGGTGCCATGAAAATGAAGATCGCGCGCGACGACATCGCGGAAGTCATTGCCCGGGCCGCTGATTCGCCCATCGCGGCCGCGCGAGCACGAGGCATCTCAGTCTCTCTCGGCCGCGCCGATAGTTCGGTGCCCAACGAGATCAACGTAATCGGCCGTACGGTCGACGAGGCTACAGACGAAGTTGAGAAGTTCGTCGACCGCGCTTTCCTCGCAGGACTCGCGCGCATTCGCGTGGTGCATGGAAGCGGCATGGGCATTCTACGCAAGGCTCTCCGCCAGTTCCTGCAGAAACATCCTCACGTCGCTTCCGTCACCGAGCCGCCCCAGAATGAAGGTGGAGGTGGAGCGACCGTCGTCGAATTGCGTGTGTGACAGGGTAAGGACGCTCGCACGGCGGCGGCTGTGGGTTGTCAACCACCTTGCGCTAGTACTCCAGGCTTTTGAAGTGTTGCGCCAAGCAAGAGGGGGGATACACGAATGTCGTGGAGTGAGCGACGGAAACGGATCGCGAACCGGGTATGCGACTTACTTTGCCCGCTTCCACCAGCTGGTTGTTTCGCTGAGACTCGTTGCCAGCGGCCCTTTGCGGTCCATGTCGATTTCAGCCGCCGGCGCTTCTGCCTGAGGCACTTCCCGCTCTTCAGCGGCGCGCATGGAGGTCTCGGCTTCCATGGCAGTTTCCTCGCGCAGCAGGCTCCGATTGTTCGCGGCCTTCTCATCCAGTAACGGGACAACAGTACGCAGAGCTTCGATCTCATGGCGCAACTGGGCGCAATCGGCTTCTTTCTGCTTCAGCACTTCGTGGATGTTTTTCACAGTCTTCTCCACTTCCTCAAGATGGTGCTTCCTGGGTCTCTAGGTTTCTGCGAACGAGCCTACCTTGCGCGCGGCGGATGCAAAATACAGCAACTGCCCTAGAAGCTGTCAAACCTCCACGCACGAGTAGGCGACAGCATGCCTGGATATCCAATCCTTGGTACGTGATACGCTCTCCCCGGTTTCCAGGCAGCAATTTGTCAACTGAATCTGGCAAGAGGCGATGCAGGAAACAAAAAAGGGCTCGCGTCTAAACGCAAGCCCCATCGTTCGGCGGGAATTGTTTTTCGCGCACCGAACGGTGCCAAAGTGAAACAGCGAATCAGTTACGCGCGTAGTTTGCGGCGCGCCGCTCCAGCCAGTCCAAACAGGCCGGTCGCCATCAGGGTCAGCGTGGCCGGTTCAGGTACCGGCGTGCACGGGCTGTACCCGATGAACTCCTGCGGACCGTATCCCGGACGCGCCCCGATCGCCGTGTAAACCTTCAGGCCCTGGAATGCACTGTTTGAGGCAGTCGCGGCCAGCCCGAGATACTGCGACATGATTGCCTGCACCGCCGCTTCGCTGCTGCCGTTGTTCTGTCCGCTGAACAATTCCCACACCGCCGAGTTGCCCAGCGACGCGTTGATCGTCCCATTGAAGACGCCCAGGAAAATCAGCCCGGCAGCCTTGTAGTCGAGCAGGGCCTGTCCGCTGGTGCCAAACATCCCGCCCTGCAGAATGCTATGCGCATTCGCATTCCAGCTTTCGCCAAACGAGATGTGGTTGTTGAACGCATCGCACATCATCGGCGTCAGCGTACTGCTGCCGTTGATCGAGAAATTGTAGGGATACGCGTAATACCCGGTGGGTGCGACATTGCCCGGTCCGACGTTTACAAACTTGAGATTGACAGTATTGGCTAGTGCCTGTCCGGCCAGCAGGCACACAGCAACAACGAAAAATGCAAACTTGCGAGTGGCGCTCATGAATCCTCCGTAGTGCGGTGAAGCGGCGAGCTGCTCAGGCTCACCACCGACACTACGGCCGAACGGACAAGGCCACAATTGCCCGTATGTCACCACTCATGGAGTACTCGAGTAACCACACCGATGGTTACCTCACTAAGTGCAGAGAAAGTAATACTTCGAGGCGCCCAGATCTGAATCGTGATGCGTCCCGAAACGGCGCAACCAAAAAAATTAACGTGTGCCGCGCACGTCGCCATGCGCGGAGGTTCCACCCGGTCGTCTCAGAGGCTTTAAGACGGTCGGTGGCCAAACTCAACCGCTCCCAAGTCTCGAAGGTGCCGCGTCCAAGCTCGGCTTGGGCGGGAAGGGCGTCCAGTTGGAAAAACCAAGCCACAAGCACCAAGCCCGGGACTCCATCTCAGTGTCATGCGGCTCGCATTCGACATCAGGATGGAGAACCGGGCTCGGGCCAACTGTCGTTGCATCCGTTAAGTGATCTTTTATTTTGACTCCGGAATGCCCGCCGCGAACCAGACCGGCGATGCCCCGCCGTTGCGAATAAGCAGTACCGGGGTGTCGCAGGTCCCAGTCAGTGCTGGCGTCAACAGGGCATTGATCCGGAAGTCTCCGTCCGTGTCGAGCGCCACACGACCGGAATCGTGCTCCGTCGCTGTGGCAGCGGCCCCGCAGAACAGCGACGCGAAGACACTCGCGCCCGCGTTCGTTCCAATGCCGTTGCCCGCAGCCAGAAGCAGGCCGCGTCCCTTGACCCGAATGTGTCCGTCCGATGTCACGGTCGCATCGAGATCCGCGATCCGCCACGGTCCTGCCGGATTGACACCGCGCACAACGTTAAGGTTGACGGCGCCCGTCGCAGCCACGCCGGTCACGGGAATGACGCCGATGCCGCCGCGAAATTTGAGGTCCGTATTTTCCTGAGCCGAAGCGATACCGCTGATCGCCAGTGCTACGAGCGCGACCAGTAGCCCGCGAACCATGGTCCGCGCCGCTTTGCCATTGCGTACTTCATTATTCTTGCTGTCCAAATCATCCTCCTGGTGACAAACATTTGAGATTGCGAAAGACACACAACGACCTCGCAAGGCGTTTGACGCACTGTCGTACGCGTCAAACGGCCGAACGTATGAAAGTTGTTTTGTCTTTCTGTGTAGCCGTTGCGATTGAAGTCGCAATCGGCCTCACTAGACAGGACGAGGTTTCATCGAACTTTGCTTTTCGCGAACGCGCTCATGTACAGAAACTTTACAAACCGCATCCGGATGGCGGTCTTAGGGGACTGAAGCTACGAGGAGTGATGTGAGAGTACGCCCGCTTTGCGGCTCTTTCTCGCCGCGCATTCCAGCCGGATGGATTCGAAGGTCTTCGACATCTCCTCGAGTTCCTCATCCGATAGCTTTTCGATATCGATCATTTCATTCCGCGCTTGTCGCATAGCACGGATGATTTCGTCCAGCTTAAGGTGAATGGCTCGTGCATCGCGGTTTTGTGTGTTTTGAATCAGGAAGACCATCAGGAACGTGACAATCGTAGTGGCGGTATTGATAACGAGCTGCCACGTATTGGAGTAGTGGAAGTAGGGTCCCAGAGCCGTCCAGACCACGATAATCAACATCGACGCTGCGAACGACCACTTCGTACCCACCCAGAAAGAGACTCTGGTGGCGAACGTTTGGAACCCGTTTCCCAGCGCGCTCTGTTTTTCCGGGTTACTCATCCGTCTTCTAGGGCCTTATTATCAGACTATCGATCGCCGCAAAGGCCGCCATCAGGTGAATCCTCCACAAAAGCCTAAATTTCTTCCGGAAACGCTCGAGGCCGCAACCAGCAGGACCTCAGAACGGAGGGGACGGCTGGGGATGCGCCACCTTAATCTAGGCGTGACTTAGGCCGCAAGAAGGCACCGGAGACTCGTACCAGGCACCTTTCAGAGTTGCGCAGGAAAAATCCCCGCCCAAGCGGAGCCTGGACGGGGCACCTCGGCAATAGGACGCACGATCCCACGGGGCTCTAAGATGCCGCCCCTCCGCTGGCGAAGGCTCGAACCGCTGTGGGCTGAGGACGCAGCAGCAAATAGAACGCCGCGACGTGCGTGACCATCAGCAGGGGCACGTAGATGACCGGGATCGCGTATGCGGCGCCCAACTGTCCCGCCATAGACGGAAGGCCGACCCGGATCGCGTGGTAATAGTCGAGAACGAGGTCGACCGTTCCCACCAGATTGAAGGCGACGACGAACAGCCAGAACACAGGACGAATCCTAACCGTGAGAAGCGCCAGCATGGCCAGAACCCCGGTTGCCAGATCCCAGTATGCGGCGAACGTGGCGAAGCTAGCGGGCAGATTGCCGACGACACCCGGCACAATAAAGACGAGCCCGAAGAAGCGGAAGCTATGCAGAGTAGCGATGGCACGTTGCGCTGCCACCAGGTCCATCGACTTGAGGCGCGGCAGCAAGTAAGTACCAAAGCAAAGCAGCCACGCGACATACCCTAAGGCTAGATGCATTTGGAAAACGACTTCTTGTGACACTTGACCTCCTGAATGGATGACATAGATCATCCTGCTAGAGCACGATCCACAACCGAATCACAATGGCCGAGCTCACTTGCTGGTCGGGCTATCGCTCAGAAGTATTCCGAGAGGTAAGAGTGGCCCGATCGGAATGAACTGCTCGTCCATGAGATTGGCCCGCGTGAGCGGCAGGCCTTCGATCAGGGCCCGAGCTTCCGCCACGTCCTTGCAGTTCAGGATGAAGATGGCGCCTCGGCCGTCGCCGCGCGTGAACCACTGCTGAATCTTGCCCTCGAGATACAGAGGTACGGTCGCGCGAATTTCGGCGGGCATGATTTTCATGACTTGCTCGGGAGTCGTCCCCGGCTTGGGTGAAAGGATTGTCAGCACGCCGGTGATTTGGGGCTGCGGCGGTGTGGACTGGGCTTGCGCCATCGGCGCCAGGATCGTTGCAAACGCCAACGGCAGCCAGGACATTTCAATTTTCATTTGTTCAGCTCCTTTCAATTCCTCGTGAAATATTTTGGTACCAACGAGTACCAATCGCATGATGGTACTATGCGGTACCGGAATGGTCAAGGAGGGGCAATGGCTGGGGCATCGATATCAAAACGCCGCCAGAAGGGCGACGACGAATCCGCGGTGCGTGACCGCATCCTCGACGCGGCCTTTGCGGCTTTCATGGAGAGGGGCTACGCGACCACCAGCACGCTTGAGATCGCGACGCGTGCGCGTGTTTCGAAGCGAGAGCTTTACGCACTGGTGGGCAACAAACAGGAAATGCTGATCGCTTGCATCAGTAGGCGCGCCAAGCGACTGGACGTGCCGGCCGACCTGCCAGCACTGCGCGATCGCGAGACCTTAGCGCAGGTGCTGGCTTCTTTCGGTACCAGGCTCGTGCGCGAGATAAGCGAACCCACAGTCATGGCGGTGTTCCGACTGGCGATCGCGGAGGTCGTCCAGGCCCCCGAAGTGGCGCGCGCTCTCAACTCGATCGGACGCGAGACAAGCCGCGCCGCCTTGCGCAAAATCATGGCCGAGGCCCAAACGGCCGGGTTGCTTACTGGCCGTCCTGCCGAACTAGGCGAGCAGTTCGCGGGGCTGCTCTGGCGCGATTTGATGGTCAGCCTGCTGCTCGGCGTGGTCGAGCGACCGAACTCCCGAGACATCGCGGCCCGTGCTCGCGAGGCCGCCGCCGCCTTCCTCCAACTTCATCCGCCCCCGAAAGATGCGCCAGTCGCCTGACGGCGAAGGCGAGTGCTGCCTCGTCCATTTCGCTCTCGACCCCTCAGGAGGACTCGGGACTGGAGGTTGGCGCGTGTACTTCAGTGTTCCAAGGGTTTCTGACCCAGAGTGATGTGTTACCGAAACTTATTGTGTCTTAAATTTCCGACACCCCGGCCGGCACTTCGGTGCGGGCAACCCAAATCTGTCAGGGGGCACAGTGTTTTCTTCTTTCTCGGTGGTTCGTGGTCGCATCTTCTCAGTTCGCTGTTGTCAGGCAATCTCGGCGTTAATTTTGACCCTATCGTGCATTCCGCAGTCAGCAGCCTCGACGTATGACGGGCCTGCGGAATTGCCACGCGTGTACATGAATACAGCACTGATCAATACCCCCGCTCCCGGTAGAGTGACGATTCTGAATGCTGGAGATTCGCTGCAAGACGCTCTGAAAAACGCCAGCTGCGGCGACACGATTGAGCTGCAGGCGGGAGCGACTTTTAGCGGACTCTTCACCTTTCCGGCGAAGAGCTGCGACGACAGCCACTGGATTATCCTTCGAACTAACAATTTACCTTCGCAGCTGCCTCCGGAACAGACGCGCATCTCTCCTTGCTACGCGGGAATAAGGTCATTGCCCTCGCGCCCGGCGTTCAACTGTTCTTCTCCCACGAAGGTAATGGCAAAAATCATTGGTAGTGGTGCGAGTGGTAGTTCCGGACCCTTGCTGTTTGCCGTGGGTGCCAATCACTACCGGCTGATAGGTCTGGAAATCACGCGGCCACCGAACACGAGCAGCATCATCAATCTTGCGTGGCTGCAAAATGGGGGGCCAGCCCACCACATCATTTTCGACCGCGTCTGGATGCATGGAGTCGCGCAATACGACACCAGGCGAGGGATCGACCTCGGTGGCAGCACTTACGTAGCAATAATCGACTCGTATTTCTCGGATTTTCACTGCACTACCGTGACCGCAATGTGTGGCGACTCGCAAGCTATAGCCGGCGGCATGGGGAATCTGGCCATGGGGCCTTACAAAATCGTCAACAATTACCTGGAAGCTTCCGGGGAAAATATCTTATTTGGTGGCGGTGGAGGAACGCGAAGTCCCACAGACATAGAGATTCGCAGGAATCACTTCTATAAGCCGCGAATCTGGCAAAAAGGGCAGGCTGGGTACGTTGGTGGCAAGGGAGGTTACCCCTTCCTGGTGAAAAATCACTTCGAATTGAAGAATGGGCAGCGGATTTTGTTCGAAGCCAACATTATGGAATACACGTGGGGTGGATTTTCGCAGGCAGGGTACAGCATCCTCCTCACTCCCAAAAACCAGTCTGGCACGTGTGCGAAATGCGAAGTCACCGACGTGACCGTGCGGTACAACAGGATCAGCCACGTGGGGGCAGGATTTCAAATCGCCAACGCACTCTCGGGTAGTGCGGTGGCGCTCGATGGAGAGCGCTACAGCATCCATGACGTGATTGCGGATGATATCAATTCGACCGCCTATCTGGGTGCAGGTGTTCTGGCTCAGATCTCTCAGGCTAGCCCAGGTCCAATACTCAAAAAGATTTCCATGAATCACATTACTGCTTTTCCCGATAAGAGTCTGTTCTACATAGGGAGCAGCAGAAGCGAACAGATGCAGAACTTCACATTCGTGAACAGCGTGGTGAGTGCGGGTCAGTATCCGGTGTGGTCAACCGGAGGCTTGAATAACTGCGCTTCTTATAATGTCCCGTTAACGACTTTTGGGGCTTGCTTTAATCCCTACTCAGTTACTGATAATGCGATTATTGCCTGTTCCAGCAATTGGCCACCCTCTTCCTGGCCCGCAGGGAATAGTTTTCCGAGCAATGCGACGCCAGTGCAATTTGTCAGTTACAACGGTGGGAATGGAGGAAATTACCAATTGCGCTCTTCCAGCGCGTATCACGGTGCCGCCTCGGATGGTAAAGACATGGGAGCGGATCTGGCTCTGCTAAATCAAAAGCTGATCGGAGTCAACTAAGGATCCGGCGCGTGAGATTGCACGAGTGTGCGCCTATTGTTTCGCCCTCATTGAACGGCGCACACTAGCACTCTTTGATGAAGGGTAAGCGGCTCCGATCCTGTTAGTTTCGAGTCGTTCGGTATCGACTATTCCGGAGTCAAACCACGATATCCGCCCTGATTCTCGAAAACCGTCGTCAGCCGGGTTAATTCGAAGAGGTCCCGAATGCGGGGCTGGATATTTGTGAGTTCCAGGGCACACTGCGCTTTGCTGGCGGCCAAGTGCACGCTGACCAGGGCGCCTATGCCCGAACTATCGATGTAATGGACATCCCTCAGGTCCAGCACGACCCGCTTGCTGCCGGGGATGAGACCGCGAATTGTGCTCTGGAGTTGTGCCGAAGTCGCAGCCGTGATCCGGCCCGAGGCGTGGACCACGACGTCCGCGTCTTTTTTTTCTGTACTGAGTTCCAACTCTGAGTTGGGTGTCACAGGGTTCGCTGCCATTTGGGGTCTTCCTGTCTTGCCACCGAAGGTAACGCTCGCGAGACAGATGGGGGCGATTCGTCCTTCGGTGCCTGAGGATTCGGGCCTGGCCATCCACGATACTGGCGCGGAATCCAAAGTCAAGCAAAACTGGCGTGAGCGCTCTCAACCGCGGACCGTGGCGGAATGGCGCCAAACGGAGGCGGAGATGGGACGCCTCAATGTTGAAACCAAGAACCCGGTCGCCACGGAGGAGTTGTTGTGAAATCGGGATGTATCAGCAATTGACCGATTTCTGCACCGGCCAGAATCGCGGCTTTGCGGGTTCAAATGCCCTCATCGCGTTGCAATGACAGCAGACGCACTGGAAGACTTTATTTTCAGGAAAGGCGATGTGTCCACACTTTACACACTCAAAGCGACCATCTCCAGTCGGGCTCAGCAGCATGAAGTGGTCAATCAAAACACAATATGGGCAACGGGGCTCTTTGACCATGGCTGGCTCCTTGGGGAGGTTGGTCTAAAAGCAGTCTGATCTTACGCCCGAATTGTTAAAACCGTGTGCGGACACAACACTCAGAAGTACATCTTCCACTGGGACGAAGTTTAGTCGGGGATTGACGGAACCGGGTCAATGAGTGCAATGGCGATATTACGACAGTTGTCCCGGCGTTGCTTTCGCCAGGCCGCTCGTGCTGATCTCACACCTTCACGTGCGCTTTCGCCTGTTTCCCTCGCTAGGCCGAGGTTCTCTTTGTATTGCTCGAACAACAGATCCTCCAATGACGAGGCTTCGCTGCGGTCTTCAACACCATGACTTTACGCCGAATCGTCGCCAGATAGAAAGATGATTGTCGCAAACAGGCGACTACATCATTGAAAGTTTATGGACTTTGCAGGTGAAGAAAGGACGGCAGACAAGGGAAATCCGTGATTCCTCCGCTTCTGATAGAGGAAGGATATCGACGTGGGCGCCTGAGTTGAACATCGATTGAAATACGCTGCTTGCTGCTTCCACTACTTCCACAGGGTCTGCTTCATCGGTCACGATGCAAAGTGCGACGTGCCGTTCAGAGGGACGCCCGTAGTCCACCCGTGCCAGGTATGCTGCTTTTACGGACCCTAGCCGTGCAAAAGTATCCGCAAGCATTCGCTTCAAGTCGCGTTCTGGTGATCCATCTTGCTCGGCCAGAAAGTTCACCGTGGTCGACGTCCCCTGCTCCATGGGTTTTTGCATGATGTTTGGAAATTGTACTCTGCAAATTGGTGTAATCAGGCGCTCTCACCAGCGTGCGCTGTTTGTTCGCCCAAAATCGCCGCATTGACACTGGAAAACCCCGCACTCAAGAATGCTTGGCGGGTGGCCCGCATGACTGCCGGATGCCCCATTCAATTCGCGATCTCTGCGATTGAGTGGGGTTAGCGATGCAGCCGGGAAACAATGACAATCGAGTCAATGACCCACTACTCCGGCAGCGCCGCAATCGACGCCCTAAGCGTTGCCAACTGCGATTCGAGGTTGGCTTTGTGCGCGCCGACGAGGCGTTCGATGTCTCCCGTAGTCAATTGGCGAGTGTGGACCAGGGCCGCTTCCAGGGCGCCCACGCGGGCTCCCATCTCCGACAGGCGATTCACAATTTCCAACAAGATCGGTTTCATGCCGAAAACGATACCAGAAGGAACCGGGTCGGTGCCCCAGGTTCGCGTCCGTTCTTTGGACGCTAACCTGGGCCTAGGGCAGCGGAGCCTAGATGGCCTGCACTCCACCTCTTTTTCCTACTCCCTCCACCTCTATCCTCATTTATCCACAGTTTTTCCGAACCTCCGCATGGCCGTCGAGCCATTTCTCTTTTGGCGCACTCGTGCCCCACAATAGAATCGTCCCACGCTTCCATGCCCGCTTCCGACTTCAAAGACGCCCTCAAGCAGCAGGCCGACATCGTTCGCATCGTCGGTGACTACGTCAAACTCAAGAAGGCGGGCGCCCAGAATTTTTCCGGGCTCTGTCCCTTTCATAACGAGAAGACGCCGTCGTTCTCCGTGCATGCCACGCGCCAGTTCTTTCACTGCTTCGGATGCGGCGTCTCGGGCGACGTGTTCTCATTTGTCCAGAAAGTCGAGAACATAACTTTTCCGGAGGCCGTCCGGCTGATCGCGCAGAAGCTGGGCGTGCCCATGCCGAAGGTCGAGTTCTCGAGCCCACAAGAGGCACGCGAAGCCAAACTCCGCATGGCGCTGCTCGATGTCCACGAGCGCGCGTGCGCGTTCTTCCAGAACTACCTGAAGCGGCCAGAGGGGGCATCCGCGCGCGCTTACCTCGCAGGGCGTGGGCTCGACGACGAAACGATTGTGCGCTTTCGCATCGGCTACGCGCCCGACTCGGGATTTCTTTTGCGCGACGCCCTCCGCCGGGAGTTCGACGAAGAACTGCTGCGCGAGAGCGGTCTGTTCTCGTGGAAGGAAGAGCGCGGTCGCCAGTCGTCGGTCGTCAGTCGTCAGCAGGAACAACAGCAGTCGCTTCGCTCCGCCCAAGATGACAAGAGTGGCGAAGCAGGATCTACACAAAGGAGCTCACAGCCCAACGAGAGTGGCGGAGACAAGGTCGAGAGCCGAGAGCCGAGAGCCCAAAGCCTGACTACGCCAGCGCGTAGCTCGCAGCTCGAAGCTCCTCCCAAACTCTCCGCCTTCTACTCGAAATTCCGCAACCGCATCATGTTCCCCATCGCCAACGACGCGGGCCGTGTCATCGCCTTTACCGGCCGTACGCTCTCGACCGACGAGAAGGCAGGGCCGAAGTATCTCAATTCGCCCGAAACGGGGATCTACTCGAAGTCGCGCGTGCTGTTCAACCTCGACCACGCCAAGGAAGCCATCCGCAAGCTCGATTACGCGATTCTGGTCGAGGGGCAGATGGATTGCATTTCCGTCTTCGCTGCCGGATTTCAAAACGTGATTGCCAGCTCGGGCACGGCGTTTACCGAACTGCAGGCCAAGCTCCTCGGACGCTTCAGCAAGAACGCCGTCGTCAATTTCGATCCCGACACCGCCGGCGCCAAGGCTACCGAACGGAGCCTCGGCCTCCTGGTCGAGGAAGAATTCCAGATCAAGGTACTGACCCTCGAGCACGGATTCGATCCCGACCTCTTCATCCGGCGCAAAGGCAAGGACGCTTACGTTGAGGCCCTTCGCCACTCGCAGCGTTATTTCGATTACCTGATCGAGCGAGCGCGCACGCAATTCCCAGTGCGCACTCCGGAAGGCAAGGTCAAGGCGATCAACCACCTGCTACCGCATATTCAGCGCGTGCCCAGCCGCATCGTCCGCGACGAGTTGGCGCACGAGATCGCGCAGAAGCTGGGCATTGACTCGGCCGTGCTGCGCCAGGAACTGAAGCATGTAGCCGCCAGCCGCTCAGCCGCTGCAGTCAAGGCGCCAGTCGAAGCGCAGATCACGGATGCGGAGCGCATCCTGGTGCGAGCGCTTGCGTCGGCGCACGAAATGCAAAGCGGGCAGGAACATCTTTCAGCTCGCGACGGTGCCGAGGAGGAATTCGATCCGGCACGGCAGGCCCGCTTCGCTATCGAGAGCGAGCGCCTGCACATGGGGTTGGCAACCGAATCGCTGGTCGACACGCTACTAGGGGGCGCACTGGAAGTCGCCGACGTGATGCAGTTGCCCTTCTCCGAAGGCGACCGTCGCCGCCTCGCGACCATTCTTCTGAAAGAAGACGAGGAGTTGACCGCCGAGCGACTCGAAGGCGCGGTGCGCGCTCTCCGGCGCATTCACCTGCGTCGTCGTTTAGACGACGTTCAGCGCGAACTCGAAACCGCAGGCCGCAAGGATCCGGTCGAGATGCAAGCGCTTCTCCAGGAAAAAGTCCGCCTGAAACACTCCCTGCGCGACCCGGGAGTTGGCTGACGAAAGCGCGTCCGCGCATCGGCGCCCGCCTAAGAATTCTTGGCATTTGGAGATTTTGTGCCAAACCGGAAAGCGTCGCAGAGCGTCTTACTCCTGCCGCGCCGCTGTTACTGGGAACAAAAGGAAATCGGGCAAGTGCTTGAGAAAGCTCTAGAGAATGGAGCAGAGAGGGGTGCCGCGGCATCTAACTGATTAAGCGGGTTGCGAGTTTTGCGCAGCAGAAGCGAATCGGGTTCTACCCACACTGCTCGATGGGCAGGGACGCCGCTCGTCTGCTATAATCTGTAAGTTTGTGCCTCCGGGCGCAATCCCGCATTGCCACGTCCCACCATCTGGAAGAAGAGGAAAAGGCGCCCTCACCGGCGTTTTGAGGAAAATTCGTCTTGGCCCTTGACGACAAGTACGACGATATTAAGAAGCTGATCGATACAGGCAAAGAAAAGGGATACCTGACCTACGATCAAGTCAATGACTTGATCCCGCACGATGTGCACAGCCCCGAAGACTTGGACGATCTGCTGACGACTATCGGCACGCAAGGTATCGATGTGCTCGAAGGCCCGAAAATGCCTTCGTCCGCGCTCGATAAAAAATTCGAGGAAGCTGAAGAAGGCGCCGAGGACGTCGAACTCGACTTAAGCCCCGGCGCTCTGGAAAAAACCAACGACCCCGTCCGCATGTACCTGCGCGAGATGGGGACTGTGCCCTTGCTTACGCGCGAGGGCGAAGTTGAAATTGCGAAGCGGATCGAGCGCGGGCAGTTGCGCGTGCTCAAGGCGCTTTCGCGCTCGCCGATCGTGATTCACGAACTTTTGGCAATGGGCGACGACCTGAAGAAGGGCGTCCGCTCGATTAAAGAAGTGGTCACGTTCGATGAAGAAGAGATCACCGACGACATCCTGCAAAACCGGCTGAAGGAATTCACGGGCAAGATCGATGAGCTTGCCAAACATTACAAAAAAGCCGGGCAGCTGCAGGAAAAGTTCGCGGCGGTTTCGCAGAAGAAGCGTCCCAAGGACCATCGCAAGTACCGAATGGCTCTGGGGCGGGGCATCGTCCGGGTATCGCTCGCGGTGCGCAATCTCGGCTTCACCAACAATGAGCGCAAGCGGCTGATCGAGCGGGTCAACAAGACCGTCGACGGCATGCGATCGCTCGACCGCCAGGCCCAGAACCTGGAACGGAAAGCCGACGCCACCCGCAGCGAGGACCAGAAAAAAGAATACCGCCGGCAGGCTCGCTCCATCCGTGCCGAGATGGAGAAGCTCGAGCAGGAAGCGGGCGTGTTGTTCCTGGAGCTCAAGCGCACGCAGCGCGAGATCATCCAGGGCGACATGGACGCTGAGCACGCCAAGCGCGAGCTCATCGAAGCCAACCTCCGCCTGGTAGTCTCAATCGCCAAGAAGTACACGAATCGCGGACTGCAGTTCCTCGACCTGATTCAGGAAGGCAACATCGGTCTGATGAAAGCCGTGGACAAGTTCGAGTACCGCCGTGGCTACAAGTTCTCGACCTACGCCACATGGTGGATTCGCCAGGCGATCACCCGTGCCATCGCTGACCAGGCGCGTACTATTCGTATCCCGGTGCACATGATCGAAACGATCAACAAGCTGATCCGCACCTCGCGACAGCTGGTGCAGGAACTGGGACGCGAACCGACGTCGGAAGAAATCGCCAAGCGCATGGACATCCCGGTCGCCAAGGTCCGCAAGGTCCTGAAGATTGCGCAGGAACCGATCTCCCTCGAAACGCCGATCGGCGAAGAGGAAGATTCGCACCTGGGCGACTTCATCGAGGACCGCGGCGTGGTTTCGCCGGCCGAAGCCGTGATCAACGTCAACTTGAAAGACCAGACTTCGCAGGTGCTGCGCACGCTGACGCCGCGCGAAGAGAAGGTCATCAAGATGCGCTTTGGTCTCGAGGACGGCAGCGAGCATACGCTCGAAGAGGTCGGCCAGTCGTTCGCAGTTACCCGTGAACGCATCCGGCAGATCGAGGCGAAGGCGCTGCGGAAGCTAAGGCATCCGTCGCGGTCGAGAAAGCTGCGTGCTTTCATGGACGGAGTTAGAGACTGAAAACCAGCTGCTAGCTCTTAGCAAGAACGAAGGCCCCGCTCGGGTGAGTGGGGCTTTTTGTTTTGGAAATTCTTTTGGACTCGGCAGCGTCTTGACCCTCCTCAATCGCACCGTGCGCGCTTGAATGGGGCACCCGCCCTTCGCTCTTATCGAGGTCACCCGCGCTTGCTACCCGCCCACTGCAATTTGTGTGGTCCACCCGTCCATCTAGCTCCCAAGCCACTTACTGACGTAGTATCTTGCTCGCGTGATTTCCCTCCTCAGGAGATGGTTCGGAGCAAAGCCGCCGGAACCACGTGATGAGTTCACGGTGGTAAAGAGAGACCTTCCATTCAAACAGGTCATCGCCGATGAAGACGATGACCTTGAATGGCTTTGGCCTCCGAGCACGATTGCCGACGTCGCCGCGTGGGACAAATACTGGACTGATCAGATCAGTCACCGCCTGGCGCCGGCCCTGTTTGATTTCATGAATCACGGCAGTGCCCTGGCTGCCGTCATGTCCACACTCGGAATGCGGTCGATCCTTTGCGCGGGCAATGGCATCTCCCAGGAACCACGGGCCTTTGCCGAGGGCGGATTTACCGTCACGGCTATGGATCCTTCGCCGGTGGCGATGGAGTTCGCGCTGGCGTGGAATTATGGCCCCCAGGATTACGAAACAAATTTGCAGACTCAGCCGCGTCGCGCAGGGGGGCGAGTTGAATTCGTTACCGGCGACATCCTCAATCCTGAGATATGCCCAGGTCCGTTTGATGTCGTCATCGAGCGACGCATGTTACAGCTGTTTGAGGTCGAGCGAAGGCCCACCGCACTGGCCACGCTGGCTTCGCGGATGAAAGAGAACGCAATTCTTTTGTCCCACACTCATTATGGAAACTGGAGGCCTGGCGATGATCGCACGCACCCTCTGCAATCTTTGTTCCTGGAAGGAGGGTGGCAACTCTGGAATCCGCACGAACGCCCCAAGCCCCCCGGGCGTGTTGCCTGGTTGTACTTCACTACGGGATAGGGACTAGCTGTCAGGTTTCAGCTGTGTCCAGCAACCCTACGGATTGAAATAAGGATCTCTGGCCATGCGAATGAAGGCCGCTTCCGCTTCGGGAGACGAACTGATACGCCAATCGGCTTCCTTATTGATGTCGAACCAGACCAGACATTTGATCAGTGGGAAGCTGGTGCGTAGGGTGGGAATGATTTCATCGATCCACTTGCCTTTGTCTCCCCCCGCTTGAGCAGAGGACGTCTCACCAATCATGATCGGCTTTTTCCTGGCTGCAAGGAGTGGGTAGATTTCCGCAAAAACCTGTTGAAAGGTTTGCCAGCCACCGTTTTTCGTGCCCCAGTTGTAGCCATCGACCCCGGTCCAATCGACGTAGGCATCCCCGGGATAGTAGTCCATCGTATTTTTGTTCCCTCCGTGGATATCGGTGACGTTCGGGCACCACGCCCAGATCACGCTGGTCGCACCCGCGGCCACGAAGATGTCGTGAATATGCCGGTAAGCGGCAACATACAGTCGTGCATTGTTGCCGCTCCACGCCTCGTCCCCATTCATCTCGGCTGCGAAGTCGAGGAAGAACTTTTTGCCGAGCGCTTTGGAGCCGTTGGCCCGCGCTACGATCGTGGCATCGAGGCTTCCGTCGATGATCCTGGCGAAGTCGATGTTGTGGGGTTCCCAATTGACGAGCGGGATGCGTCCAGCATCCAGATCTGCCTGGGTGACGGTGCCTGTCCAGTCGTCGGTCCACTTGTAGTACGTGAGGTGAACGCGAGGTGTCCGCGCGAGCTTCGCCGTGGTCTGGGCCAGATTGCCGGCGCCGTAGAAGAACCCGAGCCATGCGCCGGATGCCGGTTCCAGGATGGACGAGTCAGCAGCATTGGCGGTGCCAATGAGCAATACGTTGGAAGCAAGAATGAGGATGCCCGCCAGTGCGGCTCTACCAAGGAACTTTCTCATGGGTAACTCCTGAGAGTGTAAATTCTTTCGGACTCGGCAGCATCTTGACCCCACTTAATCGTACAGAACACGATTGAATGGCACCCTCGACCGCATGGGCCACCCTCTACCCGTCCTGATTGTGCGCCATACTTCGAAGACCGCACTTCGAAAAGTTATTCCCCCTAGGTAGGCTTCGTTCGCGACTGGTGACCATTCCGCAGTCTCGAAAACGTTGGTGTCTCAGCACGACCCTCGCCACGGATAGTCTGGCCCCGCGCTGCAGTATTCACACTAGGACAAATCTCCTGACTTTGCGGCACAGAATTGCACGATGACACAGCATTCGGAGCATCTAACTCACGGTGCTGCTGCGGCGCTGCTTTGGCCTGGGACGTGCTACTGACAATCCGGGCCACTGAAAACCTGAAGAATCGGGGAGACCGGTGAGTGCAATGACGAAATGGCTGGCTTGGGGAGCGTTGCCCGCGATCCTTTGCGTCTCAGGATTTGCCCAAGAGTCCAGCCGTTCAAACCCGATGCCGCTGAACGCGATCGTCGAGTCGATGGAGCGGGCGCAAGAGGGCACACCTCCGGTATCTTACCAAGTCATCCGCGAATACCGGCTATTCGGCGCGAAGGATTCGAAAGCCAACTCGGAAGTGATTGCGGAGGTGAACTTCAGGCCTCCCGCGCGCGGGGACTACCGAATTCAGCAGTCGTCGGGCAGTGATCGCGGACTGCAAATCGTGCGGCGCCTGCTGGACCATGAAGCAGAAAGAACATCGCAGAACTACAAAGCTCAAACCGCGTTGAACCGGGACAACTACGATTTCGATTATGTCGGCGAAGCGATCCTGGATGGCCAGTCCTGCTACGTGCTGACGTTGAAGCCGAAGCGTAAAGAGAAAGAGCTGATTGCAGGACGGGCGTGGGTCGATCAGCATTCGTTCCTGGTACGCCACATTGAGGGCGAGCTGGCCAAGAGCCCATCCTGGTGGCTCAGTAAGGTTCGTGTCAAACTCGGCTTCGACGATCGAGGCGGAACCTGGTTGCAGACCGAGATGGAAGCCGTGGCTGACGTGCGGATCGTCGGTCCTCACACTCTGCAATCACGCATACTGGATTACCGCACCGCGGACCAGGTTGCTTCCGTCCAGGTCATTCCACGCAAACTGCGTTCTACTCCCTAACTGAAGGCGGGGTGGCCCACACAACGAGGGTGCTTCCTCCCGAGGATGTCTTCCTCCACCGCCTGCCCAGACAGTTCTCAGCAGCCCATGCCGCGCGCCACCGGTTACGCAACACTCTCCGCCAGTTCAATCAGATTGCCAAACGGGTCGCTGATGAACGCGAGCTTGCGGTTGATCGCTTCGAGGTAGAACGGCTCCGACACGATGGTGACGCCGCGCTTGCGTAGCTCTTCGAGGACGGCCTCCATATTCACGACTGTCAGGCAGAAGTGGTGGTAGCCCGCATGGCGCAGGCTGTCGGCGAGATCGGTGTAGGCGGACTTCGGAATCGGCCTCGGCTCTCCTCCAGCGAGCAATCGACGGTGAAGTTGTCATCGGTTGCCGGGGCGAGATAAGCCAGCTTCTCGTCGGCGAATGGCCACTGATGGACGACGCGAAAGTCGAGCTTTTCGACATACCACTTCACTGCCTGCTCGAAATCGGGGACGCGGACCGCGACATGATTGCCAACCATCGAGGCCAGTTTGCTTGCCGCATTTTTGGCAGGGAACTTGATGATAGACATAGGTCTTCCTTCGGTTGGAGGCGTGAGTCTAGAGACGTTTCACCCAGATCCGGTCGGGATGGTGGGGGTGAGAATTTTCCACGCAGGTTTCGAAGGCAGGGATTTGCGCAGCTTGCTGGGTTACGGAGGGCGCGCCGCCGAAGGCGCGAGAATAGAGGCGATAGGACACCTCGCAGGCGTGGCACCGGAACGTGTATCCGGGGGCAAAGCCACCACTCACCATGTCGTCATAGGCGGAACCTTCTACCACGCGAGCCGCGACCATTTCCTGCATGCTGCTTCCAGCCTCCGGGAGGGATTTTAACTGGCAGGCGACGGGGGATGGGATGGATGTGTGGTGCATGCATCTGGATGATTACGGTGTCGTCATCGCCGCCGGCTGAATCGCAACATGCGCGAATGAATGGGACCTTCCATCGTGCGGGCCTCCTCTTAGTACAAGCTAAGGCCCCACTCGGGAGAGTACGGCCTTTTTGTTTGGATTCTTAGGGGCTCGGCGACATTTTGACCCTACTCAAATCGCACAGGACAGCGATTGAATGGGCCTAGGGCTTTTGTGGCCACCCGCCAACACAATGTCAAAATCACTGCGATATCAAATGATAGCCATGAGGGTGATCCGTATTACTTGTGCAACAATACCTCAATCGCTGGTGGCTTGAAATCATACCCAAAGTTCACGAACGCATTGTTACCCTGTCCCCGACAGAGTTCGTAATCGGGACTTGTTTATACCGCGCCCACCAGCAGCGGTCAACTCAACGAAAGTGGAGTCAGCAATGTCGCATTTTGTAGGCGGATGCGGAGGTGGCCGACACAACCTGGGGCCGCCCATTCAATCGCGCCTCGCGATGCTGCATGCGATTACTCCGCCTGCATCTCGTCGGTTCATCACCGACCCCAGACAAATCCAACTCGAGTGACGGGATTCAAGAACAACGCCTTCTAGGCGGAGGCACACGGCAGCTACGGGCACTTCGTGTCAACGAATGTGCCGCTGGACTAGCTCTTACAACCATGAGATCGTCAAGCACTGCGGCGGAAAGGAGTTGTAAAGCCAATGAAGCACTTGGTCCTGTTCTTTTTGGCGGTTTCTTCCGTGGCTCCCCTGTGCGCACAGGAGTCGGTGACGATCCAGGAGCCAGCGGAGCAGTGCTATGAGGATTTGAAGTCGAACCTGCCGGAAGCCATTCGCTGGGATGACAAGCAGCTCACGGTTACCAGCAGGCCGTTAAGGACGACGATGTCCGGGAACGTGGCAGTGGTTGCCCGAATCTTCACCGAGTTCGGCCAAGATAAGAAGACCAAAGAAAAGGTAGAGATCTGCAGGATCGTGGTCGGGATCGATGCTCCCGAACACGGCACGGCCTGGAATGCCCTGAATAGCAGTGCACTCTTTCAGCAGGCTAGCCTGATGAAGGCTCGAGTTGAGAGCGCGATGAAGGCCCGGAATAAGAAGGCGCATTAACCACGGGCGGGTGGCCCACACATCCGAAGGTGCCCCATTCAATCGCGTCCCGTGATCGAGCGGGGTGGCGATGCTGCCTGCGATCACTCCACCGGTTCATCACCTACCTCAGCCGAGAATCCAACTCGTTATGATGGGATCAAGAGCAGATCCGACACGCGGAGAGACGACGCCCGTCGCTCCATTTCTTCCGGTTCCCCTGGCGTCCTTACATCCGCACGCGGGCCAGCGGATCGATCCCGGTCGACTTCACTTGTGGGGCGAGGGACTCCAGTACCTCGAGGAACACGAGCACGTTGGGTACTTTGTCAGACCGGACGCTGATTGCGGCCATCCATTTTCCTTCACGTTTGACCACCAGGTTCGTGCGCAGTAGTTCCGCCTTTGTGATCTGGGTGACGGGAATCGACTGGTTCTTCCAGGTGACCGTCGTCGCGGAGAGTCCGATGCCGCCGAACGGCACTGTTTCTCCGCGCTGGAGGCGGCTCTTCACGTTCTGCACCATGGGCGGAAGGATGCGCGCAAGAATGAGGCCGATCGCCTCGCTCGCGTCGCGCAAGATCGACGTGACCTTCAACTCGTTGCCATCGCCGCTGATGAGTTCCAGCGAAAGTTGCGCACGTCCGGACTTGCTGGACGACATGGCAAGGATGTATCCGACGAGACCGAAATGCGCGTACACATTGACGGGGGTGACGCGATAGCGCGTCTCGATGATCTGGCCCCATGCCATTTCCTGTTGCCCAAATACAGATTCGCGGCGAATGCCGGCATCGCTGATCGTGAGCGCAGTTTTGCCGAGGAGAACCCAAAACGCGGCGAGCGCTCCGACGATGCCGACCGACACCAACGTCAGCGTCGGGTGGGCCTCGGGACGCGGATTGTTCTGCGATACCCAGATCCCAACCAGAAATCCGAGCACAACCAAAGCCGTGAAGATTCGCACAGAATATGACGCACCAAACCGGCGCTCACCGTACGCCATCGCCGCAGTAGCCGTCCCAGTAGCCATAGATGCTCCCCGCCTGCGGTCTCCCGCAGCCCAGTAAGTTGTTTGTAGGTATCGTAGGCAGAAACGACAGGCTGGGGATAATTACGGGGGTAACTGGGAACTTGATGGGTGGCAATGCCGTCTGCGGGTGCCCCGTCCAAGCCGGGTGGGCGGGTGGCCCACACATCCGAGAGTGCCCTATTCAACCGCGTCCTATGCGTTTGAGTGGGGTAGCGATCCCGCCTGCGATCATTCCAACTGCATCTCGTCGGGTCATCACCGACCTCGGTTGAGAGTCCAGCTGGTTTGATCCGGATCCAGGAAGAATCCCGTCCAAGCTCCGCTTGGGCGGGGTCGTTGATTGATCCGGAGATGAGCCCCCAAAACCCGGTGCGAACCCGGCGCAACTCAGCGGTTCCGTCTCAGACGTTCACCCGTCACACCTGAACTGTGACCACTGACCTTGTACCTATCACACTGAGTGAGCAAAACTAGCTCGCTCGGCGTGTTCCTGAAGAACAGTGACAGAGGGAACTAGTCCTTTGTCCGAAATATTTTGCATATAAGATCTTTGAACCCAAAGATTTTGCAGGATCTTCTTCGTAACGCGCTCATTCCACAGGACCAGGGGGAGGGGGTACCCCTGAATCGGCACCCCACGCCCAGAAGTGGAGGCCGCAAACGCATGTGCGATCCGATACCGCACCGTCAAGAGTCCCAAATCAGGAATGCTAGAGTAAGCTCTGCGGGAAAATCAGCATCGCTGAGCAACTCACTTTGCGACGATCGTTTTGCAAAATGGCTGTTCTGCTGGTCCTCACATTCTGTGCGGGCCACACCGCCGCGTACTCCGTCCTCACGCATGAAGAACTGATTGACCTGGCCTGGAATGATTCCATCCGCCCGCTTCTTCTGAAGAGATTCCCCGGGGCAACTGAAGAGCAGTTGCGAGTCGCGCACGCCTACGCGTACGGCGGCTCGGCGATTCAGGACATGGGGTACTACCCCTTCGGCAAACAGTTTTTCAGCAACCTCACCCACTACGTGCGGTCGGGAGATTTCATTGCGTGGCTATTTCGCAACGCGAAGACGATCGATGAGTATGCGTTTGCGATTGGAGCGCTGTCGCACTACCTGGGAGATTCGATCGGGCACGCGGATGCGATCAATCCGGCGACCGCGCTGGCGTTTCCGAAGCTGGGGCGCAAGTACGGACCGGTGGTGACGTACGATCAGAGTCCGCATGGCCACATCCGCACAGAGTTTGCCTTTGACGTTCAGGAAATGGCCAATGCGGAGTTTGCACCTCCGTCGTATTTGCGGTTCATCGGGTTGCGGGTGCCGCGGAAGTTCCTGGAGCAGGCATTCATCAATAACTATGGGTTTGACATCCACGAGGTGCTGGGCCGGGCGCGGCCCGCGCTGCGCAGCTACCGCACGTCGGTGCGCACGTTCATTCCGTCGTTTGCCGAGGCGGAAGTTGTGCTGCATGGGAGTAAGTTTCCGGTTCCTCCGGACGAGGATGAGACTTACCGGAAGTTTATTGAGCAGGTAGCGCGAACGAATTACGAGCGGAAGTGGAGTCATCGGTATGGCGGGCCGGGATTCAAGGCGCACCTGCTGGCGATTGTCGTCTTTCTGATTCCCAAGGTTGGTGGGGCTTCCGATCTGGCGATCAAGATTCCCACTACGCAAACGCAGGATTGGTATTGGAAGAGTGTCAACCGCACCGTGGATGAGTTTCGGAGGTCGCTGCGCGTATTGGCGTCGGAGGCTGACGGGTCGCCGTCGCTGACGAACATTGATCTGGATACTGGCGATCGAGTGAAGTTGGGGGATTACCGGCGTGCGGATCAGACCTACAAGCAGTTGCTGGATCGGCTGACGTCGAAGCCGGAGCAGGTGATTCCGCGAACCTTGAAACAGAACATTCTTGATTATTATGCGGTTGGGCGGGGGTTTGGGTCCGAAAAGCATATTCGGGAGGAGTTGAAGGTGCTGGCTGGGATGAAGACTACCGATGGGATTGAGACGCCTGTTCGCGATGAGTGAAGACGCGGAGGGCGGGAGCCTTTAGCCGCGAAGATTGAGTGCTACCATTCTCGGCTCACGGGTGGGGTATGTCGCTGGCTGGTCGGCGGTTTGGGCGATATCGCATTGACGAGGAGATTGGTGCGGGCGGGATGGGTGTGGTGTACCGCGCGCACGATGAAAAGCTGGGGCGCGATCTTGCCATCAAGGTGCTGGCCCCGGGGGCGCTGCATGACGACGCAGCGCGGAAGCGGTTTCGCAACGAAGCCCGCGTTCTTTCGCGACTGAATCATCCTGCGATTCAGACTATTCACGATTTCGAAAACTTTGAGGGATACGACTTTCTAGTCAGCGAACTTGTGCCCGGCGTGTCTTTGGATATGCGGCTTCGGGCCGGCGCCTTGCCTGAGAGAGATGTGGTCGAACTGGGCTCGCAGTTGGCGCAGGGGTTGGCGGCGGCGCATGCGGCCGGAGTTCTGCATCGCGATCTGAAGCCTGCGAACCTGCGTGTGACTACGGATGGGCGACTGAAAATTCTGGATTTTGGATTGGCAACGCTGTCGCAGGATGCGCTCGTGTCGCTGAACACGACGGAGACGATGGTGTCGGTGCCCACCGGAGTGGCGGGAACTTTGCCGTACATGTCTCCGGAGCAATTGCTCAGCGAAGAGGTCGATGAGAGCAGCGATATTTATTCAGCTGGAGTCGTGCTCTATGAACTTTCCACTGGGAAATTGCCGTTCCGGAATTCGCTGGTGACGAAGCTGACGAACGCGATCGTGAACCTACGGCCTGCATCGCCTCGCACGTTGGAACCGAGGATTTCGGGCGAGTTGGAACGCATCGTTTTGAAGTGCCTGGAGAAGGATCCGAAGTTGCGTTACCAGTCTGCGAAGGAACTCGCGACGGATTTGCGGCGACTGGAATTGGGATCGGCTGTGGCGGTTGCGAGGGTTCCAGTCACGCGACGTGCGCGACGATGGACCGCCCCAGTGGCGGGCGTGGCCGGGCTGTGCACGCTGATTGCCGGCGCGATCCTATTGTGGCCGCGGTTCCGAAGAGAAGATGCCGCAACTGTGCCAACTCTGCGATGGGAGCAGCTCACGAACTTCAACGACGCGGCCGAGATTCCAGCGGTATCGCGCGATGGGAGGCTGGTGACGTTTTTGCGCGGACCCGGGGGCTTCGGGAACTCGACGGACGTGGGGCAGGTGTGGTTCAAGTCATTGCCCAACGGGGAACCGGTTGCACTGACCGATACCGCACTGCGAAAGTCGACACTAGGGTTTTCGCCGGACGGCAGCCTTGTGTATTTCACGCAGATCGAAGGACCGTTTGCGTGGAACACGTATAGAGTGCCCTTGCTGGGCGCAAAAGAGCCGAAGCTGTTCATGGCGAATGCGACCGGGTTGAGCTGGATGGACAACGAGCACCTGTTGTTCTCGACCATCCGGACCGGGGTTCACATGTTGCTTGCGACAGCCAGTCCGAGCCGGGCAAACGAGCGCCAGATTTATATGCCCGACGATCACGTGCAGGGGATGGTGCACCGGTCAGCGCTGTCGCCGGATGGGAAGTGGGTGGTGCTGGTGGAGATGGACAGCCAATGGTGGCGGCGCTGCCGGCTGGTTCCATTTGATGGTTCGTCGCAAGGCAAGCAGGTTGGGCCGGAGGGTTCGTGCACATGGGCGCAGTGGTCTACAGATGGGCGGTGGATGTACTTCACCGCGGATACGCGCACTTCGGGATCCCATGTATGGCGGCAGCATTTTCCGGATGGAGAGGCGCAGCAGGTGACGTCGTCGGGAGCGAGTGAAGAAGAAGGGCTAGCCATGATGCCGGACGGGAAGTCTTTCATCACCACGGCTGGCGTGCAGCAGTCGACGATCTGGCTGCACGATGACAAGGCGGGAGAAAAGCAGATCACGTCGGAAGGATATTCGTTTCTCCCTGCGCTATCGCCGGATGGGAAGAAACTGTACTGCCTGCGGCGAGTGGTTGGGTCTCATTCGTATTTCAGCGGAGAGTTGTGGGTAACCGACCTCGCGAGTGGGGCGTCAGATCGATTGTTCCCGGGATTGGTGCTGACGCATTTCTCGATCTCGCGCGACGGGACACGGGTGGTATTTGCAACCGAGCCAGGAGTGCCCAGATCGGGGATCTGGGTGGGATGGGTGGATGGAACGCAGGCGCCGCGACAACTCACGTCGGGCGGGGAGTATCGAGCGTTCTTCGGAAAGCCCGGAGAAATTGTGTATCAGGGGAACCAGCCCACGCCTAAGGTAATGAAGATCCGCGACGATGGAAGCGGGCAGAGCGTTGCTTCGGATGTAAACATCATTCAGTTGCAGAATGTTTCGCCGGATGGGAAATGGGCACTGGTGGGGACGACGCCGGCGGGTGGACACGGTGAACGGAACGCTGTGGTGGTGGCGGTGCCGCTCGACGGAGGCGAACCGATCACGGTGTGCGATACGTGCAGCTTCGGATTTGGAGTGACTCGATTCTCGGTCCCGCTGGTGTCGTGGAGTCCAGATGGGAAGGCGATGTACGTGATGCTGCGGGCGTTTCCGTTTGGATCGGCGAAGACGGCGGTGATTCCGGTAAAGGCTGGGGCGGCGCCGTTAAGTTTTACCAGGGGATTTGCGTCGGAGGCGGATTTTGCGAGGGTGCCAGGAGCGCGGTTGATTAACGAAACCGATGTGTCGCCCGGGCTGACGTCGTCTTATTTCGTGAATACGCGACGGTCAGCCAAGGCGAATTTGTTCCGGATTTATTTGGGACAGTAGGTGCGGAAAAGATCTTAAAACGCAGAGAGCGCAGAGAAAATCTGTCACGAGTTCGATTTTCAAGGTTGCATGATTAGGGCTTGGGCACGGGCGGACAACAGTGTTCGCTCCACACGGAACGAAGGTCTCTCAACTTCGCTCGCCTTACACCTCACTCCGCTCGAGATGACACACTTACAAACTGATCAATGATCGGCGTAGTAATTTTCTGGCTAGTGCGCGGGCGATTGTGGCTGGATGCGTTGCCAGGGTGGAAATTTGTCCCAAGAAGCTTTGCGGTTCGTGGAAAACGCCGAGTTGTCGCAGGACGGTGGCGCGGTCGTAGTAGATTTTTTCGCCGGCTAGGCGATCGTCCGCGTCAAAAGTGTAGATGCCGCACAGGGGAAACTCGATGCGGCGACCGGTGGGAGGAAGGCCGCGCCAGCGGCCTCGATGCGTGCCTCGAATTATTACTTCTACCAGGATGGCGTCGTCGGTGACGTGGCGGCACTGGACGTCGATTTCCAAATCTGGAAGGGCGTTCATTAATTGTTCGTAGAACTGGCGAACTCCGTCGCGGCCTTTGTAGTGCTCGTCCCAGGGTTGGTCGTCGTAATGCGCAGAGTCGCCGAAGGTTTTGAGGACGCCTTCGATGTTGTGTTCGTTCTCCAGGCGGATGTGTTGGTCGACCAGGGCGATGCGAGTTGAGGTGCGGTCTTTCGGGATGGGGGGGCTGGCCACTGGTTTTGGAGATAGTAACACTGGAATATCCCAAGGAAAGCCTTTAACCGCAAAGGACGCTAAGGTTCGCTAAGGACGCGAAGAGGCTTGTTTCGCACTCGAGACTTGTGACGCGGCGTTGAAAAAATCTTGTACGCAGAGGGCGCGGAGAACTGCCGCAGAGGACGCAGAGAAAATCGTGGGGTGGGCTCGAGTGAAAGAATCCACCCAAGCTCCTAAGTTCGAGACATTCGTGGAATGCCTCCCTAGCGCGAAGGACGCGCTAGGATGGAGCACGCGGGGAAGCTAGCCCAAGTAATCGTTGAGGCACAGGCCAGAGCCAAGATGACTTGAGCAAGCCCGCCGACAAAAAGCTCGGTTATCGCGAAAGAAGCGCTTGCGGCACCGACAAAGACGAATGCAATGCCCATGAACCGTGAAAAGTCATTTATCGTCTTCGAATTGGCGCCTGGCCACCAATCGGGAGTCATCCTGCGCGGGTTGGAGTAAAGCCACCGGCCGAAGCCGACGAAGATGCATCCAACGAGAATTACCATCACCTTTGGCATCTGTTTCGGTGCCTACTTTTCTCTCCGTTTTGTAACCCTACCACAATAGCGCCGGCTCCAAGGCAATGACAGTGGGTGGAACACTTTCCGTAAGAATCAGGGAGTGGTCAGTTTTTTCAGCATTGTTTTGGAGTTTTGATTCTTGGGATTCAGTTGGATGGCTTTCTGGTAGTTGGCGATGGCTTCGGGTTTGTAGCCAGCGTCCATGTATCCCTCGGCTAGGCTGTCGTAGGCATTGCTGGATTTTGGGTAGGTCTCGATATTCAGTTGGAAAACGCGGATGGCTTCCGGGAGTTGGTGGGTGTGGATGAGTTGGTATCCGAGGGAGTTTAGTTCGTCTTCGTCGAAGTTGTAGCCGGTGGAGGCGGTGGATCTCAGGTCGTGATATTGCTTGGCAGCCTGGTCGATGCCACTCGTCTTGATGGTTGCCGCTAGAGTTTCAGCGATTGACTTCCGTGGGTCGAAGCCCGCTCTTACATCCGGGACCCAGATGGCCACGGTGACAGCGAAAATTCCAGCGCCCATGGCAAGGGTCACCAGAAAAACACCGGCAGCGGCTGCCAGTCGTGCGGGCGCGGTGCCGCTGTCCTTGGCGCGCAGGTAGATTTCGAGAACGGCTAGCGGCACCAGGTACTGCGCGAAAGACATGTAGATCATGAGCGGCCCCTGAAGTGTTGTCGGATCGAAGCCGACCCTGCCAAAGACCATCAGGTACAAGAAGAACATCAGCCGGAAGAACCATGATCCGCTGGCCACCAGAAAGAAGCGCAGCGCCCAGCGGCGATGGTTCGTAAAATCGTGCACCATCGCGTAGCGCAGCGCCATGACGGCGCAAATCCAGATCAGCACCGCTCCGAGAGTTGAAACCAGGTGCAGTGAGAAGGTGCCCACGCTGCCGCGGATCCACGTCATGTAAAGACCGGCCACGCTGAGGATGAGCGTGGTCAGCATGTAGACACGGCCGTTCCAGCGATGGAAGACAGGGAAGCGGTTGCGAACGGCGGGAACGAGTTGCACAGCTCCGGCCAGCATGATCACTACGGCGGAGACCAGATGCGCGACGATCGCGGCGTTGCCCATGGTGTCGCCGGGCACGTAGCCGTGGCTGATCGATTTGCCCCACTTGTGGAGGTCACCGCGTGCTGCGGTCATCCCGTAGAAGGAAGCGACGGCGAACGCAAACAGGAACTGGCCGATGACGGTGACCGCGAACCAGAAGCGTGTCGCGGCTTTCAGCGTGCTATCGGCCACGGAAGACAGGTCAAGGCGGCTGGTAAGAACGGCGGTACTCATAGTGCTCTCCTTAACGTGAACAGAAATCAGGCCTGGGCGTGAACGAACAATCTCTTGTAGGCAGTCGCTAGGCGAACGCGAATCAGCCAGAAAATCATCAACAGCAACGGCAAGAAGGTGAGGAAGTAGAGAGCGCCCGTGGTGCGCATGACCGCCGGGAACAGATGCTGGCGCGCAAGGAAGATGGATCCCGAGGCGATGAAGAGCGCGAAGCACATGCGCCAGAGATGGCGTGCAAGACGTTGTGTGCCGTCGATGCCGCGGCGCACTAGCATGCGGACGTCTCCGACAAAGGCGATCGACGCAACCGAACCCAGAAAGAAGTACTGCCCAGCAGGGGTTCCGTAGTGCATGCCGTCGGGACTGGTGGTTGCTGCGAAGCCGTAAGCGATGCACACGGTCGCGACCGAGAGCACTGTAAGGAGAGCGAGCCAGTCGAATGCCTCGATCCGCGGGCTTTGGCGGTGCGCGGTCATCCAGGCGGTGGCGACGAGGTAGAAGGTGAAAGTGCCTCCGAGGACGTTGCCGGGCTGTCCTTTGAGGAGTGCGAGGTACACGCCGGTGGCCGCGAGACTCATCATGGAGACGACAAAGATGTTTCCCGTTAGCGCATGGCGGCGTGATCCCTTGCGCAACGCGACCGCAGCTGCGCCCGAGAACAGGCCGCAAATTCCCGAGCCAATGTGAACGAACAAGACGGGAGAGAACCCCATAACCACTCTCCTTGATTAATGCGATCCTTCGAAACGAGCGGCGTCCGCCGCTTCCATCAGATTGGTTCGCGATAGCGCCGCAGGCGTACCGCTGCCGCGAGTAAAATCGCGGCGACTACCAGGCCGATCCACAAACCGGGAGCGCTAAAAAACGTTGCCGCGTCGATCGAGAACATGGAACTCATCGAGTCGTGGCCTGCGGCATGCGTGGACTCGGGGCCCGAAAACCGGTGTAAAACGACGTTTGCGAAGTACGTTGTGTGAAACGTGAATCTCTCAAAGATGCCGATGCCGGCCAAAGGCAGAACGGCCCAGAGGATCGGGGCGCGGCGGGCCCATGCGGACACCAGCAGCAACCATGCATAGATCGGCGTGTACCAGAGCATGTGGACGGTCAAGAGGTGGAAGAGCAACCCGGAAGACATCTGGAACAAGTGCAGCTTCGACCAGAGCATCGCGACGCTTTGTCCGCTGGCGGCGACCACCAGCGTGCTGTACAGCAGCATGAGGTATTGAACGACCACCGTGACCGCGAAGGAGAACAGCGGCAGAAACACCAGAGGGATGACGGCCTTGGAGAGAACGGTCGTGAGATCAGAAACCGGGAGTGACTTCCAGAACAGGATGCTACGATCGCGACGCTCACCGTAAAGGCAGTCGATCGAGTAGAAGAAGCTCACGATAAACGCGGTGCCCAGGATAAAAGCGGCAGCGAATCCATAGGGATCGGCAAGCTTGTCCGGTGTTGCTGTGGCGTCGATACGGAGGTGCGATTCCCAGATGCCCGCGGTTGCGCTAAGGATGAAGCCGAACATGAGAACACCAGCGACGGCGAGGGGAGCGAGATAGACGGAGCGGTTCTCCCACAGTTCGCGGCGCACACACCAGACGAAGGGGCGGTTCGGCGAGAGGGCCGTGGCCGCGGTTTGGCGGGACTCGACGGGAGAATCAGGCATGGCGTTGGATGAAGTGTTCATTGGACAAGTCCTTGCGCTTGCGCCGAGCGGCCTCCGACTACGGCCACGAACAGGTCGGCGATGCTGGGGGTGCGTACATCGCCGATCGCGGCGAGACGAGTACGGTCGACGCGATCGAACAAGAGAACGCTGCGGCCTAGAGACTGGCGCTCGTAAATCGGCTTGAGGGCGCGGGCGGCATCAAGATTCGCAGGGCTGACCAGTGATTCGGTGAAACGCGATTCAATCTCCTCCATGGAGGAGACGAGCACGATGCGGCCGCGATCGATGAAGACGACGTCGGTGAGGACGTCCTGAATTTCTTCGACCTGGTGCGTGGTCACGACAATCGTGCGGTTGCGATCGAAGTAATCATTGAGCAGCGAATCGTAGAACTGCTTGCGATAGAGGATGTCGAGGCCAAGGGTGGGCTCGTCGAGAACGAGCAGCCGGGCATCGATGGCCATGACGATGGCGAGGTGGAGCTGCGCGACCATGCCCTTGGAAAGCTCGCGGACTTTGCTCGTGGATCGGATGGAAGTCCGAGTCAGAAAACGTTCTGCCTGGGCGCGATCGAAGCGCGGGTGAACTCCGCCGACGTAATCGAGCGCATTCGAAACGCGGATCCAGCGCGGGAGGACGGCGACGTCGGCGATGAACGAGACGTCGCGCATGAGGAGGTCGCGCTCGGTCCAGGGATTGCGACCGAGGACGCGGAGATCCCCCTGAAAGGACGTGAGCCCGAGAATGGCGTTGAGGGCCGTCGTCTTGCCGGCGCCGTTGGGGCCGATGAGACCGAGGATGCGGCCGTCTTCGACGCGGAGGTCGATGCCGTCAAGCGCGTGCGTCGCGCCGAAAGACTTGCGGAGACCACGTGCTTCGATGACGCTCATGAGTTGGGTTCCTTCTCTGCTGTATCTGACGACGACGGGCGAGCTGCGGCCGATTCCAGCAATTCTTCGGGCTTCAGTCCGAGCCGCTGAATGGTTGCGTGGACGCGGGGCCACTCTTCCGCAAGAAATTTCTGGCGCTCAGCCTGCAGCAACAGATTGCGCGCGCCAGCGTTCACGAACATGCCGCGGCCCCGCTTGCTTTCGACCAGTTGCTCGTCGACCAGTTCTTGATAGCCCTTGAGAACCGTGAGCGGATTTACTCGATATTCGGCCGCCACCGTGCGCACGGAGGGCAGCGAATCGCCTTCCTTGAGCACGCCATCGAGGATCATCGCGACCACGCGATCGCGAAGCTGGCGGTAAATCGGCTGACTGTCGTTCCATTCACGGTCCATCGGATTTTCCAGGTAGCTCTTACTGGGGATGCAATCCCGTCAATTCTTCCGTTGCAGGTCGAAGTGCGCGTGGACGGGCTTGTCCCCGGGCTGCATGTAGGTCCAGTCCTCGATGTGATGGTTCGCATCGATCGCGGTGAAGACTGCGTGATGCATGTGTCCGTACTGGGTGCTGCCGGCGATGTCGAGAAAGTCGAACTCCACCGTCTTTCCGTCGGGCGAGATCTTCCCAACCATGCGGGGCCGGTTTCCGGCATCACAATAATGGGTGAGGACCAAGCGATCCCCGTCCAGATACAGCATGGTGATCGGGTCGTCGGGTCTTCCCGCTCCCGTCATCTCGTGCATGAGAGCGTTCCCCATGGAAGTCTCGCGCAAAGTGACGTTCATTTGCTTGCCTTCAATCTCGGCTTGCGGCGGGATGGTGGTCACGCGGCCTTCCCAGGAGCCGGTCAAGGTTTTCAGTTTGTCGAAGGACTTCTGCGCGTCAGACTTTGGTGCGTCGGACTGGGCAAAGGCTGCAGTGGAGAGCGAGATCAAAACAGCGGTGAGTACAAAACCGAGGGCTTTCATGTTCATTCTCCTCAAAACTTCCTAATGAAGAGGTGCGGCGAAACTGGCTGGCCTCGTCATCTAGTGTTGTAGTTAACTATAACACTGAAGTTATTGCAAGTGTTTTTTTAGGACGGCTGCTTCCCCAGCTGCGCGGGATTGGTGGCATGGGCTGCATGTCGCTGAAGAGAAGTTGTTTAGGCGCGCAGAAGTCGCTCACGCGGGACTTAGGCGGGAGAGTATGTTTCGCACAGAACGGTAAGAGCCTTGGCTTAGAATTCCGGGATGTCTCAAAGCGGGCGGCTGGTGCACGAGCGCCGGCAGTTGCATGATCTGAAGGATTTGCCGCGGTCGGCGGCGCTTTCGCAGTTGCGTCAGGCCGCGGAGGCGACGTCTCCCCCGAATTACCCGCCTGAGGCTCTGTTCGCACCGGCCGCGCTGGTGACCTGGGTGCGGACTTACCTCGCTTACGTCTTTCACAAGAAGCATTATTTTCCGGAGTACACGGCGTCGCCATGCGCGGCGATGTATGCCTTGGCGGACGAGCGGGGCGGGGATGGCGTGCGCATTAGTATCGCGGGGGATTGGGGCACCGGGACCGACGAAGCGCAATGTGTCGCACGGCAGATGGTGAAGTTCGAGCCGCATTTCACGATTCACATCGGGGACGTGTACTACGTTGGGGATCCGCCGTCGGTGAATGAAAACTGTTTGGGCATCAAAAATCCGAACAACAACTACGACCCGGTGACATGGCCTGTGGGATCGGTGGGCAGCTTCGCACTGAACGGCAATCACGAGATGCATGCCAACGGAGGCGGCTACTTCGAAGTGTTCTTGCCGGGGCTTGGATTGCGTACGCCCGGGGGCATGACGGGGCAGCAGACCAGTTTCTTCTGTTTGCAGAACCATTACTGGCGGATGATCGCGATCGATACCGGATACAACTCGATCGGCGTTCCGATTCTCTCTGGGATTCCCTGGATCAACAGCATTCCGGGGATTGGTGGCGACTGCGAGTTGCCAGCGCCGCTGCTGAAGTGGCTGAAGGAAATGGTGCGTCCGGAAGAGGATCCACGCGGCGTGATCTTGTTATCTCATCATCAGAACTATTCGGGTTTTCAGGACCAGTACGCCAAGCCAGCGCAGCAGTTGTGGAATGCCGGGCTACAGAGGCGCGTGCTGTGGTTCTGGGGACATGAGCATCGGCTGGCGGGTACGACTTGAACGGCACCGGGAATTTGAAAAGTTATGGACGGTGCGTGGGACATGGGGGGATGCCTGTGGATTTGGGATCGCCGACGCGGGAGCCGCATCCAAATTTCTATGACAACCGTCGCGGGGCACATGGGTTCGGGGTGAATGGGCACGTGAATCTTACATTTCATGGGCCGACCCTGAAGGCTTCGTATGTGGATCTGGAGGGCAACGCATTGATCGAAGAGGAATGGCAGGCGGTTGGCGGGAATGTGGAGTTAGCCGGGCAACGCGTGATCTGCCATGATGCAGACTTTCATGTTGGTCCGGAGATGGTGCGCGTTACGCTTCAAAATCAAATCGACGAGAGTTCAACTTCATGACGAAATATCAAATCGCGCAAGTGAACATGGGGCGCATCAAGGCACCGCTCGATGATCCTTCCATGGCCGGGTTCATGAACCGGCTGGATGAACTGAATGCACTCGCGGACCGAAGTCCCGGGTTTGTGTGGCGTCTGCAGACGAACGAAGGGAATGCGACGTATTTTCGTCCGTATGCGGAAGACGATCGGATTCTGCTGAACATGTCGGTGTGGGAGAGCATCGAGTCCTTGAAGGAGTATGTATTCCGGACGGTGCACGCGGAATTGCTTCGGCAACGGCATGAGTGGTTCGAAAAGTTTGCCGGGACATACACGGCGTTATGGTGGGTTCCAGCAGGTCATCGGCCCAGCATTGATGAGGCCAAGAAGCGGATCGCGTATTTGGAAGCGCATCGGCCGGGCGAGTTCGCGTTCACATTTCAAAAGACGTATCCGCCGCACGAAGAGTTTCAGCGTGGGATTGATTGGTCGGGATTCAAGCCGTGCGGGGCTGAGGCGTGATTCTGTTTGCGCAGTAACGAAGGTGAGATGGAAAAATCCCCACGCCATCGAACGACTCGGCGTGGGGATCTCTCTTAAAGGTGCTGTTAGAAACTGATTTTTAGAATCGTGCCGTTTACTCCGACTAGCCATCCGGCGCGCGGACTGGCGAATGCTACTGCCCAGAATCCGGTGACGCCGTTGAGTAGATGCCACGTCTTGCCTTCGTTCGGCGTCCAGGCGGCCCCTCCGGCGTTGGCGGTGATTACAACAGCGCGGTCGTCATCATCCTCGTGACGGTTGTGGCGTCCGCCATCCACGTAGGCCAAACCGAAAATCGCTCCGGTTACAGGAGTTGGACTGCCTAGAGTCCAACTGCGGCCGCCATCGTTCGAGGTGGCAGTGGATGCGTTATTGGGATCGGCGGGGTCGAGGTCGCCGCCGCCTACAATGCCGTGGCGAGAGTCGCGGAAGGCGACCGTGAAGGCGCCGGCGCTTGGATTGCTGACGAGCGGCGTGTCATAGGCGTTCCAGGTGTTGCCGCCGTCGGTGGTGGCGAGGATGCGGGCCGTGGTGGATCCGCCGGTGGCGATCCACGCATTGCGCTCGCCTTCGGTGGCGACGCAGGTGCCGCTAGCCGCGAAGGAGGCTTCGCCAGGGAGAGCGGGCGGCATGTTCGCGCGGATGCTGTTCCACGTATGTCCGTTGCGGGTGCGGATGTCGGGAAAGATGCCGTTGACGGAGTCGCTGTGCGAAATGCCACGCGTCGGCGTCCAGAAGGCGAAGCAGTCGTAGAACGCGCCGGCCAGTTGATTCTGAAATTGCATGGTCCAGGTCGCGCCGCCGTCGGTAGTTTTGTAGATGCGGAAGTCGGTGGGGTTATCGCCGATGGATTGCACATAGGCGACGCGGTCGCTGACGCCTTCGACGTCGCGAAGTTGCAGTGCTTCTGCGCCGGGTACGACGCCTGACCGCCAGTGCCGGCCGCCGTCGGTGGTGACGACGTAGGTGCCGCCGCGTCCGGAGGCCCAAACGACGTGTTCGTTTACGGGGCTGACTGCGATGAGGCCTTGCGTGGTGTTGCTGTTCTGCGGAGTCAGTTTCGGCTGGCGTAGGTGGTCGTCGGCAAAGGTCAGGGTCGCGAGAGCGAACAGGGTAATCAGTAGAACAGCCAGGGAACGCTTCAACATGGTGTGTCTCCGGGAGAATTTTCGATGGCGGAGCGCGAGTATAGGCTTCGGGGAGAGGAGTGTCAATCGAGTGGTGGGCTGAATGGGGCGCGGGACGGGGCGTTTGGGGGAGGTGGACCGAGAGGCTCTTCATAAAAAAGTAAGGCCACAAGAAAATCCCATGATCAAAGCATTTGGGAACTCCCGGCCTAACGCAAAGAGCGCGCTAGGATGGGCCACCCGTCTAAACCCATCCGTTGGTGGAAGAGGTATCGTCTGGAAACTGCTTGGGGTTGCGCGTTGGGAACCGTTTAGGCAAGCTGATGGTATGCCAGAGTTGCCGGACATTTCCGCGTACCTCACCGCGCTAGAACCGCGCGTGGTGGGGCAGCGGCTGGAACACGTGCGGATTGCAAGTCCGTTTTTGTTACGGTCGGCGGCGCCACCCGTGTCGAGTCTGGAGGGACGCGTAGTCCGGAAGTTGCGTCGCGTTGGCAAGCGCATCGCGTTTGGCGTGGAGGGAGATCTATGGCTTGTCCTGCACTTGATGATTGCTGGTCGCCTGCACTGGCGACCCGTCGGGGCGAAGTTGGATGGGCGGCGAAATCTGGCGGCGCTGGATTTTGCTGATGGATCGCTGGTGTTGACCGAGGCCGGGACGAAGCATCGCGCGTCGTTATATGTGGTCAGCGGCGCAGAAGGCCTGCGATCGATGGATCCGGGCGGGATTGATGTTCTCGCAAGCGATCTGGAGGCGTTCCGGGCGGCGCTTATAGCTGAGAATCGGACTTTAAAACGGGCGCTTACCGATCCTCGATTATTGAGTGGAATTGGGAACGCCTACTCCGATGAGATCCTGCACGCGGCGCAGCTGTCGCCAATCACCCAGACGCACAAGCTGAAAGCGGAAGAGTGGCAACGGCTCTATCACGCCACGCAGCACACGCTTCAGTACTGGGTGAACGAGCTGCGGAAAGAGGCGGAGGAGAAATTTCCGGAGAAGGTGACAGCGTTCCGCAAGGGTATGGCCGTGCACGGAAAGTACGGAGAACCGTGTCCACGGTGCGGCGACAAGATTCTGCGGATTCGGTATGCCGACAATGAAACGAATTATTGTGCACGCTGCCAGACTGGTGGGAAGGTGCTGGCCGATCGGAGCTTGTCGCGGCTGCTTGGCTCGGATTGGCCGCGGACGATGGATGAGTTAGAGGCGCTGAAAAGGAAGTGAGTGCCTCGTGCGAAAGACAAGGTCCCTCGACTTCGTTCGGCCGGCGGCCCCACTGCGCTCGGGATGACGAGGGTGTTTCTTTTTCGAGAAGATTGCATTCCGTCGACGGCTACTGTGCGATCGCGGTGCCGGTACGGTTCAGGCGGATCGCGAACTGTTGGGCCAGGCGTTTTTGACCTGCTTCGGTTAGACGCACAGCGCGCGTGAATTTGCGCTGGGCTAGCAAACGTTGACCAAACATCCAGTCGAGCAAAGCCGCGCCAAGAGCTCCGCCGAGATGCGGTACGCGATGGCTCCAGTCGAGACAGGCATAAGCGAAGCGGCGTCGCTTAGCGCGGGTTGCGTCGAGATCGATTCCTATACCACGAAAGAACTCTTCTCCAGTCGTGCTCACGCGGTAATCGTTCGCTTGTCGGCGGAGGCAGCCTGTCTCCTCCAGGCGATTGCGAATGGCGACGCCTAGCTCTCCGGCGAGGTGGTCGTAGCAGGTGCGGGCGAAAACTAGTTCAGGCGCGCTGTGTTGTGCGATGCCCGCCGTGGTGGCCTTGCCGTGCGCGGCGGCGGCCAGTGATTCCAGAGCGACGCCCATCAGCGGTCCATTCAACCGATAAAACTTGTTGCGGCCGAGCGACTCGACGCGCAGGAATTTTGCGTCGACCAGCAAACGCAAATGATTGCTAGCGGTTTGCGGCGAGACGTTCGCCAGCATCGCCAATTCACTGGCAGGGCGCGCTTCGCCTCCCAGGAGACTCCAGAGCATGGTGGCGCGGGAAGGATCGCCGACGAGGGAGCCGGCACGGGAAAGGAAATGTGCTGCATCCATAGTTCGATCATACATGAACTATGGCATGGGCTCGCCGAGCGAAAATCATTTTGTCGGAACAATAATTGCAAGGAGTTTCTGTGATGAAGATATTGCGAGGACTGTTTCTGTTTGTGGCTAGCGTGGGCTTATTGTGGGCGATCGAGAAGCCAGACGATGCGCCGACGACAAGCGTAGTGGGATATCTGCGGGATAGCGGCTGCGTGCATCGCTTTCACGAGGTCATCAAACCCCTGCCCAATGGGTGCTTGGAGGCTTGCGTCCGCGCCGGATCGCCGCTGGTGATTCTTAGCAAGAACGAGGAAGTGTTTCATCCAGTATCGGATGCAATGCCGGATGTGGATGTGCGCGCGAAACTGCTGCCGTTCGCGGGGAAGCTCGTGAAGGTGACCGGAAAAGTCTATGACCGCGGTGGTTCAAAGGCGATCACGGTAGAACGGATTGAAGAGGTGGCGCGGTAGATAAACGGAGGTCATTCGCTTTCTCGACGGCTGAAATGACGAATTGGGGTGAACGGGGCTCCCCGAAAGTGAGCCCCGTTGTGTTGATGAGTCGAGTTCTGGCGGTCTAATTTCATTTCACTTTTTTCGCGGCAGCCTCAACGCCGGAGAGCATCGCATCGAGATCTTTGCGATCGAACACGCGACCGTTCGCAATCACTGCGCTGATCTTCCTGGTGTTGTGAATGTCGGTGAGAGGATTTGCAGAGAGGAGGACCATGTCGGCGATCTTGCCAGGCTCGATTGATCCGAGAGACTTTTCTTGTTCGAGAAATGTTGCCGGCAGGCTCGTAGCGGTCTGCAGCGATTCCATGGGCGTGAATCCCGCTTCGACGAAGTTGGCCAGTTCGTCGTGCAGGCTGAAGCCGGGCATGATGTAGATGCCGGGAGCGGCGTCGGTACCAGCGAGGAAAGGCACGCCCGCATGGTGCATCGCTCCCACCATCTGCAGGTTGCGCTTGAAATATTCCTGACGCAGGGCCAGCGGATCGCGTTTCAGGTCGGGCATCATCTCGTCATTGAAGCGTCGCCAGGTGACGTCGCGCCAGGGGGCGGGGACATATTTGTCGAGCGGTTGGTGCTTCCAGTCGAGTTGATCGAGAACCGTGCCGCCACGCTGCCACGCAAGAGTGGGACACTGCCAGACCCGATGTTGCGCGAGCGACCGGATGATGGCGTCGCAACGGGACTGATCGAAAGTGCTGAGGAGCAGTTGCAGATTGCCTTCCCCGCGGATGAACTTGTCTTCGTCGGTCGAGCAGCCTTCGAAAATTCCCATCAGGTGCTCGATGCTCTTTTGCCCAGCAGAAATGGTCTCGGAAATGCGGACTTTGTCGGGTACGTGGCCGACGATGGGAAGATTCTGCTTGTGCGCCTCCGCGGCGGCGGCGCGATATGCGTCGTGTGCAATGACGGATTGCACTTTGATGAAGTCAACGCCCTGCGACTTGAGGGAATCGACCGCCGCCACGGCGCTTTCGGGCGTGGTGATGGGAACGGAACTAGGGAAACGCAGCTTGTTGCCGGGCAGGTAGCCGTCGAGCATTGGGCCGGATACGACCATGCGTGGGCCGACAAGTTTGCCCGCCGCGATTTGCTTTCGCCACTCGAACAGGACCGGGAGATCGCCGCCCATGTCGCGGACACCGGTCACTCCATTCGCTATGAAGAGCGGCAGGATCACTTCACGGCCGCCGGGGAACCAGTCGCCGAACGCGGAGTGCACGTGCATGTCCCAGAGGCCGGGGATGAGGTACTGGCCGTGGGCATCGATAATCCGGGCGTGGTTAATGACGGTGGTCTTGCCGGTGGGGGCAACCGAGGAGATTTGCGTGCCCTTAATGGTCACCGTCTGATCCGCGGATACCGAGGACGTGCCAGGATTGATGACCGTGACATGCGTGATGGCGACGACAGTCGACTGGCATTGGACCGGCGCGACATCGAACACCGCAACCAGGGCAATTATGACCGACAGCAGAAGGCGTGAGAAGAAACGCATGACGGGAGAGGGTACTACGGAAAGTGTTCTCAAGGCAGCGTCAGGCGTTTCGAGAAACACTGGTGATACCAGTCACTGCAAATCCGCCCGAAGGAGAGTAACAAAGGAAACTCAGGAGGTTCTTTTATGACGACGACTCGGGACGTCGAAAATTTCCTTGCGCTTAAGAGGATTGCGATGGTGGGCGTGTCGCGTAACCCGAAAGATTTCAGCCGCCATCTGTTTCGCGAGATGTGCAGCCGCGGTTATGACATGGTGCCCGTGAACTGGGTAGCGAATGAGATCGATGGCCGGGAAAGTTTTCAATGCTTGCAGGCGGTCAAGCCGGCCGTCGAGGGCGTGCTGATCATGACCGCTGCCCATGAAACGATCCGCGTTGTGCGAGATTGCGCCGAGGCGAGGATCAATCGAGTATGGATCTATCGCGCGGGAGGCACTGGGGCTGTCAGTGAGGAGGCGCTCGCATTTTGCAGGGAGCATGGCATCGCCGTGGTGGAGGGATATTGCCCGTTCATGTTCTTTAAGAGCACCGGCTTCATCCATCGAACGCACGGATTCTTCCTGAAGATCGCGCACCGTTATCCGGCAGCGGCGTGAGATAGAAAATTTCGGGGGGTCTCGTCCGCGAACCGGTCTGCCGAACTCCGGCGAAAGCGTCTTCCTAAAGAGGATGGAGAATACTGCCCTGATTTTCCACGAGCTTCCACAAGGAATCGCAGGCATCCACAGTTTCTTCACAAAGGGGACCGGGTTTTTGCTTGATGCGAACACAGGTGCGGGAGCACAGTGCTGACATCGAGCGAGACGTTCTGCGTGCCCTGCCAGAGCATTACGGCAGAGCCGGCGGTGCCCAGCGATTCTCGAGGGTGAATGGCTGGGAGGGATCCTCCAGGAGCGCGCTTCGGCGCGCGACTGGTTGCCCGGGCGTTGCGGCCTCCTCACAGAGTCCTCCACACACGGCAGGACTGGCCGTCGGCCACCGTGGTGTTGCAGATCGACCTGCGAAGTTCGCTTCGCAAGTGGCGGTCTGCCGAGTGCATCGAAAACAGCGCTTCTCGGAGCGCGTGAGAGATGGACTCCCCCATGCCTCGTGCGTGGACAAGGGTCACAGAACGAATTGCGAAACTAATGCGGTCCAGGTGGCTGGCCTGGACCGCATTTGTTTTTTGGCTGATGGCTGATCGCTAATGGTGCATGATCTGGTCGCGATCAGGTTTCGTTGTGAGAGTTGCTGATTCTCGGATTTCTTCTCCTCCAGGTAATCTCGCCATTGAGGTTCGTTTTTTCTTCGCCTATAATATTCCTGGGGAACGATACTGCACGTGAGCGGCCAGAAAAAATCTTGGTCTGCTTGGTTTTCCTACGCGAACACTTTGCGTCCACAAGCGAGTTCGCGGGTATAGTGCAGTTCGCTTCCACGAAAAATTAATCGGACTTGCGGGCAGGCTCATGGCATTGGCGACCACGGAATTTAATCTCAGCATGTTGCCCGCGAACGTGGAAGCCGAGCGCTCCATCCTGGGCGCGATTCTGCTCGACAACCTTGCGTACAACCAGGCCGCGGAACATTTGCGGACAGAAGATTTTTCGCTGGATTCGCACCGGCGCATTTATGCGCGCATGGTAGATCTCGCGGAGTCGTCGCGGCCAATCGACATCATCACGCTGGTCGATGAACTGTCGCGGAACAAGGAACTGCAGGCCATCGGCGACATGGGGTACGTGTCGTCGCTGCTCGATGGCGTACCCGACCGTCCGAGTATCGAGCACTACGTCAAGATTGTTCGCGACAAGGCGCTGCTGCGCGGGCTGATTCATGCGGCCAACGCAGCCATTGGGCGGGCGGCCGAGCAATCGGACTCGGCGGAAGAAATCCTGAACGATGCGGAAGCGGCAATTTTCGGGCTTTCCGAGAAGCGCATTGGGCGCGGGTTCCTGGGCGTGCAGGATATCGTCAAGGATTCGTTCGGTTCGGTCGACGCGCTGTTGCAGCGCGGCCAGCGCATCACCGGCCTGGCGACGCACTACAACGATCTCGATGAGATGACGAGCGGTCTGCAGAAATCCGATCTCGTGATTCTGGCGGCGCGGCCTTCCATGGGCAAGACGGCTTTCGCGATGAACATCGCCGAGAATGCCTCTATCGACGACGGCAAGGTGGTCGGAATCTTTTCGCTGGAAATGTCGCGCGAGGCTTTGCTGCTTCGCCTGTTGTGTTCGCGGGCGCGGGTCGACGCTCACAAGATGCGGACCGGTTCTTTGTGGCGCGATGATATGCAAAAAGTGGTGCGCGCCATGGAAGAGCTGGCGAGCTCGCACATTTACATCGACGACACGCCCGGGGTTTCGCTCAGCGAGATGCGTGCCAAGGCACGGCGCCTCCAGCAGTCATGTGGGTCGCTGGACTTGATCGTGGTCGACTATCTGCAGCTGATGTCGGGTGGCAGCAAGCGCTACGAGAATCGTACGCAGGAAGTGTCGGCGATCTCACGTGGCCTGAAAGCGCTGGCGAAGGAACTGCATGTGCCGGTGATTGCTTTGTCGCAGTTGAGTCGCGCGCCTGAGAGCCGTGGTGGAGACCACCGTCCGCAACTGGCCGACCTGCGCGAGTCCGGATCGATCGAGCAGGACGCCGACCTGGTGATGTTTATTTTCCGCGAAGAAGTCTACAAACAGGACGACCCTGATCTGCAGGGGCGCGCCGAAATCATCATTGCCAAGCAGCGTAACGGCCCCATCGGGCGGATCAACTTGGCCTTCCTGAAACACTCCACCCGCTTTGAAACCCTCGCGGAAGGCGGCATCGCGGCGGAGGAGTAGCCGCTTTCTGCTCTGTCCCGAGGTCAGCCTGAAAGCGGGCCCAATCGCACACCGAACTCCTGTGGAAAAGCTTGTGGAACCGCTCTACGCGCTTTCCTGTAGGCCCCAATAGCGACCGCGCGGTCGGGCAATTCAAGACCCTTACATCGCCCTAAATGATTGATTAATAAAACGTTAATCCGTTTTGTTCGGCAGCGGTCAAATGCAACAGTGGTAGGGTGAAATTAAAGCAACCCTTGAGATTTGCACATCTAGAAGTAATCAGACGTTCAAAAAGTTAGTTGCAATCTCGTGCCGAAACGGCATTCAAGCGCACGAAAAACCCGCTCAATTGCTGCCTTCACCGACCTTCAAAACGGCCAGGAAAGCTTCCTGGGGGATGTCAACGCGCCCAATGCGCTTCATGCGGCGTTTGCCTTCTTTCTGCTTTTCCAACAACTTGCGTTTACGCGTGATGTCGCCACCGTAACACTTGGCCAGGACGTTTTTGCGGATGGCGGCCACGGTTTCGCGGGCGATGATCTTCGCTCCTACTGCCGCCTGGATGGCGACCTCAAACATCTGGCGCGGGATGAGTTCGCGCATTTTGGAGACGAGTGCTTTGCCGCGCTCGTAGGCGAAGTCGCGATGGACGATGAGCGAGAGGGCATCGACCGGTTCGCCTGCAACGAGGATGTCGAGCTTCACCATGGGCGACTCCCAGTAGCCGGCCAGATGGTAGTCAAGCGAAGCGTATCCGCGCGAGACAGTCTTCAAGCGATCGTAGAAGTCGAGAACGATCTCGTTGAGGGGCAACTCGTACTGCAGCATTACGCGCGAGCCGCTGACGTACTCAAAGCTCTTCTGCTTGCCGCGCTTTTCTTCCACTAATTTCAGAATGCCGCCGACATATTCCTCGTTGGTCAGGATGACGGCGAGGATGACCGGTTCTTCGACTTTGGCAATTTCGCTCTGATCGGGCCAGCGGGAAGGATTGTCGACTTCGATAAGCTTGCCATCGGTGAGCGTGACCTTGTAGCGGACGCTGGGCGCGGTTGTGATGAGCTCGAGGTTGTACTCGCGCTCCAGGCGCTCTTGAATGATCTCCATGTGCAGCAGGCCGAGAAAGCCACAGCGGAATCCGAATCCGAGAGCGGCGGAACTTTCCGGCTCGAAGAAGAAGGAAGAATCGTTGAGGCGCAGCTTTTCGAGTGCTTCGCGGAGGTTCGTGTGCTCGTGGGCGTCGACGGTATAGAGTCCGGCGAAGACCATGGGCTTGATCTCCTCGAAGCCGGGCAGGGGTTCGAGGGCGGGGCGGTCATCGTCGGTGATGGTGTCACCGATCTTTGTGTCGGCTACGTTCTTAATGTTCGCGATGAGGAACCCGACGTCGCCGGCAACCAGTTCGTCGATCTCGACCGGTTTTGGCGTAAGCACGCCGAGGGTTTCCACCTGCAAGACGCGGCCGTTCCACCAGAGGCGGATCTTCTGCCCTTTCTTCAAAGTGCCTTCGAATACGCGGGTGAGCACGATCACGCCGCGGTAGGGATCGAACCAGGAATCGAAAATCAAGGCTTGCAGTGCGTGCTGGGCTGATCCCTTCGGCGGAGGGATGCGCTTGACGATGGCTTCGAGGACGTCGGGCACCCCTTGTCCGGTCTTGGCGCTGATGAGGCAGGCGTCGGAGGCGTCGAGGCCGACGGCGCCTTCGATCATCTCCTTGGCGCGCGGAATATCTGCGCTGGGCAGGTCGATCTTGTTGATGACGGGAATGATTTCGAGCCCGTGATTGATGGCGAGGTACGCGTTGGCGAGCGTTTGCGCTTCGACACCCTGAGATGCATCCACGATGAGCAGCGCGCCTTCGCACGAGGCCAGTGAGCGAGACACCTCGTAGGAAAAATCCACGTGGCCGGGCGTGTCGATGAGGTTGAGCTCGTAGTCATCGCCATCCGCGGCGCGATAATTCATTCGCACCGCCTTGGCTTTGATTGTGA